>CAZAOG010000157.1:0-1233 GCA_964486645.1 uncultured Ignavibacteriaceae bacterium | reverse complement strand
GAATATGCGGATAGTTTAACTTTGTATGATATGGTTTTTAGAGCGGGGAAATGGGAAGACCCGATATTCAAAGGGCATGTTTACCTTCAGCGGGGAGATGTTATTCGTATTAATCCTGACGGAATAACAACAAAAGTAATTTCTTTCGATTTGGGAAAATTACTTTCGAATAAAGAAGGTAATATGAAACTTGAACCCGGCGATAAAATATATATTTATAAAGCCGATGTTAACAAAGTGATCAATAAATTCGTTAAGATTGAAGGTGAAGTTAAAAACCCCGGACAATATCCTTTAAATTCAAATATGACGGTTATGGATTTGATAATTCAGGCAGGCGGGTTTTTGGAATCTTCATTAAAAACGGAAGCTTATGTCAACAGGCTTAATTCCGAAGGATACCAAGGCGATAAAATATCAGAGACGCATATTGTTAAACTTCCGGATGAATTTGATAAAAATACAATTGATGCCGCAATAAACGATACGAGTAAAAAGTACTTTTATTTACAGCACAGAGATATTGTGGTTGTAAGAAAAAATCCCGATTGGGAACCTCAGCGAACAGTTACCATTAGAGGCGAAGTAATTAAACCGGGGGTTTATGTTCTAAAAAACAGAAATGAAACATTGCTTGATTTATTGAAAGAAGCCGGCGGTCCGACGAACGAAGGATTTCTTTTGGGAGCGAACTTTAAAAGAGGGAATAAAAAGGTCGTAATAAATTTGGAAAAAATATATTATGAAAATGACGAAAGTGAAGACATTTTCCTTAAAAACGGAGATCAAATTTATATTCCCCAAATACCTAATACCGTTTTGGTAACGGGGGAAGTAAACAATCCCGGGCTGTATAAATTTTTATACGGAGAAGATGTAAAAGATTACATAGACAAAGCAGGCGGAACAACCGACAGTTCGGATTATATATTATATCAAAAACCTACCGGCGAGACAAATAAAATCGGGTTCGGTTTATTCTCCGGCAACCCCGAAGTATACGACGGCTCAATAATTAATGTAACCAAGGTAATTCCCGAACCGGAAGGAAAACCGGTTGATTGGGGCAGTACGCTGAAAGATATTTTTTCCATAACTGTTAGCGCTTTAACGGTGATAATATTGGCAACCAGATAGTAAAAATTGTAAACGGAAGGCTGGAAGAAAGGAAAGTATCAAACAGCAAGTCTGCAAGAACGTTGCACCGGGAATAGGTGGAGGGAAAGGTAAAGG
>CAZAOG010000156.1:0-5804 GCA_964486645.1 uncultured Ignavibacteriaceae bacterium | reverse complement strand
GTGGGTTAACTAAAATTTACACTTTTGAGACAGCCTCGTTTTGTTTTAAAAATTAAATGTGATCTTTTTCAGAAGCAAATAAAGATTAATTCCCCGTCCCCTAATTTATTTCGATAAAAAATCAAACAACAACCTTACGCCGAATCCTGTCATATATTTTTTGGTATAGTTGTTAAAATCATTTGGCATTGCAGGCCCTGCAATATCCAGATGCACCCAGGGAATGCTTTTCTCGACAAATTTTTCTAAAAATTTTGCGGCGGTAATAGCTCCGCCCCATTTTCCGCCGACATTTTTCACATCGGCAACATCACTTTTAATCTGATAATTATAATCGTCCCACAAAGGCATCGGCCAAACTCTGTCGTATGTTTTTAACCCGGATGCATATAATCCATCCTTTAATTTTTCATTCTTACTAAACAAACCTGCCGCTAATTCGCCGAGTGCAACAACACAAGCACCCGTTAATGTAGCAAGGTCAATTATCATTTCCGGTTTTTCTTTTGAAGCGTAATGAAGTGCATCGGCAAGCACCATTCTTCCTTCCGCATCAGTGTTATCAACCTCAATGCTTTTACCCGAAGAGGTTACTACTATATCACCCGGACGCATCGAAGAACCCGAAGGCATGTTTTCGGCAGCCACAATTATTCCTATTAAATTTAAAGGAAGTTTTGCTCTTTCGGCTGCAAGTAAAACACCCGCGACAACTCCGGCTCCCGACATATCGGCTTTCATTTCGCTCATACCGTTTGAAGGTTTTATTGATATGCCGCCGCTGTCAAATGTAATCCCTTTGCCTACGATTGCAATCGGTTTTGATTTTGCGGTTTTACCTTTCAGCCCGTTGTATCTCATTACAATAAATCTCGGAGGATTACTGCTGCCCATTCCAACCGCAAGCAGTCCGCCCATTTTCCTTTTCTCAATTTCCCTTTCGTTCATTACCGTTACTTTAACGGAAGTACCTTTAAATTTGGACGATATTCTCCTTGCGAATTCAGCCGGTGTTAAAGTTATGGCGGGTTCATTTTGTAAATCCTTTGTAAAGTTTACACCTTCGGCAACATACTTTGCATATTTTATTGCTTTACGCAGTGCAGGAAGATTATCGGAATTAAAAGATATGATTAATTTTTTTTGCGGTTTTTTATCGGCAAAATATTTATCGAAATTATAACCGCCCAAAACAAATCCTTCGGCAAAAGTCTGATAAAAATACGATTCATCATTAAAATATTTTTTAAACGGAATAAAGTCGGGCAATGAAACATGAAGTTCTTTTATTTTTTCTTTTTGAATTTTGCCTATTAATCCCGCACAATAATTTCTAAAATAGTCGACAGTAAATTTTTCATCCAACTTTACTTTGTGGAATATATATTCGTCCGGCTTTCCGTTTTGTTTTGTTACCCTAATCTCATCAACATCTTCCGAAAGTAAATTTTCTTTTTGAAGTTTCGATAATTTTATATCGAACGTTTTGTCTAATTTGTTAACATAACCTTTCAAGTTTTTGTCATCTATTAAAAAATTCAGACCGAGTGAAAGAGGATTGTATTTTATATTTTTTCTTCCGGTTGTTCTAAAAATTAATTTTATCATTTTGTCTCCGATATTATAAATAGCTTTCAGTTCTTTTTAAGATTTCTTCTATTTGTTCGTCTAATTTTTGATTAAATATTCTTGCCCCCGAAGCATTTCTGTGTCCTCCTCCGCCGAATTCTTCCGCAAGTTTGTTTACGGCTATTCCCCCCTTTGATCTGAAGCTCACTTTAAATCCGTTTTTTAATTCAATAAATAAAAGTCCTATTTTAACTCCTTTAATCGACAACGAAAAATTTACGAATCCGTCCGTATCGGATTCATCTACCCTGCAAGTTTCAAAATCTTTTTGATAGAGTTTCATAAAACAAATTTCATTTGTTTTACCGTAAATTTGAATTGACTCCAAAGCCGTTCCGAGTAATTTTACTTTACCGAACCTGCTTTGATCATAAATGCTGTCATATATCTCCGTGGGTGAAGTTCCTTTTTCCAACAAGTCAGCAGAAATTTTATGTATTTCGGAAGTTGTTTTGTCAAATTTAAAAGAGCCGGTATCCGTCATTATTGCAGCGTAAATGTTATCGGAAATATCTTTGTTGATGTTTACAATTTTTGTTTCTTTTATAAATTGATAAATAATATGACCGGTTGCGCAAAAGTTAGTATCGGTAAACAAGTTATCAAATACATCTTGTGGGCTTTCGTGATGATCTATGCATATTTTAATTTTATCGGATTTTAAAAAAGCGTCTTCCATACTTACCATTCTGTTCGAACGATTAAAATCAAGTGCAACTAAAACATCAACTTCGTTAAACAATTTTTTATGTTTTGCAGCGTCATATTTTTGAATTACATTATCAACATCAAGAAAAGTCAGGTTGTACGGTGTTTGACTGTGGTTGACAACATAAACTGTTTTCCCTATTTCTTTCAGCAACAAATAAAATGCAATTTCCGAACCGATAGCATCAGCATCCGGATTGACGTGCGTTGTCAACAGAAACGAATTATTGGAATCAATTATTTTTTTAAGTTTTTTAGAATCCATCATATTTGTTAATATAAAAATAAAAGGACTTGATTTCTCAAGTCCTAAATTATAAACAGTACTGAAATTCAATTAGTACTTAATTTACTTCCCAAGTATTGCCGCTAAAAAGAAGATCTTTCAAGTTTCCTTCACCTTCTTTTTTAATTATATTATTAATTTGGTTATGCAAATCTTCTTCGTAAGACGGTTTATCAATATGTCTTAAAATACCGATAGGTGTAGGAAGATTTTCGAATTCGGCAAATTGGGATAAGATGTGCGCTCTTGATGCGTGCAAATCGTGTTCATCGTGAATCCAAAGATCATTGACGGAATATTTTCCGTCGGTTAAACTTACAACTCTCGGCGTAAAACCGTCCAATATAATGCCTTTATCATTATCTTTTCCGAAGACCATAGGTTTATCGTGCTCTACGACAAGTACGTTATCTAATTTAGTTTCTTTATCGGTTAACGGAAAATATGCACCGTCATTAAATATATTACAATTTTGATACACTTCTATAAAAGCAGTACCTGTGTGATTTCCGGCTCTTCTAATCATTTCTTTTAAATGCTTAGGGTCTCTGTCTATTGAACGTGCAACAAATGTGGCATCCGATCCGATAGCCAAAGCGATTGGATTAAACGGATAATCTATGCTGCCGTAGGGACTGCTTTTTGTTATTTTTCCTTTTTCGGATGTCGGAGAATATTGTCCTTTGGTCAATCCGTAAATTCTGTTGTTAAACAAAATAATTTTTATACCGATATTTCTTCTGCAGGCATGTATAAAATGGTTACCGCCGATACTTAAAGCATCTCCGTCACCGGTTGCAACCCATACCGATAATTCAGGATTATGAATTTTAACTCCGGTTGCAATTGCCGCAGCTCTTCCGTGAATTCCGTGCATTCCGAAAGTATCCATATAATAGGGAAATCTTGAAGAGCAGCCGATTCCCGATATCCATACATAATTTTCTTTTTTAACACCTAAATCGGGTGATACTCTTTGAATTTGAGCAAGAATAGAATAATCACCGCAACCCGGACACCATCTGACATCCTGAGATGAAGAAAAGTCTTTGGGTTTTAAAGTCGTCGTGTCTGTTGTTATATTATCAGCCATTGTTCATACCTCCTAATACTGCTTCAATTTTTTCTTCTAATTCCGAAGATTTAAATGGTTGCCCTTGAATTTTTGTATAAGAATCTATTTCAATTAAAAACCGACTCTTTAATAAAAATGACAATTGCCCCAGGTTAAGTTCCGGACAAAGTATATATTTATATTTTTTAAGAACTTCTTCGGTATTTTTAGGAAACGGATTCAAATATCTGAAGTGAGCTTGAGCCACTTTTTTACCTTTTGCAGTTATGTTATGAACTGCATCCGCAATAGCACCGTAAGTTCCGCCCCATCCAATTACAAGCAAATCTGCATCCGCATCACCTTCTATGCTTAATTCGGGAATATCGTTTTCAACATTTTTTACTTTTTCCGCTCTTAATCTTACCATATACTCGTGGTTTTCAGGATCATAATTTACGTCACCTGTAAGGTTGTCTTTTTCAAGTCCGCCAAGCCTGTGTTCCAAACCGGGTGTTCCGGGAATAGCCCAAGGTCTGGAAAGATTTTCGTCTCTGGAATAAGGTTGAAAATTCTCCGGATCGGTTCTGAACTTAACTTTTATTTCAGGTATGCTGTCAGGCTCAGGAATTCTCCAAGGTTCCGAACCATTTGCAATATAGCCGTCCGTCATATATAAAACGGGTACCATATATTTAATAGCAATTCTTGCGGCTTCAATTGATACGTCGAAACAATCTGCAGGAGTGCTTGCGGAAATTATTACCACCGGTGCTTCACCGCTTCTTCCGAACATTGCCTGTAATAGATCCGATTGTTCCGTTTTTGTAGGGAGTCCGGTACTTGGTCCTCCTCTTTGAACATCAACAATAATCATCGGTAATTCGGTCATTACACCAAGCCCGACTGCTTCGGTTTTAAGTGCCAAACCGGGACCGCTTGTTGTAGTAACGGCTAAAGCACCTGCAAATGAAGCTCCTATTGTTGCTGTAACGGCAGCAATTTCATCTTCTGCCTGAAATGTTCTTACACCGAATCTTTTATGTTTGCTTAACTCGTGTAATATTGTTGAAGCCGGTGTAATAGGATAAGAACCTAAGAAAAGGGGTAACCCTGATTTTACGGATGCGGCAACCAAACCCAATGCCAAAGCTTCGTTTCCTTCAATGCTTCTATAAGTACCTTTCGGAAGTTTAGCGGGGTTTACTTTATATCTTGTAGAAAATAAAGTAGTATTATCTCCAAAATAATATCCGGCTTCCAGTGCCGTTTTATTAGCATATATAATTTCCGGTTTTGTTTTGAATTTTTCTTCGAGCCATTTTATGGTAGGTTCAATAGGTCTGCTGTAAAGCCAATACATCAATCCTAAAGCAAAAAAGTTTTTTGATCTTGTAACTTCTTTGGGCGAAAGTCCGCTGTCTTTTAAAGCTTCGGCAGTTAATTTTGTAAGGGGTACTTCTATAACGTGGAATCCGCTTAAAGTTCCGTCTTCTAAGGGATTACTTTCGTAGTGGCAAAGTTTGAAATTCTTTTCATCAAATGAATTAATATTTACTATAATTGTAGCGCCCGGTTTTAAGTCTTTTATATTAACTTTTAACGATGCAGGGTTCATTGCAACAAGCACATCGGGTGCATCACCCGGTGTGTGGATGTCACTATCACTAAAATGCAGTTGAAACCCGCTGACGCCGTAAGTAGTACCGATTGGTGCACGGATTTCTGCGGGATAATCCGGCAAAGTACTCACGTCATTTCCTGCTAAAGCAGAAGTATTACTAAATTGAGTGCCTGTAAGCTGCATACCGTCCCCTGAATCACCGGCAAACCTAACAGTAACTTCACTAAGTTCTCGTATATCCTTTTTCATTATTTCTAACTCGTTGTTTATTATTTATGTTGTCTTTAATTATGATTTATTTAGTAAAATAAAATGTTAATTCGCTTTTTGGCTATTAAAGAGATAAATTGGAAAACGATGGGAATAATCTCAAGGCAAAATAAATTTTAGAATAATAGGGATAGCGAATTTTTAACAATATTTTACGTCTAAATATTTTAATTTTTAAAATTTATTGAAGAAACTTAAATAAGTACTGAGTGATTGTCAACAGTATTATACGG
>CAZAOG010000155.1:0-5873 GCA_964486645.1 uncultured Ignavibacteriaceae bacterium | reverse complement strand
ACAGACACACCCGAGTACAAAGAAATACTTAAAAGCCAAATACGCTACTGGAACGGCAAAAAGTTTGTAACCGCGGAACAATATTTTAAAAATAAAGCCGCTCAATAAGAGCGGCTAAAATACCCCCCTCAAATTTTTGATTAGATCAACCATCCGAACTTTGTAAATTTATATAGTAAAAAACATCATTCTCGGAAAACGAAGTAAAATTTTACGTGTTAACAAAAATGCATCGCGGCATATATGGGTGGTTTGTCT
The DNA here is from genome assembly GCA_964486645.1 of uncultured Ignavibacteriaceae bacterium. GTDB lineage: Bacteria > Bacteroidota > Ignavibacteria > Ignavibacteriales > Ignavibacteriaceae. The sequence continues at coordinate 5,615 of CAZAOG010000155.1, read as the reverse complement.
TCAGTAATTAATATTTTCCATTTAAATACTAAACTTATATTATCGGAGGATTGAAATAAAAAAAGTTATTTAATTTAAAGCCTTTAATTTGTCTTGTATTCTTTGCGATAGTTAAAGGTTATTATTTGTGTTTCTTTCCTCGGCCGGTACAGGTAAATATTGCCATCTGCCTGCCGGCAAATGAAATTTATCGAAACGTCTTTCATCAGGCAGTCTGTTACCTGTGCTGAATAGTTCTTTGTCTCTTTCCGTATAAATTGTTTCAAGGTCTACATTATTCAGAGGTGAAATATTATGAGATAATCGTACTTCATTTACCAGAGCTAAGGCGTTGCCGGCGGAAGCCTGATTTCGAAGAGCCAGTTCGGCAAGCATTAAGTTGTTCTCCTGCCAGCTTATTAAATCTTCGGGAGAATCAAGGTTATCATACTTTGTTTGAAAGTAAATAATACTATGATTATCGTCGTTGGTAATTATCGAATCTATTTTGATCCTGTTTGCTTCATTCGGATCCGCTTCAATGTATTTTGAAAATCTATTATCAATTACAAATAGTAAATCAAATTTACTCGCAATTAAGTAATAACGGTTATAATATGAGAATTTAATGTTAAATTGAATACTGAAAGAAGGGTCCCCGGATGATAAACCCTTTAAAGCAAATGCGGCAGCATTTGCGTAATTTCCTTGGTATAAATACGACTTTGCAATCATAGAGTTGGTCAGCCTTTTTTGCCAAGGATCTTCGGTTGATTCAAGAGCCTGCACAAATAAATTTATTGCCCGGGTGTATAACTTATCCGATGAGATGAACGGGCTTCCGTTAACCGGCGAACCGCCGTTTGTTTCTGAAAGACCAAAGTAAGCGGCGTATAAAAACCTTGTATATCCTCCGTAAAACCTACCTGCGAAAAGGGCTTCTTTCTTTAATTTTTCGTCGGCAATTTTTTCTTTTAGTACCCTCTCCACAAGATTATCGGCATAAAAACGGGCTTGACCAATGTAACTGTAAGCCCTTGCAATAATTTCATTTTCCAAACTGATTGTTCCATAATCTATTTCTCTATAAGGGGGTCCGTCAAATACCATATGAGGATTATAATACAACAGATCGGATAAAACATCGGAAAGAACAATGGCGTTTGAAGCCGCAGCTGAAAATTGTGTTTTTAACCCCGAAATTAAAAACGGGATCTGAGCAGGGTCATTTAATTTTGAATCTTCAATTCGCTCGATTAAAGAATCTGTATTGGAAATGAAGTCTTTGCAAGAGTTGAAAAACATTATAGGAGTAATTATCAGAAATACAAATTTAAAATTTCTCATTTTTACTCTCCTCATAAAAAATATATTTTATCACTTAAAGAAGAAGCAGTAAACAAGTTAAATAATTCATTTTCCAAAAGAAACATATATATTAAAGACCGTTTGTCTGAATAAACGGTCTTTAATATAATCTAAGATTAATTTATCTAAAAAGCGGCAGAGGTATTAGCGGTAAACTCGAGTGTCCGTTTTTATCAACGGATTGAACACCGAATAAATAATTATCTTTTGAATAGGGAAGGGTAATTGTAGTGTCTCTCGTAAATATTTTCTTTTGCCAAATTGAGGAAGAAGATTCCCTAATTAAGATATTATAACCCGCCGTTCTTTTATCTTTTGCTTTGTTCCATAGCAGTGTGGAAAAATTAGTTAGCTTGCTTACGTCTATTCTTACATTTTCCGGTTCCCTCGGAGAAAGTGCTAAATTCGATAATGCGGCAATATTCAATTGCGCAATTTTTTTTGTGTAATCGTAGTCAACAAATTTCGGCAGATCGCCGTATTCAATTCCATCTTTTGTTAAAACGTTTTGATGCTGGTGGTTATAATTTTCAAGCATTTCGCAAAACCTGACGGCTGTAAAACCGGCATTATTAAACGGTGTATGGTCGCCGCCTCTTAAAAATCTGTCTTTTCTGTAAATTAAAGTCACGCTTATTTGATCCACATAATTTTCACCAATTTCTTTTATATACCGCGCAAGCTGTCTCGATTTCCCGTCGTTTTCGGTGCCTAAATATTTTCTAATTTTCTCCATTTCTTTAGTTTCAAAAGCAGGTACGCCTTCGCTGAAAACCCTTACTTTTAAGTTTGTGAATTGATTTGTGCCGCTTGTATTGTTGCTGCCCACCATATCGTTATTAAAAACACCGGTAATGTTCCATTTTTCTTTTTTTGCTATGCCGGCTAAATGTTTTGAACCGTAAAGCCCCTGCTCTTCGCCTGAGAAAGCGACGAACAATATTGTAGAAGGGAATTTGTATTCGGACATAACCCTGGCTAATTCCAACACAACGGCAACTCCCGATGCGTCATCGTCGGCTCCGGGGGCAAAACCCGTGCTGTCCATCGCGTCTGAATTTCTTGAATCTAAATGTCCGCTGACTATGAAAATTCTATCGTCGTTTTTATCCGTTCCGTTTAATTTTGCAATTACATTTTTTAATTCAACCTTTCTGTCGATTCTTCTGCCGTCGGGTTCAAGCGTAAAAGAATCGAAATAAACATCCATTCTTCCGTTGGAATTTTTTGCATATTGTTCGAATGTTTTTTTAACCCATCTTCTTGCGGCTCCTATTCCTTCGGTGTTGCTGTCCGTTCTGCTTAAAGTGTGGCGTGTTTTAAAACCTACAAGTTTTTCGATATTATTTTTAATATTTTCTGCTGAAACGTTGTTTACTAATTTCAAAATAACCGCATCTCTGCTTCCGTTAAAAGTCTGGGGAAGAATATTTAAGGAAATGAAAAAGAATAATACAACTATTTTATTAAAATTCGTTTTTTTCATAATTTTTTAGAAGTCATTGTTTATAAAAAAAGAAAAGCTGCAATAAGTGCAGCTTTTCTCTTAACTAATTAACGAAAGGAAATATTATAAGTTTGGATTACTATTTCTTTCATCATCCGTAATAGGCAAGTACTGCCAGGTGCCCGGGCCTAAATGCCATTTATTAAAACGACGTTCATCTGGCAATCTGTTAGCAGTTACAAATAGTTCTTTATCTCTTTCAATATAAAGAGCATCAAGGTCAACGGCAGTTAACGGTGCAATATTGTGCGAAGCCCTAACTTCATTAACCAAAGTGAGCGCGTCACCTCCGCTTTGTCCTCGTAAAGTTAATTCGGCAAGCATTAAATTATTTTCCTGCCAAGTCATCATAATACCGGGGGATTCACGCTTATCGTATTTAGCCTGCATATAGTAGATTGTTGTACCGTCATTGCCTGTTATAGGTAATAATTTAATACGGTTGGCTTCGTTCGGATCGGCATCAACGTAACCTTTAAATCTAAAGTCGGTTACATATTGTGTTCTGCCCGGTCCGGCTTGTTGCCAGTAGTAATTATCTTCTTGTACACTGTGAAGTGCTTCGAAAGCAGGATCACCGTTTATCATACCTAATTTTGCAAAAGTTACGGCATTTGCATAGTCTTCCTTATACAAATATGCTCTTGCAATAACGGAATTTACCATTCTTATGGTAGCCGGGTTTGTTGTATACTTAAGTGCTTCTTTGAATTTAGCAATAGCTAAGTCATACATTTTTGCCGAACCAATAAATGGACCGCCGTCAATTGGCGAACCGCCTTGAGTTTCTGTTAAGCCCATATAAGTTGCATACTGATAACGAGCATAACCTCCGTAAAAATAACCGGTAAATAATGCGTCGTTTTTAAGCGTTGCATCGGGCACGGTCATTTTACCTACTCTTTCGACTAAGTTATCGGCTAAGAACCTGTATTGTCCTACACGTGTGTAAGGAGTTCTAACCGAGTTATTATCAAAGAATATTTTACCGTTATCGATATCACGGAAAGTAGGGAATGTAGCGTTAGGAACATTTTGATCGAAGAATAATTGATCCGAAAGTCCGTCTGCAATAACATTTAACCTTTCGGTTGCATTTGCAAATCTAGTTTTTACACCTTTAATTAAAAAGGGTAATTGAGACGGATCATTTAGTGTTCCATCGGCAACTTGATCTATTAATGGATCTACGTTTGAAACGTAATCTTTGCACGAACTGAATGCAAAAATTGTAATAAACATTAATAAATATATTTTTATATATCTCATATTAACCTCCTAATTAAAATGCTAATCTAACCCAAAAATTATAAGTTCTTGGGTTTTGCAATGTTAAAAAATCCCATCCTCTAGTTAAACTTCTGCCACCGTTTGAATTTAATTCAACATCAGAGCCTGTATAAGGAGTTGATGTAAACAGATTTCTAGCTGAAAGACCAACTACAAAGTCCGAAATATAGTTTGAATTTAAATAGGTGGTCAGAATGTCTTTAAAGCTAAAACTTACACTCAGTTCTCTAAATTTGAAAAATTTTCCGTTTTCAAAATAATTAGAAGGATAATTACCGTCTAACTTTGCAACTTTATTAGCAGTGGCAATGTATTCGGGTGTACCCGGTGTTTGCGAAGAGAGCAAGTCATTAAGTTTATTAAGAGGTTCATAGTTACCGAAACGTGCTGCAAATCTTGCAGTACTATTATTTATTGTTCTATCTAAAGCCCAATCAAAAAGAGCATATACATTTATTCTCTTAAATAATTTTATGTTGATATTTAAAGAACCCGTATGTTTAGGTATCGGGTTGCCAAGTGCGAATCTTTCACTGGAAACATCAGGACCTAAATAGACTCCGGTTGTAGGATCAAACAATGCACCTTTGACAACTTGTCTGTAGAATTCATGCTTTGGTAATCCTTCTTTAATAACGTTGTTACTAAAGCCGTCAAATATCGGTTGCGCGCCGCCTAAATCAGTTACTTCATTTGTTTGGTAATTCCAGATTAAACCCAAATTAACTTCATAATTTGAATTTCTGAAAAGGTTTGCCTGTAATGAAGATTCAAAACCGCTTGCCTTCATTGAACCAATATTGAAAGGTACGGATGTAGCGGTTAAACCCGTTGACGGAGGATTATTCAAACCAACAATTGAATTATTGGCATTTTGTTTGTAATAAGTAAATTCCAAAGAAAAAATATCCAAGAATTCTGCATCTACGCCAATCTCAAATTCTTTAATTCTTTCAGGTTTAATTTTACTATTACCGATTGCATTTATAATTGCACCGGGACCGTAGCCGCCCACTGTTGATGACCATAATAACGGGATTGGGTCGGTAAGTCTTGGTAACTGTCCACTCTCTCCGTATGCAGTTCTTAATTTGAGCAAGTTGAAGAATTTAGGTACAAAATCCAATTTATCTAATCTTACAGCAAAGCTTGCTTTGGGATAGTAAATACTCGGAGATTCGGTACCGATAGCGCTTGCATAATCTCTTCTTATACCGAGAGTTAAGAAATATCTGTCTTGGTAATTAAAAGAATGTGTTGTATAAATACCGGCTTCACGACTGTTTAAGAACGATTCGCCGTAAAATTGTACGTCCGAACCTGCGCCTATATCGGTTATCAATTCAGTCGCAAAATTCTGAACGCCTAAAAAGCTGCTTGAAACTTGACGATTGAAAAATTGTGTACCGACAATTGAAGTTACGGATAAATCGTTTGTAATGTTAAAGTTATACTGTCCGTATAATGAATA
>CAZAOG010000154.1:0-5891 GCA_964486645.1 uncultured Ignavibacteriaceae bacterium | reverse complement strand
GGTTTTTATTCATTCAAATAAACGTAAAAATATTTTTTGTTTTATTCGTAACGTGTTGTTTTTGGGTAATTTTAATTTTGGTTCTGAATTGCTGATTTCCGTTACACCAATATTCCGTCTTTCATTTCAAAGACGTTATCGGCAAGATTGACCAAATCGCGGTTGTGTGTTACCATCACCAACGTCTTTTTATATTTGTCACGTAAATCCAAAATAATATTATGTATCGCGTTGCTGTTAGCCGTGTCTAAATTGCCGGTAGGTTCATCTGCAAAAATTATTTGAGGATCGTTTGCCAAAGCACGGGCTATGGCAATACGCTGCTGCTCGCCGCCGGAAAGTTCCGCCGGTTTATGCGTTGCTCTATTGCTTAAACCGACCAACTCAAGTAATTGGCCTGCCTTTTCTTTTGCCTTGTTTAGCGATGTACCTTTTATTAATTGAGGTATAAAAACATTCTCTTCCGCAGTAAATTCGGGCAGCAAATGATGGAATTGGAAAACAAGTCCTATGTTTTTATTTCTAAAACCGGAAAGTTTTTTCTCGTCAAATTCAAAAATATTTTTTTCGTCGTATAGTACTTCTCCCTCATCGGGAGTATCCAAACCCGCCAAGATGTGCAGCAACGTGCTTTTGCCCGCTCCGGATGCTCCGACTATTACGGTTATCTTGTTTGTCTCAATCTCTAAAGAAATTGATTTAAGTACATCAAGTTTTACGTTTTTGGCATTATAGTAAGACTTGGAAATATTTACGGCTTTTATTTCGGTTGTGTTTTTCATAAAAATATTTCTTTCAGTAAAATTTTATTCCCATTTAATTGCTTTTAACGGATTAACTTTTGCGGCTCTCTTTGCCGGAAAATATGAGGCGAAATAAGAAAGAAGCAATGAAATCAATGTGATAATGATAAAATCGGATATCCTTAACTGCAGCGGCAAAGCATCAATTTTATACTGAGTAGGGTCTAAGGGATAAATTTTATAATAAATTTGCAGAAGACTGACAATGTATCCCAACGCCAAGCCTGCAAACGTTCCTATTATTCCTATCAGCAATCCTTCATACATAAAAATACGTTTAATCGATTTTTCAGTGGTGCCCATGGAACGTAAAATCCCTATATCCCTTTTCTTTTGAATTACAGACATTGTAAGCGAACCCAAAATATTAAAAGTAGCAACTGCAATTATTAAGGATAGAATTAAATAGGCAACAAGTTTTTCCATTTGCATAACGGTATATAAATCTTTGTGAAAATCGTACCAAGTATTAATTCTGAAATTTTGAACACCAAGGGAAGAAATCAATTTGTCTTTTATGTCAAAAGCATCCGAAATATCGTTAAGCATAATATCATATCCGTCGTAAGTATTTTTAGTTCCCAAAAGATTTTGAGCCGATTTAATTTCGCTGAAAATAAACCCTGCATCATATTTGTTGTTATTCGAGTTAAAAATTCCGGCTACAATAAATTTTTTGGTTATGGGCATAGAATAATTAATTATTGATTTTTCAATTCCCGAAGGAGAAATTAGAGAAATTGTGTCGCCCACTATTGTCTGCAGCTTGTCCGAAAGCGGCAGCCCGAGAATTACAGACGGAAACGTATTGCTTTTATTAAAATTATATTCGCCGAAAAATATCTTTGATTTTATCTTGTAAACATTTTCTTTGTTCTTAACATTTATGCCCTTTAGATTTACAACCTGCGTAAGACCGTCGTGGTAAGCAAGAACTTTACCGCTGACAAACGGAGTGTAGCCGACCAAACCGTTTATTTGTTTTATTTCACCCTCCAATTTGGTCACGCTATTTTGAAAATCGTCGGATATAATTCTAACCTGAATGTGAGGATCGAAACTAATTAGGTAAGAAGTTACAAGCGAACTGAATCCGTTAAAGACGGAGATTACTACTATTAGTGCCGCGACGCCTATCGTTATCCCTAAAGTTGAAAGGATGGAAATTATTGAAATAAAATTCAATTTATTTTTTGAGATTACGTATCTCTTGGATATAAATCTTTCAAAGTTCATCAGTTGAATCTCAATGTTTTTATCGGATCAAGTTTAGAGGCTATATAACTCGGTATAATGGAAGATGCAATGCAAAGCAGCAAAGTAATTGCCGATACTCCGAGAAATATCCAAGGCGATAATTTAATGGGAATCGAAGACATCAAATAGACGGATGATGGGATTGAAATTAAATTGTATTGAAGCTGTATATAAGCTAATCCAAATGCCAAAATATTGCCGATTAGAATTCCGATGACAGCCAATATTGATCCGTTATACAAAAATATTTTAATAATTTGTTTTCTGTCAGCGCCTATAGAGCGAAGTACACCGAGAGAAGCCGTCTTTTCCAAAACCAAAATGAGTAAAGTACCAATAATATTAAAAACAGCAACAATTATAATCAGAGCCAAAACAATAGGGATGGGTTTTTTTTGCAGTTCAATCCACGTAAAAATATTTCTATGGGTTTGATAAATCGAGCGTACTCTGTTGGGGTAGCGGAGTTTTTTATTAAGGATATTTGTAAGCGTATCTATTTCCGAAACATTTTTTAGTTTTAAATCAATTCCGGAAATCTCTCCACTCATGCCGAACAATTCCTGAGCGTCTTTCAAAGGGATATAAACATTTATATCATCATAGGCGGATATACCGCTTTCGTAGATTCCTACGATATTGAATTTTTCTATGTTGGGCGGATTTTCCGGTGATGGAAGTTTATCGTTGCTTAACGCAAATAACGTTACTTTATCTTTTATTTTAACGCGCAATTTATCCGCTAATTTTTTTCCGAGGATTAATTGATTATTACCTTCTTCCAAAAGGAATGTTCCTTGGATAACGTCATTTTTAATAGCGTTCCAATTATCATTTAGATTTATCCCTTTTACGTTTATTCCTTCTTTTCTTTTCTTTTTACTGATTATTGCCAATTGGGATAAGAACGGATTTATCGAGCTGTACTTTGCACCGATTAATTTTTTAATTTTTTCCAATTCTTTTTTGTATTCCGGAATTGCAGCGCCGTATGATGTAATTTGAATGTGAGAGTCAAAATCCATTACCTTTTTGGTAATTGTCTGTTCAAATCCTTTTAGAATACTTAAAGCAATAATTAAAGTTGCTACTCCCAAAGCAATTCCCAATACGGTAATAATTGAAATAAATGAAATGAATCCGGATTCTTTGTGAGCTAAAATATATTTCTTTGCGATGAAAAAAGGGAATGACATTTCAGTAAAAATTTATTAATTATTAAAATAATTTAATAAAAGTAAAACAAAAAGACTTGTTAATATTTTACTTCCGATGAATTAAGTATAAGATTCCCGATATCTTTTTCAAATAAAATGGGGAACTAAAAAATAAGATAATTTTTGAAGTACAGGGAATTTTGAAATTACGGATATCGGGAATTTTTAACAGGTTTTTCAAATTCAAGTTAAATTTCCCGCCATCCCTTAGCGGAAATAACAACAACAAACTCGCCCTTTGTTACTTTTGTATTTAAACTGTCTAAAATCTCTGCCGGTTTTCCCCTCCATACTTCTTCAAACTTTTTTGTAAGTTCTCTGCAGACCGCAAGAAATCTTTCCGGCATATATTCATTTAATTCTATTAACAATTTTTCAATTCTGTAAGTGGATTCATAAAGTACAATCGTTCTTTCTTCGTCGGCAAGTAGTTTTAGTTTCTTCTGTCTGCCTTTCTTTTGGGGTAGGAAACCCTCGAACACAAAAGCATCTGTTGGAAGTCCGCTGATTGAAAGTCCCGTAACTAAAGCAGTTGTCCCCGGTATCGGTATAACTTCAATGTTTTTTTTAATAGCCAAAGAGACAAGTCTTACGCCGGGATCGGAAACGGAGGGTGTACCGGCATCGGAAACTAATGCGCAATTTTCTCCATTAATAATTCTTTTACAAACGAAGGGGGATTTTTTGGTTTCATTTACGGCATTTAAAGAAATAAGTTCTTTTTTGATTTCGTAATGCTTCAGTAAATTATTCGTTAATCTTGTATCTTCGCAGGCAATAAAATCAACTTCACTCAAAGTATCCAAAGCTCTTAAAGTAATATCTTTCAAATTACCAATCGGTGTGCTGACGATATATAGTTTTCCGCTCATTTCAACCAAGGTGTATTTAAGTTATAAATGTTAGACCGAAATAGAATTTAAAGAAACCCAATTTCTTAAAGAAATTGGGTTTCCGAAGACTATAAAAAATTATAATGAACCCAAGATTGACCTTATTATTTTCAGCCCTTCGTCCAATTCATCTTTAGTAATATTAAGCGGCGGTCTGAATCTTATTGACTTATTCCCGCAGCCAAGAAGAAGAACTTTTTCTTTTTGGCAGGCGGCTCTGAAATTGTCACGGATTGTACCGTCGGGTAAATCGAAAGCGCACATAAGTCCCAAACCTCTGGCGTTAGAAATTAAAGTCGGAAATTCATTCTGAATATTCTCCAAACTTTTCAATAAATATTCGCCTTGAACCCTTGCGTTTTCAACAAGATTCTCCTCTTCAATAATTTCAAGTATTCTTTGTGATCTGACCATATCCGTAAGATTTCCGCCCCAGGTAGAATTTATTCTGCTTGAAACTTTGAAACAGTTATTTTCCACTTCGTCAACCCTGTCCGAGACCATAATTCCGCAAACTTGTGCTTTTTTTCCGAAAGATATTATATCCGGTTGTACATAATGGTCCGATGCCCAGAATTTTCCCGTTAAACCAAACCCGCATTGAACTTCGTCAAACATCAGCATAATTTCGTTTTCATCTGCAATTTCGCGAAGCTTCAAGAAAAATTCTTTTCTGAAAAGGTTATCGCCGCCTTCACCTTGGATCGGTTCGAGAATTATTACCGCAATATCATCGGGATTATTTTTAATTGCTTCATTTATCTCCGAAATTGCTTTCTCTTCGGCAGTAATAATCCGCTCTAAATTATCTTCTATCGGAAAAATCGCCTTCGGATTTGTAATTCTCGGCCAATCAAATTTGGGGTAATATTTAACTTTTGTCGGGTCCGTGTTTGTCAGCGACATTGTGTAACCGGTTCTGCCGTGGAAAGCTTCTTTGAAATGAATTACTTTGAAGCCTTTTTCTTCCGTTATACCTTTTTCAAAATTTTTCTGAACTTTCCAGTCAAATGCTACTTTTAATCCGTTCTCAACGGCTAAAGCACCGCCGGAAACGAAGAATAAATGCTTCATATATTCCGGTTTGGCAATATGAGCAAATGCGTTCACAAAACTTGCCATCTGTTTCGTGTAAATATCGGAATTAGAAGGTTTGTTAACGGAAGCGTCGGCTAATTTTTCACGGAATTCGGGATTATTAATTTTCGGGTGGTTTAATCCGACCGCATTAGAAGCAAAAAATGTGAAGAGGTCCAAATATTCGTCACCGGTTTTTATATCTATTATCCTTGCACCTTTGCTATTTTCCAAATCAAGGACGATATCAAATCCGTCAGCCAGCATGTATTTACCGATAACCGAATGAACATCCTCCGGATTAACGTTGTATTTAGTATGGTCTGTAATTGATTCGTGTGTAATTGTATTATTTTCCATTGAAGTACTCCAAATTCAAAAAATTTAGTTTAATTAAATTATGTATAATAAAAAAATGGGGGAGAAGAAAACGATTAAAATACATTTTCAAATTTTGAAACCAAATAACTTCTGTGTGAAGTTATAAAATTATGGGGTAATATAATTTGAATTTTCATCATAAATTTCATCAAAATTATAAAATAAATTTAACCAATTTTAACCGATGATTCAATTTCTTTATGATTCTACAGCAATTCAGAGCCAAAATTAAAATTACCCAAAAACAACACGTTAGGAATAAA
>CAZAOG010000153.1:0-5998 GCA_964486645.1 uncultured Ignavibacteriaceae bacterium | reverse complement strand
AAAAACCAGGATTCTTCGAGAAACAGGATTTTTAAAATAATTGAAAACTACCTTTTTAACACAGACTGAATTATCTTTGTCTTTAAAATATTATTAATCTAAAATTACAGCATGATTCGGATATACAACACACTGACAAAAAAGAAAGAAGAATTTAAACCGATAAATCCGCCTAACGTAAAAATGTATGTTTGCGGTCCCACGGTATACGATTACTTCCACATCGGCAACTCACGTTCATTTATTATGGCTGACATAATTAGAAGATACCTTGAATACAGCGGTTATAAAGTAAAATATGTTATGAACATTACGGACGTAGATGATAAAATCATCCGTAAATCCATTGAAGGCAAAAAATCTTTTAAAGATGTAGGAAACGAATATGCTAATTATTTTTTAGAAGACGCCGCAAAATTAAAAATAAAAAAAGCCGATGTTTATCCCCGAGCTACCGAACATATGGAAAACATTATTAAATTAATTAAAGATTTGGAGGAAAAAGGTTTTGCATACAACATTGACGGAAATGTATTTTACGATGTGTCTAAATTTAACGGTTACGGAAAACTTAGCGGAAAAAACACGGAGGATTTAGAATCGGGTTCAAGGATTGAGATAAACGAAGAAAAGAAAAATCCACTCGATTTTTCTCTCTGGAAGAAAGCAAAAGAAGGCGAGCCGTATTGGGAAAGTCCGTGGGGCAAAGGCAGACCGGGCTGGCACGTTGAATGCTCGGCGATGAGCTGTACACATTTGGGAAATACCTTTGATATTCACGCGGGCGGCAGCGACCTTATTTTTCCGCATCACGAAAATGAAATTGCACAAAGCGAAGCCGCAAACGGACAGCACTTTGTAAATTACTGGCTGCACTTCGGCTTTTTGAATATCGACAATCAGAAAATGTCAAAATCCCTCGGCAACTTTTTTACTGCAAGAGACATATTAAAGAATTATTCCGCTGAGGCAATAAGACTGTTCTTTGCGCAGGCACATTATTCAGGACCATTAAACTTTAACGAAGAACTGTTGGCATCCGCACAAAAAGGATTGGAAAAACTTACAAATCTACAGGGGAAAATTGAAAATGAGATTAACGCTTCAAACGTTGACGGAGTTAAACCTGAGTTTGATTTTAACAAATTTGAATCCGGATTTGCTGCTGCAATGGATGATAACTTTAACTCACCACAAGCCGTTGCAGTAATATTTGATTTTGTAAAAGAAACGAATAAAGTTATAAACAAAAATCCGAAACTGAACGCAGATTTTTATAAAGCGGTTAAAGAATTTTTAACTAAAACCGCCGAAGGAGTTTTGGGAATTATGGATTTCTCACAAAAAGAAGAGAGTGATATGGCGACAAAGGAAAAAGAATTGATAGAACTTTTAATTAAAATTAGACAAAGTGCCAAATCAGAAAAAAATTATGCACTTGCCGATAAAATAAGGGATGAATTAAAGTCTTTGGGCATCATTCTGGAAGATACAAAAGATAAAACCACGTACAAAATTACATCTGAATAACCAACGCCCCTTTTATTAGCGGCGTTGGTTAGAAGCTTTTTCAATAATATTTCCTTTATAAAGAATAAAAATCATTTCTCTTTCCGGAAATTTAATCTTTATATTTATTTCTGTTTTTCTTATATATATAAAACAATAATTTTATAAAACTATGTCCGGTATAAAAAATAACTCTGTAGGTTCACTTTACAAATACAGCTTTGACAATTCTCCTACGCCGACCTGGATAGAAGATTTCACGGAACTATATGCTTATCTGCAGTTATTAAAAAAAAGAAGAATTAAAAATATAAGGACATATTTAGATAGGAGACCTGAAGTAGTTAAGGAATGTGCAGAAAAAATTGTTGTAGTAGATGTAAACCAGGCAGCGGTTTTACTTCATAAAGCAAAAAACAAAAAAGATCTATTAACATTTATTGATAATACATTTACCGAGAAATCTTATGAAACTTTTAAGGAAGAAATAATAGCCATTTACAATAATAAAAGATTTTTTGAAGACGAAAGTGAATTAAAAACTTTAAGCGGTGATGTATTGGATGTTATAATACAATGTAAATTAAAACTTAAAAAAAATAAGATACACATAAATGCCTCGGCAATTGTCACGATAGTAGATATATCAAAGCAAAAAAAATATCAAAAAATTATAAATGCAAGTACCGCTGTTGCAATTTCTTGGGCCGCTAAACCTGCAGCACGCGAAATTTTTGTTTCTGAAAATATCAAGTCTGTTCTTGGTTATTCTGCAAGTGATTTTTTATCGGGGAAAATATCCTACAAAGAGATAGTTTATAGAAAAGATTTAGGGAGAGTGAAAGATGAGGCAAGATATTACTGCTCTTTTAAAGAGGTTAAAAATTATACACATAAACCATACAGAGTAATAACCAAAGATAAAAAAATTAAATGGGTTGAAGACCGTACTACAATACGTAGATCCGGTTCGGGCGAAGTTATTTCATACGATGGAATTATAGTTGATATTACGGATAGAGTTTTAGCTGACAAAAAGTCAAAAACAGCCGAGCAAATTATTAATTCAAGCCCTGTCGTGGCTTTTGTTTGGAAGAATGAAAAAGGCTGGCCCGTAGAATTTGTGTCGGAAAATGTAAAGAATCTATTTGGGTATTCGGCGCAAGAATTCTTAGAAGGCAAAGCACCTTCGTACTATTTCCTTGTCCACCCGGAAGACTTAAAAAGAATATCAAACGAAGCAAAAACTTTTTCAAAAGACAAATCCGTAAATTATTTTGAACATAAGCCGTATAGGATAATTACAAAAAAGAAAGAAATAAAATATGTTGAAGACCGCACTTTTATTAATCGTGATGAAAACGGGAATATAATTAGTTTTCAAGGACTTCTTTTAGACGTAACCGATAGAATAATCACTCAAAATAAATTAAGGGACGAAGAAAACAAATTTAGACGTTTGGTAGAAAAATCGTTGGTAGGAGTTTATATAATACAGGACGGAAAATTTCCGTATGTGAATCCTAAATTAGCGGAGGTATTCGGCTATAAACAAAACGAAATAATTGATAAACTGAAAGTAAGTGACCTTGTAGTACCTCAAGACAGAAAAATTGTTTCGGAAAATGTCCGTAAAAGGATTAAGGGCAAAGCTAAGTCTATACATTATTCATTTAAAGGATTGAGAAAGGATAAAACCGTAATTGATGTTGAAGTATACGGGGCAAGTGCTGTTTATAATAACAAACCTGCCGTTATCGGTACTTTAATTGATATAACGGAGCGTAAACAAAAAGAGATTCAGTTAATTAGAACTAAAAACAGACTTCGCTCAATTCTTGATGCATCCGACCAAGCGATATTTACAAAAGACCTAAAAGGAAATTTAATAGAAGTCAACAAAGCTTTTTCTGATATTTTTGGTAAGACCCCGGAAGAACTTGTAGGCAAAAACGACTACAATCTACTTGGGAAAGAGAATTCAAAGAAGGTTATTAAATATGATAAAGCCGTAATAAAATTAAAGAAAAATATTATTTCAGAAGATGAATTTACTTTTAAAGGAAAGCATTTAATAGTTAGAACATCAAGAGTTCCGCTTAAAGACGAAAAAGGTAAAATAATAGGAATAACGGGTTTTGCAGAAGATATCACAATTCAAAAACAAGCCGAACGGGAAATTAAAGAAAGAGAAAAACATTATAGAGACCTGTTTAGTTTATCCTCCACCGGAATTGTTATTGTAGATTCTAAAATGAAAATTTATGATTTGAATGAGGCTTTTTGTAAAAGTACGGGATATTCAAAAGAAGAATTATTGGGTAAAGATATAGGATTTTTAACAAAACCCAAAAGAAAAGCCGAAGTAAAAAAACATTTTAATAGAATTATTAAAGGAGAAATACTTGACCACGAAGTAGTAAATGTGAGAAAAGACGGAACCGAAAGGATTGTTCGGTTACACGAGAGAAGTTTTAAATTTCCGGACGGTAGTGTGGGCGTTCTTTCAGTGGGCGAAGATATTACTGAACAAAAGTTATACGAAAAAACTCTGATAGAAAGCGAAGAAAAATTTAGAAGTCTAACTGAAAACACAAACAGCGGCATTTTTATAATACAGGGTGAAAGGTTTATATATGTAAATCGAGCTATAAGAAAAATGACAGGCTATAAATTTGAAGAATTGACAAACTTAAATTTTTGGGATATTGTTCACCCTGATTTTAAAGAAGTAATAAAACAGCGTGCTCTCTTAAGACAGATAGGTAAGAATGTAACAAAAAAATATGAATTTAAATTAGTCACAAAACAAGGGAAAGAACTTTGGATTGATTTTTCCGCAACTTTAATAAAGTATAAAGGCAAACCTGCTATTTTAGGAACCGGCTTTGATATTACAAAAAGGAAACTAATAGAAATATCTCTTAAAGAAAGCGAAGAAAAATTTAGAAGTCTAACGGAATCTGCAAACAGCGGAATTTTTATAGTAAGTGGAGAACAATTAGTTTACGTAAATCCGGCATTTAAGGAAATATCGGGTTTCTCTTCGGAAGATGTAAAAAATATGAAGTTCTGGGATTTTGTTCACCCCGATTACAAACAATTGATAAAGGAACGAGGTTTTGCAAGACTAAATGGTAAAAAGGTACCTCAAAGATATGAATTCAAAATTATAACAAAACAAGGCAAGGAAAAATGGTTGGACTTTTCGGCAACAAGAATAAAATTTATGGGAAGACCCGCTATTTTGGGTACTACTTTTGATATTACTAACAGGAAACTAACTGAAGTAAAATTAACGGAACAATACATAAAGAATGAAAAAATATTGGCTACAGCATTAGACGGCTTTATTCTTACGGATACTGACGGTAAAATATGCGACGTAAACAATTCTTATTGTAAGATGATGAAATATACAAGAGAAGAATTGTTGGGAATGAATATAAAACAGATATACGGATATCTTTCACCTGATGAAATTAATCAAAAAATTAGAAATTTTATGAGAAGAGGACAAGATCGCTTTGAGACTGTCCATTTAAACAAGAACGGTGAATATGTAGATGTGGAAGCCAGTTTATCTCTTATGGTTTTTGAAGGCAAAAAATACATTGGAGCGTTTGTAAGAGATATCGGAGACAGAAAAAAATATGAAGAAGAGATACTCGAAAACCAAAGACAACTAAGAGAACTTGCTTTACATTTACAGTCGGTTAGAGAAGAAGAAAGAAAACTGCTTGCAAGAGAGTTGCACGACGAACTGGGTCAGATACTAACAGCTGCAAAGATTGATTTGAAACTTCTTGAAAAAACTTCAAAAGAAAATGGGAATGAAATAAAAGAAATAACTCATTTAGTTCAAGAAGGATTAACTGCTACAAAAAAATTGGTAACACAACTACGTCCGGAAATGTTGCAGACTTTAGGCTTTATTGATTCGATTAAAGAAATGCTTTTAAAAATAAACAAAAATAAACAATTAAAAACTTATTTCAGATCGGATGTTAAATATATTTATTTAGATTTTGATAAAAGTCTGCCTTTATACAGAATTGTACAGGAATCACTTACAAACATAATTAAGCATTCTAAATCAAAAGTTGCGAATGTACAAATAAAAACCAAGGAAAAAGAATTAACTATTATTATAAAGGACAGCGGTGTAGGATTTGATCCCCGGCATATTAAATCGGGCTGTTTCGGGTTATTGGGAATGAAAGAAAGATTAATTCCGCTTAACGGAGATGTAAAAATTAAAAGTAAAATCGGTGCAGGCACTACCGTAACGGTAAAAGTACCTTATAGCGCCGAGTAATTTTGTTATTTCCTTATTCTCTCTCGGAGGTATGTTAATAATAATTTATCCGGTGTAATTACCGATTTATCGGGTTAAAAACAGAAATTATATTGCTGCCTCATAGTTCAGGTTTTACAGCAATTCAGAGCCAAAATTAAAATTACCCAAAAACAACACGTTACGAATAAA
>CAZAOG010000152.1:0-6010 GCA_964486645.1 uncultured Ignavibacteriaceae bacterium | reverse complement strand
TCGGACCCATTGCACCGGGTAGTTATTATTTAAGAGTGGGAAATAAATTCACTTCTTTGTATATCCCTAGTTTTAGCCAAGGACTTGGAGGTGCCGATTTCTTAATTTCTTTTATAAATGATGTTTTCAATATAGAGTTTGATAATAGAGGAATTTCTTTGGGAACAACCGTATATAACTGGATTGAACATACAATTACGGTTAAAAACAGTTTTGGTGGAGGAAGTATAAAAGTAGACGGTACACAATATGATAGTATAGGTGTGAACGGTAAGACTTTTACTTGGGAAGAAAATACATTTCCGCACACACTTGAGGCAATTGACCAGATATTTACGGATGGTTCCGGTACTTTTATGAGAAGATTTAATAGTTGGAGTGGGCCTACAAACAATAATAGTTCTTTAAGGAATATTTCTATTGATACAACTAGTGGTACTTACATAGCTAATTTCCTTAACGAATACAATATTACAGTAAAGAATCAATTCTCTGACGGAAGTACAGGCGGTGTTATAACGGTAAACAGTGTTTCTCAAAATTCTATTTTTTATACAACTGTTGAACAATATAAAACTATTTCCATAACGGCAGTACCAAACACAACGAGCGGAATGGATTGGACATTTGACCACTGGTTTGACGGTAATACTACAAGCAGCAGAGTTTTTACACCGGACAGTAATAGGGTTTATACTGCTTATTTTAAAGGTAAACCAAACAATAACACCCGCAATCTTTATTTTAATGATATTGTCGGTCAAAAAGTTACACTTTATTGGACTCTTAACCCAAATACCTATGTTGCAGCTTATCAGATTTGGCGTAAAGTAAAACACAACGGAGTTATGGGCAATCCGGTAAAAATAGCAACGGTGAATAGTTCTACAACCACCTATGTTGATCAGCAGTATACAATAACATCGGGTTATACGGATGATCTACTTTATTATGATGTTAGAGCTTTTTATGTAATAGATTCCACTTATGCAGACCCAAGTTATTTAAGTATATTCGGTAAGCAAGGTAGAATAACACCCATAGCAAATAGAGGAAATGAAAATGAATTACTTGTAATCAATAATGAAATAAAAGAAAACTCAATAAACAATTACCCAAACCCATTTAATCCCTCTACAGTTATACAATATCAGATAAAAGAAAGCGGGTTTGTAAGTATAAAGGTATATGACACTTTGGGTAGAGAAGTAGCAGTACTTGTTAATAAGGAACAAACAAAAGGCAGTTACTCAGTAAACTTTGATGCAAGTAATCTTGCAAGCGGTGTTTATTTATATACAATAAATGCTAAAGATTTTCACAAAGTAAAGAAAATGATCCTCCTGCGATAGAGTTTATCAACCGAAACAAAGTGTAGGTTAGTTACGTTAAATTAAAATTACGTTATCTCACCCCGTTACTATTTATTTTAAGTAAATAAAGGATGGGGTGAGATTGATTATAAAAAAACATTGAATAAAATTAACGGAAATTAAAATGAGTAATATTTTTAAAAACAAAATAAAGATTAAACAAATCCCCTATATCCTTATAACCTTATTCCTAATTACACAAGGCTGCAACAAAGACTCCGGTCCCGTTCAACCCCAGCCGCCCAAAGACCCGAGAACTTATACTTGGACTGCTGATACATTATATTTAGTTGGCAATGCCCAAACGCTTATGCGAAGTATCTGGGGAAGTTCGCCGAAAGATGTTTATGCTGTTGGTTGGACCGACAGGGTAGGACCTATGTGGCATTATGACGGCAACAAATGGACTTATGTGAAACTTAATCCTTTGGATGGTGGCTTAGTTTCGGGTTTTATAGGATTATCAAATATATATGGTTTTTCTTCAAATGATATTTATGCTGTAGGACGGAATAGCGATAACTCATCAGCTATGATACATTTTGATGGCACTAATTGGAAAAGAGTGCTTTTACCAGATACAGGCGGGTGGTTAAACACCATCTACGGAACAAGCAGCAATAACGTTTGGGCAGGTGGAGAAAATGCACTTTACCATTATGACGGTAGTAAATGGACGAGGGATTCTGTATCCGTTTCAGTTCCTTCGGGTAGTTTTTTTCAAATAACAGCTATATCCTCTTATAATTCTAATATATATGCCTTGGGGTATACGGATAATAATAATGGACAATTCACACAGTATTTTTTAAAATATTCTAATTTACATATGGTAATTGTTGATTCTGTTTTAAGATTAAATGGTTTCAAGTTTGGAACAAACTTTTGGAAAAGTAATACTGGTAATTTATACTCAGGCAGTACGGGTGTTTTTAAATATGATGGAAATACTTGGACAAAGATATTTATATCAGGTAGTGTTAGAAATATAGGAGGGACAGATGATAATAATATATTTGTAGTTGGTGATTTAGGACTTGCATATCATTATAACGGGAAGGACTGGCAAAACATAGCTCCAAAATTAAGCAAAGATACAAGGACATTATATACTGGAGTATGGACAGACGGCACCGAGGCATTTATAATAGAAATACCGCTGACAGGTTTCCCACAAAAAACAGTTATTTGGCACGGAAAGTAGAATTATATTTTTTATTGAACAGAGAAATTATAAAATATTTAACCCTCAGGATTTTAAAAATCTTAGAGGGTTTTTAATTTCCTCTTTCCCAGTTATAACTTATCCTGTAAATCACTCCCGCATAATCATCCGAAATTAGCATCGAACCGTCCGGCATAATCTGCAGATCAACAGGCCTGCCGCTTACCGTATTACCTTTAAGCCATCCTGTTGCAAACGGTTTATAGCTTACGGGTTTGTTATCCTTTAATTTAACAATAGTTATTCTGTATCCTATTTTTTCGCTTCGGTTCCAGCTTCCGTGCTCGGCAATAAATATTTGGTTTTTATATTCTTGCGGGAACATATTGCCTGTGTAAAATCTCATTCCCAAAGAAGCAACGTGAGGTCCGAGTTCCTGCACCGGCGGGACAAAATCGGCCGGGTTTTTTCCTTTTCCGAATTCAGGGTCGGGAATACCGTTACCGTGAAAAAAAGGATATCCGAAATGAAGTCCCTTTACGGGTGCACGGTTTAATTCATCCGGAGGAATATTGTCGCCGAGCATATCTCTTCCGTTATCCGTAAACCACAAAACATTTGTAAGCGGATTCCAATCAAACCCCACGGAATTACGTATACCGCTCGCAAAAATTTCAAAGTTGCTTCCGTCGATGTCCATTCTGGTAATTGTTCCGTAAATTTTATTTTTACTTAAACAAATATTACACGGTGCACCGACCGGTACGTAAAGTTTTCCGTCGGGCCCGAAACGGATAAACTTCCAGCCATGATGAAGGTCTTCAGGGTATTTATCGTACACAACCACTGGCGAAGGAGGATTATTTAATTTATTTTCAATGTCGTCAAATCTCAATATTCTGCTTACTTCCGCAACGAACAAAGCGCCGTTTTTAAATGCCACGCCGTTGGGCATTCTTAAGTTTTCGGCAATTGTGTAAACTTTATCGGCTTTAAAGTCCTTATTTGTATCCACAACGGCGTAAACTTTTCCTTCACCCCTTGTTCCTACAAACAAAACGCCGTTCGGGCTTAAAGCCATTGAACGGGCACCTTTTAAATTATCGGAGAAAACGGATATTTGAAAACCCGGCGGAAGGACGATCCCTTTACTGCCATTGTTTTTGCCTCCGTTTGAACCGGCGGTGAATGATACAATAAACAAACCGATTAAGACGGCTGCAAGAAATTTTTTCGGAAACTTTTTCATTTAATGCCTTTTCAAATTTATTAGCGAAACCGTAAACTTATTCTGACTGCCCGTAAATTTTATATTATATTTTAACGGATAAAATCCCGGTAATTGAAATTTTTCGGGCTGTTTTACATTACCGATAAAAGTCCGATGGGTTTCGAAAAAACTTTTTGCAATCATAATTTCCAACGCAATCAACTTGCCGTTATAATAACGATATATTAGTGTCTTGTCAAATATTCCGCCGTTAAATTCTTTGGCTGTTGAATCGTAAAACATTGTTCCTTTTTTAGCCGAGCCGCTCAGGGGAAGTAATTTATAATCTTCGGGAATAAATTTGGGGTCCGGCTGCAGATACATTTTAACGGAATCTATGCCGACGCCTGAAATTTTATTCCGCTCTGCTTCGGAAATAATAAAAAACAAAAAGCTGAAACGGGGAACATCGTAAATACCTGCGGGGGATTGACCGCCGGGTTTCCATTCAACTTCAATATGATCAAATTGGGTTGAAGCTACCGTCTGCGGCATTCTAAGTTTAACAGATGAGTTTGCAGTATCCGAATTGGTCAACGCCGCAGAAGTGAACACAACACCCACGGCTAACGGGGTATCGTTTTCATCGGATTCAATAATTGAGGTTACAACACCCGACCCGAAACTTTTCGATTCTCCCGGAAAAATATCGGATTGAAAAGCAATATCCGTGTTATTTATACCGCAGCCCGATAATGAAAAAACAACAAGGTTGATGAACACGAGAAAAAATATTGAAATTTCCGGATGAACAAAATTCCCATTAAAAGGAAATATTATAAAGATGTGTTTAAACATAAATAATCCATCACCTATCTTTTAAAAAGATAAGTAATAAATCGAATGATTTCAAAGTGAAATTACTTACACTGAAAAGAAGGAATGTTATTTGAATTTTTCTTTTAACTTAGATGCATATCTTCTGCTCATTTGAAATGGCTTTTCAACACCTTTTAAGTACACGTGGTAGGAGTAATTAAACCATTTTTCCACCTTTTCTATATACTCTAAATTTACAATTGTCGATCTGTGAATTCTGGCAAAATATTTTTCGGGAAGTCGTTTTTCCCATTCTTTCATAGTTCTAAGAATAATTATTTTTTTCTCGTCAAGAGAATTTATGTATGAATAGTCCTTGTTTGCCGTAATGCTGAGTATTGTATTAACTTTTATGAATTTTGAAGACCCGTTTTTGGTTAAAAACAGTCTGTCGTCGTAGGCTAACTTATCCGATCTTTGCTGATCTTTATTCAATTCATCTTTCATGGTATCATTTTTAAAATTCAAATTCCCTTCTTCGTAGCTTTTATTTTTTTCTTCAAATGTTTTCAATAGTTCTTCGCTGCTTAATGCCAGATCATCAATCAATCTGTTAACGGCACGTCCCAGTTTTTCTTTTTCAATCGGCTTTTTAACAAAATCCAAAGCATTTACTTCAAACGCCTGTAAAGCAAATTCTGAATTAGCCGTAACAAAAATTACTTTAAGGTCCGTGGAGATTTGATCCAACAGCTCAAACCCCGTTTCATTCTTTAACTTTACATCCAGAAAAATGCTGTCAGGTTCGGTTTCTTTTATAACTTTCAATGCAGAATCCACGCTGTCTGCTTCACCTACAATTTTAACCTGATTATGTTTTCTTAAAAGTTTTATAAGTAATCTTCTTGATTTTTCATCGTTATCAACAATTACTGTTTTGCAAATTACCTTTTCTTTCGTCATTGTTTTTCCGGTATTTATTTAATATTTGAAAATGAAAAATCAACAACCATGCCAAATTGTACGTGGAATTATTATCTAATCAAAAGGTTTGAATTATTGCAAAAAACAGCATATTATTAAATCGATTAACGGTAAATATTTTAAGATTAAAGGTCATTTTGAGAGATTAGAGACAGCAGTGTACTGAAATGAGACTAAGTGAATCGGGGTTAATATTAACTAATTTATCGATAAATTTTCAGCGATTCGGGGGCAAAATAATTTCAATTCTTAAACCGTTGAAACGGTTAACGATACTCGTAAGTTCTTATTATCCCACGACTTAAGTCGTGGGCTAACAACAAAACAAGCATAAATAGAACCAGTTTACTGGTTTTTATTCATTCAAATAACCGTAAAAATATTTTTTGATTTATTCGTAACGCGTTGTTTTTGGGTAATTTTAATTTTGGCTCTTAATTGCTGTAAATTTTTAATCCG
>CAZAOG010000151.1:0-6052 GCA_964486645.1 uncultured Ignavibacteriaceae bacterium | reverse complement strand
TTGTTTATGCCGGTTCAATTTGAATAACGCTTGCCATATCAATATATTTCAATGATAAATTTATATCTGTTATTCACTATCTCTTTTTAGACAATGACAAAGCAAAATATTTTTTTTCAAAAACCTTTCAAATTATTTTTTTCATTTCTGTTAATTTGGTTTGTTTTATTTGAATTTGTCCTTACGGCAAACGGTATTCTCCCCAAGCCTTCATCTGTTTTTGGTGCCTTAAATGATATTTGGAATATATATAATTTTCTACCCAACATTCTCTTCTCATTCGGCGCAATAACTTTTGCACTGGTGCTTTCAATTTTTATTGTATATGTATTCAGAAAATTTATTTTAATTAATAATTTATTTACCGAACTGATAACAGCCGTAAACAATTTGAAATATTTTGTACCTGTTGTAATATTAAGCTCGTTTATAATATTTTGGTTCCCCGATTCGATGTACACCGAATATATTTTCCTATTAATTGTCGGTACGGTATATTTTGCCGGAAGTGTGATTTTGTTAAATACAACTGTCGGGAAAGAATATATATTAGCTGCTAAATCATTAAAAATTAGAGATGACAAAATAAAAGGTGAGATACTTTTTAAACAATTGTTGCCGAACTTGGAAGTCTCCTACCTGAAACTGCATTTTGTTTTATGGACGGTTATGCTGACGTATGAATTTATTCAAAACCAATGGGGATTCGGTACAATAATCTTTAACTCTATTAGATTTAAAGATATGCCTGCGTTGTTCGTTGTTACTCTTACTGTTTTTATCTTAATATCTTTAGGTTATTACATTATCAAATTTATCTTCAACAGAGTGGTGCATTGGGAATAATTACGATGAACGAAACAAAAAATATACTGCAAATTAAAAATTTAAATTATTCCTCAACCGGAATAAAATTTACAGACTTTAATCTTGAAGTACCTATAGAACCCGGAACAATCAACACAATTATCTGCAAAGACAATGCGGCTTCGCTTCTTCTTAAAATTATATCGGAAGTGGAAGAAAATTATGAGGGGGATATTCAGCATACTTTGCAAAATAAAAATATAATTTACATACCTTCAAAAGCATCTTCCTTTCCTTGGTTGAATGTTGAAGAAAATATAAAGTTTGTGCTGGATAATTCGAATTTGTCCGATGGAACTACGGGCGTAAAAATTCAGGGAATAATTGATTCGGTAGGACTAACCGGTTACGAAAATCATTTTCCGGATAACCGAAGTTTAGGGTTCAGATTTCGTATCTCTTTGGCAAGAGTTTTATCTCTGCAGCCGTCGTTGGTTCTTATCGATAAACCGTTTTCTAAAATGGATGGTGAAACGAAATTTGAAATATATGATTTGCTTAAAAAAATAGCTTCACACTATAATCTTTCTATTTTGCTGGCGACTAACGATTTGAATGAAGCAATTTATTTATCCGATAATATGATTTTATTGAAAGGAACGGAACCTGAAGTTATCACTACAATCAATCTAAAAGAAGAATGGCAAAAGATGAGCGATGAAAATAGGAACGACAGACAAATTAAATTAAAAGAAAAAATTTTGAAATTGTTTTTGGAAAACGATGATAACTTCATCATCTAATCTTAAACAATAAGGTAATAAATGGATAAGAAAATTGAAGAACTGAGGAAGAAAAAAGCCGAAGCCAAATTAGGCGGAGGAAAAGAAAGAATAAAAAAACAGCACGATAAAGGCAAACTTACCGCACGCGAAAGAATAGAACTTTTGGTGGACGAAGGATCCTTTGAAGAAATTGATATGTTCGTTAAACACCGGGCTCGCGCATTCGGACTCAACAAACAGCAATTTCCGGGTGACGGAGTCGTAACCGGACTTGCACGGATAGACGGCAGAACGGTTGCTGTTTACAGCCAGGATTTTACCGTATTCGGCGGCTCTCTTTCGGAAACTCATTCCGAGAAAATTATTAAAATATTGGGAATTGCTCAAAAAAACGGGATTCCCGTTATCGGACTTAACGATTCGGGCGGAGCGAGAATTCAAGAGGGTGTTGTAAGTCTTGGCGGCTATGCCGATATATTCCTTCAAAATACCCTTGCTTCGGGTGTAATTCCGCAGATTTCAGCTGTAATGGGACCTTGTGCCGGTGGCGCTGTTTATTCCCCGGCAATTACGGATTTTATTTTTATGGTTAAAAAAACAAGCCATATGTTCGTAACCGGACCGAATGTTGTAAAAACCGTAACTCACGAAAAAGTAAGCTTCGAAGATTTAGGCGGAGCAGATACGCACGCAACAAAAAGCGGCGTCGCTCATTTTGCATTCGATAATGAAATTGAAACGCTGCTGAATATCAGAAAATTATTGAGCTATCTTCCTTCTAATTTTTTAGACAGACCCTGCGAGCTGCCGTTTGATTTCTCGAAATTAAAACCGGATGAAAAATTAAACAAAATTGTTCCCGAACAATCTACCAAACCCTACGATATGAAGGAAATAATTTCCCGTTTGGTAGACGACGATGATTTCTTTGAAGTTCATAAAGATTATGCACAAAATATAATTGTAGGTTTTTCAAGAATAGGAGGTATGTCCGTTGGAATAGTTGCAAATCAGCCGATGGTTCTTGCCGGAGTGCTTGATATAGACGCCTCGATTAAAGGAGCAAGATTTGTAAGATTCTGCGATGCATTTAATATTCCATTGTTGGTTTTGGAAGATGTCCCGGGATTTTTACCCGGAACGGCTCAGGAGTGGGGCGGAATTATTAAACACGGAGCCAAACTTCTTTATGCTTTCTGCGAAGCTACCGTGCCGAAAGTTACGGTAATTACCCGTAAAGCCTACGGAGGCGCGTATGACGTAATGAATTCAAAACATATCAGAGGCGATTTTAATTTTGCCTGGCCTTCTGCAGAAATTGCTGTAATGGGTCCAAAAGGTGCCGTGGAAATTATTTTCAAAAAAGAAATTGCAAAAGCTAAAGATCCCAAAGCGGAATTAGAAAAGAAATTAGAAGAATACAAAAAGAAATTTACAAATCCGTATATCGCCGCTGAGAGAGGTTTTTTGGACGATGTATTTGAACCGTCTGAAACGAAAATAAAATTGATAAAATCTTTCTCGTTTCTAAAGAACAAGGTGGATAAAAATCCGAAGAAAAAACACGGAAATATTCCGTTATAATAGTTCGTATTTTTATCCGTTTACAATAATTAAAACAAATACTTAATTATATAGTTGATATAAATTGTTTTAACTTATATATTTAACAATAAGATAAAATTTTGGAAAATTAATGCTAAAAAAGATACTACCTTACTTACTACTTCCTGTTATTATAATTTTATTTAATTCATGTGCTTCAAATATCCAAATTGTTGAAAATCAAAAAATAGATTCCCTTAAGATAAATACTAACGAAATTATATCTCAGTTATTGGAACAGGCACGGCAGGATTATCTGACGGCATTGGAAAAACAAAAATCCGATAACGATATAGAAGTAATTAGACATTTTGAATCCGCAATGAACACAATCAGTGATTTAAGCTATTATCCGGGAATTGAGGATAACGAAGCTTTTAACGAATTAGAAAATTCCATTGTGGAAGATTATAAAGGTTTTCTCGATAAGCTCGATAAAATACCGCCCGATGTTTCCATTTCCGCATTAGATGAATGGATGAGCAAAACGGTACCCGAGATTAAAGTTAAATATAAAACGGAAGCTGCAAAATTTAAAAGATTCCAGCCTTCAGGGTATGATTCCGAAATTCCGCTTGAAATAAACCCGATAGTTCAGCAGTGGCTGGATTACTTTCAGAATAAAGGTAAGAATGTTATTAAAAGATGGTTTGAACGTTCGGGCAGATATTTCCCTCTAATGAAAAGAATTTTCAGAGAGGAAGATGTACCCAAGCAGCTTTTATATTTAAGTATGGTAGAAAGCGGGTTAAACCCGAGGGCACGTTCATGGGCAAGAGCAGTCGGAATGTGGCAATTTATAAAAGCTACGGGAAGATTGTACGGTTTAAAGTCGGATTTTTATGTTGATGAAAGAAGAAGTCCTGAGCTTTCTACAAGAGCAGCCGCAAGGCATTTGAAAGATTTGTACAACGATTTGGGCGACTGGTATTTGGCAATCGGTGCGTATAATTCGGGTATCGGCTGGATAAACAGAGCAAAAAGACTTTCCGGCGGGGATGATTTTTGGTCAATTAGATGGTTCTTGCCGAGGGAAACAAGGAATTACGTTCCTCAATATATTGCCGTAACCATTATTGCTACCGATCCGGCAAAATACGGCATCACGGATTTGAATTATAAAAAACCCTTCGAATACGACAAATATCTTGTAAAAGGAGCCATCGATTTGAATTATTTGGCTTCAATTGCAGGTACTTCGTTAAGAACACTGCGAGATATGAACCCGGAGTTAACCCAGCTAAGCACTCCCACCGCAAAACGAGGCGGATATTATCTGAAAATTCCGAAAGGCTCCATTAAAAGATTCGCAAAAGGAATGCGGAATATTCCTAAAAGTGCCAGGATTCATTTCTTGTTTCACGTCATTAAAAGAGGGGAAACATTATCCGGAATCGCTTACCGTTACGGCATATCAACAAGAAAATTAGCCGAAGCAAATAATATATCGAGGAGATCAAGGATTTATGCCGGTCAAAAATTAAAAATTCCGGTTCTAAATGTTGCAAAACAAAATTATACTTTTAATCCCGACGTTACGGCGGCAGTTGATGCAAATTCTCACGCTTATAAAGATTCAAAAATTGGCGCTCCGGATACTGATTCCGATGACTTACCAAAAATTAATTTGAATTACATTGTGCCGGATGGTTTTGTTCCCGTTGATTACACGGTAAAAAGAAAGGACAGTTTAATTGGAATTGCAAATTTATTCGAGGCAAGGGTTAGCGATATAAGAAATTGGAATAACATTCCTTATACTTCATCTGTAATTATCGGACAGAAATTAAAAATTTACGTACCTGAAGGAAAGAAAGATTATTTTGCCAAACTGAACGAAAAAAATAAAGATACTCTCTTCACTGCAAAACCTATTATTAAAAAAAGTAAAGGAAGGTGGCAATACCACAGAATAAGATACGGCGAAAGTCTTTCTACAATAGCGGAGAATTACGGAGTAAGCGTAAGCAGACTTAAAAGATGGAACGGACTGAGAAGTAATAAAATTTACGTGGGAAAAAGGTTGAGGATTTACGGCTTTGATAGAAATTATGTAAGAAAAAAAGTAGCTGCTAAAAAATCGTTGACCAAGTTTAAAGGCAATTATACAACTTACAATGTTAAACAAGGCGATACGATAAGCGAACTTGCCGAAAGATTCAATGTTTCCGTAAGGGATATAAAAAGATGGAACAGGCTTAGAACAAGCAGAATTGTAGCCGGAAAGAAGTTAAGAATTTATGCAAAAAACAAGAAACAAACTCCAAAGAAAAAAATAGCTCTTCCTTCAAAAAATAAAGATAAAAACGTAATTTATTACACCGTTCACGAGGGAGATGCTATCAGCATAATTGCTGATAAATTTGCCGTTAAGGTCTCTGATATTCGCAGGTGGAACGGACTTAAATCGAATAAAATAAAATACGGCAAAAAACTAAAAATAATTTTAAAGCCCGAAAAAGAAATAGCTCAAGTTAAAAAAGAAAAAACAAAAGAAGACAAACCGAAGGAAGGAATATATATTTTTGTAAAATCCGGTGACACAATAAGTCAAATTGCGGAAAAGTATAACGTTTCTACCAAAGAAATAAGAAAGTGGAATAATCTGAAGAGCAATAAAATTGTAGCCGGTAAAAAACTGAATATAATACCGAGAGAAAAAACCGCAGCCAAACAATCAAAAAATACCGAAGTTGTTAAAGCTAATAACGGAAAAAAGACTCACATTGTAGGCAACGGAGAATCGCTCTGGACAATTGCCAAACAGTTCAACACTTCAATTAAAAAGCTGAAAAAGATAAACTCTTTATCCTCAAATAAACTTATTGTCGGACAAGAGCTTATTGTTGAGTAAT
>CAZAOG010000150.1:0-6246 GCA_964486645.1 uncultured Ignavibacteriaceae bacterium | reverse complement strand
GCATTGTCAACATTTTTTCAATTTCCGCGGAAGGAATAAATAAGATTTCTTTTTTATTCATAAGCCTGCTTTAAAAAAAGTTGAGTTTAACAAAATTATGTTTTGTTTATGTTCAAAATCCGATTTGCTTTTCATTAAATGTTTTTAGATTCGGCGCATACAATAAAATATCATTTCAAAAGGAATCCGTATTTCAAAGGATCATCCGGGTTTATAATAAATTCATTTTTGCCTGTAATAAAAGCCGTTCCTTCAACTTCGGGAATAACAGCGTCGTAGGAGCCGAACTTGGTTGTAGAAAATACCGAACACGTAAACGTTGTGCCCAGTATACTTTCAATTATCATTTTCTGTCCGATTTTTATTTCGCCTCTTTTGTAATGAAGAGCCATTCTTGCGCTGACACCGGTTCCGGTGGGACTGCGGTCGACTTCACCGTCTGCAAATATGCAAACGTTCCTGCTGTCCGCATTATCACTTTCGGGGGGAGAAATAAATATTGTTCCGTACAAGAAACCTAAATCGTCCTGAAACGGATGAACAATTTTATCTTTCTTCATTACGGCACGTTTTATTCTCATACCAAAATCAATCAAATCTTTTAATCGATTTGCGCTGCAGGTAAGTCCCACGGAAGCTGCGTCGACAAAAGCGTAAAACGCTCCGCCGAAAGAAATATCGTATTTCACTTTTCCCGGACCTTCCACTTCCACAAAATTATCGGAAGAATAAACAAAAGAAGGTACGTTGTGAAAGTATACACTTTTTACTTTTTGGTTTTCTACTTTAGCGTGCGCCGTAACAAGTCCGGCAGGCGTATCTATTTTAATTATTGTCTCCGGTTCTTTAAGCTTGATGAAACCGGTTTCCAGCACAACCTTAGTCACGCCGATTATACCGTGTCCGCACATTGTGCTGTAACCTTCGTTGTGAGCGAATATCACTCCAAAATCAGCATCTTTTGAAAAAGGGGGAGTAATAATACAGCCGTACATATCGGAGTGCCCGCGGGGTTCCCACATTAAAGCTTTGCGAAGATCGTCAAAATTATCTTTAATAAATCTTCTTCTTTCGGGAACGGAATTACCTTTCGGTTCGGGTAACCCGCCGACAATCACTCTTAAGGGTTCACCTTCAGTGTGTGCATCAATTGTGTAAATTTTCCCGGAAGAGTTACCGGGTTTCCAACTAAAAATATTTTTTAATTTTTCAGAAAATAATTCGCTCATATTTTTTACATGTTACAATGTTCTTCTACATCTTTAATAGTTTTGGGAATCGGTTTACCCAGAACTCTATGACCGGTTTTTGTAACAAGCACATCGTCTTCGATCCTAATTCCGCCGAATTTTCTGTACTTGTTCACTTTGTTGAAATTTATAAATCTCGAATTAATCTTTTCGTTCTGCCATTTGTCAATTAATTCGGGGATGAAATAAATTCCGGGTTCAACCGTTAAAACAAATCCGGGTTTAAGTTCTCTTGCCAATCTTAAATATGCAAGACCGAATTGACTGCTGCGCTTAGCGTTTTTTTCATAACCGACTAAATTTTCGCCCAGGTTTTCCATATCGTGAACATCGAGTCCCATCATATGTCCCAAACCGTGGGGGAAGAACATTGCGTGTGCACCGTTTGCAACGGCATCGTTTACATCGCCCTTCATCAAGCCCAAGTCTTTCAAACCTTGAGAAATAATTTTTGCTGCTTTAAGATGTATCTTTTTATAACTGACTCCTGGTTTGATGGCTTTAACGGAAGATACTTGTGCATTCAAAACAATTTGATAAATATCTTTCTGCATTGACGTAAAATATCCGCTAACGGGTATTGTCCTTGTAATATCACTTGCATAACAGTTGCTTACTTCGGCACCGGAATCCATTACAAAAATATCTCCGCTTTTCATTTTATTTGTGTGATAAAGGTTGTGCAAAGTTTCGCCGTGTACGGAAAGTATAGTTGGAAAAGAAAGACGACCGCCTGCCGACAGAACAATACCTTCAACCAAACCGGCAAGCTCTTTTTCATACATTCCGGGTTTGGCTGAACGCATGGCGAGAGTGTTCATGTCGTAACTTACGTCAACGGCTTTTTCAATATCGGCAATTTCTTCGTTTGCTTTAATTGAACGCTGGTTGATAACTGCGGTTGTAAGGCTGTGAGATGAGTAGCTGTTTACAATTTGCGGGTTAATTCCAAGCAGCTGCGAAAGAGTTATTATATTTTCTGCTCTGTATTGCGGAAGGAAATGTATCTTTCTGCCGGATGAAATTGCCGATTTAAGCATGTCATCCAGTTTTTTTAAGGGAAATGTTTTTCTTATTCCGACTTTATTTGCTAATTGAGAAGTTGTTTTTTGCGGTCCCATCCAAACAATATCATCTACCGAAAAATCATTTCCAAAAATTATTTCTTTGTCTTCGTCAATATCTATAACGGCTGCAAAGCCGGGATGGTCTAATCCAAAATAATAAAGAAATGTACTGTCTTGTCTGAACGGATAAATATTTGCTGTATAATTCATCGGCGAATCTACATTGCCTAAAAAAAGTAGTAATCCTTTTTCAAATTTTTTCTTTAACTGTTCTCTTCTTTTAATATAAAATTTTTTATCGTGCATATATCCCTCGGTTAATTCATTTATAAAATTTTAATTAACAATTGTTTAATATAATTTATTTTTTGGGAATCAGGAAACGAAGGAAACGTAAGACAAAATTCGTCTGCGCTTAGTTGAGACAACTTTCGCCGAAAATGAAAACAAGAGTGAAAAAAAATTTAATTAATAAATAATTTTAATTATTAGAATTTTTTTTGTTCAAACAAAGTTTTTGATTATTTATTGGAATTAAGAATTCCTTTTGCTTTAGATTTTTAATTTTATCTTTTAAATGTTTTCTATAAAACAATAAATCCCCTTTATTAATAATTTCTTCTTTTTTGTAGCTTTTGCTATACATCAAACAATATTTTTCAATTATTTCTTTACTCATCATCCTATTATCACTCAAATAATTTGACATTTGCAACAAAAGATTTTCTTCTTTTTTTAGTAAATCTTCAGCTAAGATTATAGCTTTTTCTATCCAATTTATGGCTAAATAATTTAAATCATCGTCGTAAACGTTTAGATTCATTCTGAAATCTTTGATATTAAATTGTGCTGGTAAATTACCCATTCCATTATTCTTTATCATATCAGTAATTAATGTTGTAGCCGTTTCAATATCTGATGAAGAACCTGCTGTCAAATTATCATTTCCAAAAATTAATTTTTCTGCAATAAAACCACTTAATAACATTGCTACTCTATTGAGAATGTCTTTTTTTGAAATGTATTTATATTGAATTTTCATGAATGTTGATCCTTGACTTTCATCATTTACGGTAATTGAATAAATAACTTCAGGTAAGGTTTTTAAAAGAAAAATTGAACAAATTGCATGTCCACTTTCATGCACTGCTGTAATTGCCTGCAAATCATCTTTTTTATCTTTTCTTAATTTTTCTAAGTTTAAAATTTGTTTTTCTTCTATTTTATGGACAAAAACATTTTTATAATAATAGCTTATGATAATTCTACCAAGAAGAAATGAAAATTTTACTTTATCTACATTTAAATTTTTTAGTATAATTTCAACAACCATTTTTCCTAATTTGGAATTGATGATATTATGTATTGTTGTAAATACAGGCCTTGTTCCCTGTGTTGGATACACTCCCTCTCTGTAAATTAAATCTCTTATAGATTTATCAAATTCGAGTTTTATATTTTGTTTATTTAAAATTTTTAATGAAATTTTATGTAATTCAAGATCAATTATTTTATAAAATGAAGCTGTATTAAAAGCAGGGTAAATAATATGTGTATTTCCTAAACGTGCAATTTGTTCATCTCTAAATCTTAGTTGTAGAGCTTTTTTTACTATTGGAACAGTAATATCTAATGATAGTTCGTGAAACTCATCAGCACTAACATCCGGATTAAAATTTTTACTTATTTTATATGCTTCATCCAAATTACCTATAATAAAAATTAAAGCTTTTGAACAATCTATTGTTTTAGGACTTAATTCATAATTAATAATTTTTCTTAAGAATTTGATTGATTGATAACCATCCATTTTTCTTAAGTCATTGGTAAGAGCAGAAGTTGTTAGATATTTGTCTTTCATTATGGACATTATTAGCCTGTGAAAATATTTTGGTATTATAAAAACTTCTCCGCTTAAATTCTCACCTTTTTCTTGATAATAATTTCTGAACTCTTTGTTTATTTTCTTATCATTTATGAAATAATCTTTTTGTGTTTTAACTAATCCATTCTTACAATCTAATCCATAAGCTAAAAAGAATCTTATTCTTTTTATTAAAGATTGAATTGAATAAACATCATTATTTAGAGAAATAAATTGGAATTTTCCCGAATCTAAGAGATCCCAAACTAAACTGATTGAGTGATTATTAATCTCTAATCCTTTTTCTGTTATTGTTCTTGCAAATTGAAATTCATCAAAAGCTAATATAAATGGTGATTCATTATCATTTAATTGAAGTTCTTCAAGTATTTGCTCTAATCCTCTATAGCTGTTTACTAGCTCTCCCATATTAAAATTATAGTATTTATTGACACATTTTAAATAATAAGATAGTCTGTTAACTAAAGCAGTTTTACCGGTTCCTGTTAATCCCCATAAATTAACAACAACAGGTCTTTCTTGTAGATCTGGGAATAAGTACCACGAACTTATTAAGTTAATTACTTCATCAATTATATTATCAATGCCAATAAATTCTTCTTTCAATTTAGATTTGGCATATTTTAGAACTTCTGCTTTCTTTAAAATTTTATTTCTGACTTTATTTATTTCCATATCCATATCATTTTATATTTATTTATTGTATTAGTACAAATATAGTTCTGCAGTACGCCAAACTAAGTCGGAGTTATTGTTTTTTTAAAATTTTTCTAAGAAGGAGAATTTAATATAAAGGATAGGAAGGCAAATTAGCTATAATTTTCTAATGCTTTTTTAAATCTTTCTTTAATATCCAACATCAACCATTTGGGTTTAAGTATTTTTACTGCATCACCATAAAACATAATTTTCTGTATCAGCTCATAATTTGGGATAATATTTAATTCTATTCTAAATTCTTCACTATTGTCAATTAATATTTTCTGTGATTTATGTATGGGAAGAGATTTTATATATTTACCCTGAAGACATGTAAATGATAATACCACTTTTTCTATTTTACCGCCGGAATAATTAAGACCAATTATATCTTCAAATAATTTTGCTGCATTAATGTTTTTATCAGGCAAAAATATTTTACTCTTTAATTTCAATTTTTCAATTCTATCAATACCAAAAGTTCTAAACTCATTCGAGTTTTCCAAAATGCCGATTATATACCACCTGTCTTGATATTCTTTTATCAGATATGGTTTTAAAGAATATTTTTTAATTTGATCTGTAATATAACTTAAGTAAGAAAAGGATATTATCCTTCTCTCTCTTACAGCTTGTAATATTTCTTTTAAATGTTCTAACCCTTTCAGGCTACCTTGATTTTCAAATAAAAAATATTTTAGTGCATCTTTACTTTCTATTAGGCTATCTGTTAATAATTCTGCCGTATTAACAATTTCCAGAAATTTGAAAAATGATTCTATATTTATGCTATCTTCATAATTGATATAATAACCATTTTTAAATCGATTATATAATATTTCTATTCCAAATTCGTAACGTATCTGCTCTATATCACGCTGTATTGTTCTGCTTGATATTTCGAAACCATGTTCAAATAAATAGTTTTTTATAGTATTAAAAGACGGGAACTGATTACTTTTAAGTTTATCAATTATTAAAGTATATCTTCTTATTGTACCTTGTCTTGACATTGTTTGTCCTATTTTTGTACCTTAGAAATTAGAACCTGAACTTCAAATTAAATTAGAATAATTTCTTTTGCAATAAGTAATTGTTATATTATTTTTAACAATCTTAATCGGAGAAAAATTTTTAAATGAAACCAAATCTATTTGATATAGCAACTAAAGAGTTAAGCCAAGATGGATTTTTTACTTGGTTATTTCAGTGGGGTGATATTTCTAATAAAAATATTGAACCCAACTTACACAAAGTAGCTAAAACATTAATAAAAGTTCTAATTAATAAACAAATAAGGAACTATGATAAAAGTATAAATAAAGTATGTGTATGGAGACAATGG
>CAZAOG010000149.1:0-6318 GCA_964486645.1 uncultured Ignavibacteriaceae bacterium | reverse complement strand
TCTTTATATCTCAATAAGTTATCTTTTTTCGATTTTTTTTGTGCACAAAACAGGAAAGGTATTTATTGATAGTTTAGTTTCAAATTTTTTTAATCTCAATGTTTTGGATAGATGTGTGATTATAGATGTAGTTTTATCTTGCAATTATAAAATAAAAAATCCCCAAAACCTTTCCGCCTTGGCTAAGGGAAAGCCGAGACGGAGAGGATGGGGATATTATAAAGCAAAACAAGTAAGAACTTTAGCTGATAAGCTGCATTATTATTACTGTAATTTTGCAGCTCCTACTAATTCTCTTTTACAGCTTAAACTTCCTTAATCTCAGTGCATTTGTAACAACTGAAACAGAGGAAAACGCCATTGCTGCGGCAGCAATTGCCGGGTTAAGTAAGAATCCGAAGAATGGATAAAAGACTCCGGCTGCAATTGGAATACCGCTAACATTATACCCGAATGCCCAAAAGAGATTTTGTTTGATATTTCTTAAAGTAGCAGCACTTAATTTATAAGCTTTTACTACGTCAAGAAGATCACTCTTCATAAGTACAACCTGAGCAGATTCTAAGGCTACATCCGTACCGGCTCCGATTGCTACTCCCACATCAGCCTGCATCAGAGCAGGAGCATCGTTGATACCGTCTCCAACCATAACTACATTGTGTCCTTCTTCCTGAAGTTTTTTAATTTCCATAGCTTTATCTTCCGGTAAAACTTCAGCAATAACGCGATCTATACCTACATTGGCTGCAATGGCTTCAGCGGTGTTTTTATTATCACCGGTGAGCATTGCTACCTTGATGTTCAGTTTATGGAGTTCATCAACTGCTTGTTTACTGTTTTCTTTCAATACATCTGCTACGGCAATAATGCTGAGTATAGTATTATCTTTAGCAATGAACATAGCTGTCTTTCCTTCTTTTGCCAAACGGACGGCAGTTTCATCGGCTATTTCCAAATCAACATGTTTATCTTCCATCAACTTCTTGTTGCCTAAATATACTTTTCCTCCATTCAGGTTCATTTCAATTCCATGACCCGGAATGGCACTAAAATCGGTAACGTCAAATAATTCCAACGTTCTACTGGATGCTTCGTTAACGATAGCTTCTGCAAGTGGATGTTCGGATTTTTTCTCACCGCTTGCAGCAATCCGAAGAACTTCATCTTCCTTGTAGCCATTAAATGTAACTATGTCCGTAACCTGCGGTTTACCCTCAGTAAGCGTGCCTGTTTTATCGAAAACTACGAAGTCGATTTTATGGAAATTTTCAAGTGCAGCAGCATTTTTAATTAAAATTCCATGTTCGGCACCTTTACCGGTTCCAACCATAATTGCAGTCGGTGTTGCCAAGCCTAATGCACAAGGGCAGGCTATAATGAGAACGGCTATGGCAACTGTAAGAACAAAGATGAACGTTCCGCCTGTAAGGGTAACCCCAAAAACAGTGCCGGCTAAAGTCCAGATAATTATAGTTAGTATAGCTATTCCAATTACACTCCAAGTAAAGTAACCGGCGATAATGTCAGCCAAACGTGCTATCGGTGCTTTTGATCCTTGAGCTTCCTCAACCAATTTGATGATTTGAGCAAGCGCAGTATCCTTACCTACCTTTTCAGTGCGGAACTTAATGGAACCGCTTTTATTCAAAGATGCGCCGGTTACTTTAGAATTCGGGGTTTTCTCAACGGGAATACTTTCTCCGGTTAACATAGATTCGTCAACGGATGTGTGTCCTTCAATTACAATACCGTCTACCGGTATTTTTTCTCCCGGTTTAACTATAACTATATCACCAACCTGTACTTCTGAAATGGGGACTTCTTCTTCAACTCCGTCCACTTCTATTCTTGCTGTTTTTGGGGCTAATCCCATCAGCATTTTTATTGCTTCAGAGGTTTTACCTTTACTTACAGACTCTAAATATTTTCCAAGTAAGATAAGGGCTATAATAACCGCTGCGGTTTCAAAATAAAGACTGGTTACATACTGCCCTTCCGGGTCTAAACCCAAAATTACCATGGAAACCGCATAATAGCTGTATAGATACGCAGCAGTTGTTCCCAACGCAATTAAGGAGTCCATATTAGGGTGACCTTTAAAAAGATTCGGGAAACCGATGGTGTAAAAACTTCTTCCCATGTAAATAACCGGAATCGAAAGAATTGCCTGGAACAGTCCGAAGCGAACAGGGTAAAATTCCGGATTTATAAAATCCGGTAAAAGATTTTTACTGAGTATCTCTATCATTGCCACATATAAAATAGGAAGAGCGAAAATACTTGCCACTATAACCTTTTTCTTCAAAGACTTGATTTCTTTTTCACGAGCTTCCTTTTCAACGTCTACGGCATCTTCACCTGCGTCAATCATTTCAGGTTTATAGCCTGCATCAGTTATTGTTTTACGTATTTTGCGTATGTTTAACTTTTCAGGTTCATAAATAATCTGTGCGTAAGAATTAGCGAAACTGGTCTTAACTTCTATAACTCCATCCAGTTTTTCAATCGCTTTTTTAATTACTTCGGCACAATGATCTGAAGACATGCCCATAACTTTAAATTCCACACTACTTTCTGCTGCAGATTTAATCACTTCATAACCAGAACTTTTAATTACTTTTTCAATATCATCAATGGAAATTGAAGCGGAATCATAATCAACCATAGCTTTTTGAGAAGCAAAATTAACAGACGCATTTTTTATGCCGTTTGTTTTTTTAAGCTCCTTTTCTATAGTATTTGCGCACGAAGCACAACTCATTCCGCCAATATTTAATACAGTTTTCTCAATCTTACCTATAACATCATACCCTGCTTGTTTAACTGCATTTACTAAGTCCGATTTCTTTACTGACTGAGTATCAGCTAATTCTATAGTAGCTTTCTCTGAAGCAAAATTTACATTAGCATCTACAACGCCTTCTACTTTCTTTAAAGATTTTTCAATTGTATTTGCGCACGAAGCACAACTCATTCCGGAAATCTTTAAAATTATTTTTTCATCTTTCATTTTTTGTTAGCCTTTTTTTCATTTTATTGAACATTAACCAATTTGTATCCGGCTTCGTCAATTGCAGCTGCAATTTGTTCTTTATTTACTTTTGCCGGATCGTATTTAATTTCAGCCGAACCTACTAACACGTCTAAAACTTCGACGCCTATTTTTGTTAATTCTTTTTTAACAGACATTGTGCAATGTCCGCAAGTCATTCCTTCTATAGTTATTTGTTCTGTTTTCATTTTTTATCTCCTTACTTATTAATATTTATAATATAACGACTAAAAATAATTAATTAAGAATGATATGCTTTATATAATTTAAAAAAATTATTATATAATTTTAAGATTCTATATGTTGTTGTAAGAATGGATGGGTGCAGAATAAACCTTATCTAAAGATACTCTCTTTTTGTACTTCAGTTTTTTGAATTTTGTTGGAGTAAAACCGGTTACTTTTTTAAACTGACTTGATAGATGTTGGACGCTGCTGTATCCTAAACGGTAGGAAATTTCGCTTAATGTAAGCTGATTATATACAAGCAATTCTTTAGCTTTCTCAATTCTCTGGGTTATTATATAATTTTCTATTGTATGACTTTCTAATGAAGAATATAAATTACTCAAATACTGGTAACTATATCCCATTTTCCTCGAGATATAATCGGATAATTTTTCTTGATTGCCAAGCCCCTCGCTTTGTTGCTGAATATATTCTATTATAAAAATTTTTATTTTTTCTATTAATTTAAATTGCTTGTTGTCAAGCAACTCAAAACCGTTATTACGTAGAACGTCATTTATTCTATTAAAATCTATTTCTTCCGATGAATTAATAGTTGCTTCGCCTAACTTTATTTTTAAAACTTTATATCCCAATTTTTCAATTTCGTATTTTACAACTCTTATACATCTGTCGCACACCATATTTTTTATATAAATAGTTTCTTTCATATTTAATTGTTTAATTAACCAATATTTCAATAGATACTAATCAATAATAAAGAAGTTTATTGAAAATTAAAAATGGTATGCTATATAAATTTTGGGGGAGAGAATTAAATATTTTTTAATGTGTTTTGTTCCTGTGCCTGAAGTTTGTGCATCGGACGGAGAGAGCTGTTTGAATATAAATTGTAAATATTCAAATTATCATTAACAGCATGGGGTTTTATTATAATATTCGAAGTCTTGTATGTTTCGGTAACCGTACTGAGAACATTTATCTTTTCATCGGGGTTTTGATTAGTACTTGTTGGAGCCTGTACTGAATTTACCACCTTAAACCTTTCGAGTCTCTTCAGTTTTTCTTCATCATTTTCAATTATTCTGCTTTTTTCAACCATAATTGAAATCAGATTATCGGCTGCAATTTCTTTCAAATAAGGCTGTTTTACGTTCGATTTACCTCTTAATTTATATAATAGATATGATAAAATTATAAAAAATGCCGTAAACACAGTAAAAATACTTAATGATGCTTCTATGATAGGGATTAGTTCCATATTCCTTGATTTTGTATAATAATTATACTCTGGTGTTCAATTTCTGTACCAATAGAATTTAGCTCAAATTCAAATCATTTCAATCATAAAAGAGATAAAATTTGAGATTATTTATCATTTTGAGACTGTAAAATTTTGCGGGGAAACCATTTTAAAAAGCATATAAAAGAAAAAGATAGGGCAAAAAAATATTCCGCACATTAAAAATTGATTTTTAGAAAAAACTTCAATAAATTAAATAATTGTTTTATAATAAGTTAGAAAAATTTACCACAAATTTTTATCAAGGTAATGAAATGACAAAAGCTGATATTGTAGACAGAATTGCTTCGGGAACAGGTTTAACAAAGCTGGAAACCGAGGCTATAGTTGAAGGTTTTTTTTCAACGGTGATTGATTCCTTAAAAAACGGAAAAGGGATTGAAATAAGAGGTTTCGGCACATTTAAAGTAAAGAAGAAAAATGCCAGACAGGCAAGAAATCCCAAAACAGGCGAAAAAGTTTTTGTACCTGAGCATTATGTTCCTACCTTTAAATTTTCAAAGGATTTCAAAACAATAGTGGATCAGGGAATGAAAAAAAATGAGAATAAGGAATAAATATGTCAAAAGTTTGCCCGAAATGTAATAATACTGTTGAAGATAACGACAAATTCTGCGCAGCCTGCGGTGAGCAAATAGAAAGCAAAGTTGAAAATAGTGTTATCGTTTGCGGTAATTGTGGTTCTAAAAATTCAATAAACGATTCATTTTGTATTGAATGCGGAAAAAAGTTAGACAATAAAAAAGCATCGGTACAAAATGAACATCACACACAAAAGAAGAATAAAACGGTTGAAAAAACTTCCGAAGAAGTTAATTCGGGAGAAGAAAAAAGTTTGAGTAAAGGCAAAGTATATACAATATTTGCGGGGGTTGTGGGTTTAATAGTAATAATATTAATAGCCGGCGGTTTATTTGATCAAAACGCAATTCCGTCAATAAGCCCTCAGCCGTCTACAGTTCCGAAGATAGCTCTTGAAAATTTAAAAGAAATAAATGAACTTGATGCAAAAGTAAAAGCCGACCCGAATAATTTGGAACTGCTTCTGCAATTGGCAAATTTAAGGAATGATTCAGGCTTTTTTCAAAAGGCTATAGAAAGCTATCAAGCTTATTTGAAAAAAAGGCCTAAAGACGTAGATGCAAGAATTGATATGGGGGTTTCTTATTATAATTTGAAGAATTTTGCAAAAGCCATAGAAGAAATGGAAAAAGCAATTAAAATTCAACCGGATCATCAAATCGGATTGCTTAATTTGGGAATAGTGAATTTTACTGCCGGTAATGTAGATAAAGCTAAAGAATGGCTGAAAAAAGCTGTAAAAATAGATCCGGATTCGAGATACGGAAAAAAAGCAAAAGAATTTTTAAAGGTACATCAATAATAAAATTAGAGGTTGAATATGCCTTGCGGCAAAAAAAGAAAAAGACATAAAATGTCTACGCATAAAAGAAAAAAAAGATTAAGAAAAAACAGACATAAAAAAAAGTTAAAGTAAACTATTTTTAATCCGTTCCTGCCTGCATTGAGGCAAGAGTTAGCGGTTAATAATAATCGGTAAATGTTTTTTTACATTTACCTTTTGTTATTTATACCTGTTTGTGGTTCTTATTTTTTTTGCTGGTGTAGCTCAGCTGGCAGAGCAACGCATTCGTAATGCGTAGGTCACCGGTTCGATTCCGGTCACCAGCTCCACTCTAATTGATTTCCCGAAAAAACAAGACTACCTTTAGCAATCGGCAGAGTCCCCCGATGTGTTGGGTAGGTCACCGGC
>CAZAOG010000148.1:0-6329 GCA_964486645.1 uncultured Ignavibacteriaceae bacterium | reverse complement strand
TAGATTTTATGATTTTCTTCTGGGACCCGATGGAGCCGCATCCGCACGATGTGGACGTAAAAGCATTGCTTAGAATTTCCGTGCTTTACAACATTCCAATTGCCTGCAACAGGTCAACTGCGGATTTTATGATATCTTCTAAATTGATGAATGAAAATTATGAAAGAAAAATAAAAGATTACAGCAATTACATAAAAAGAAATATAAAATAACTTGGCATAACGGACTGTTGAATTACCGTCAACGGTCATTTCCCCTCAGCACTTCTTCAAAAGCCGTTTTCGCAGTTTCAAAATCGAAACCTTTTCTTATTAAGAATGAAAGTAATTTGTCTTTCACACTATCATCATTTAGTAAATAACCGGATTTATTTTTTATTTTTTTATTAAGATGATAGACAGCTTCTTTAATATCGTTGCCTTCAGGAAAGATTTCAGCTATAACCTGCTCTATTATTTCTCTATTTACTCTTTTTTTTATTAACTCGTTTTTAATTCTGTAGGTACCTAAATGTTTGAATTTTTGTTTGTCTCTTGCAAAAGCCAAGGCGAATTCATAATCGTTCAAATAATTTTTACTTTCTAATTCATTGAGAACGGAATTTATTAAATCAGAATCATAATTTTTTGCTCTTAACTTAGAGAAAAGTTCGAATCTTGAATGAGGGCGCCTGCCCAAATAAGAGAAGGCTCTTTGTCGAATAAAAAACAACCGGTTTTCTTTTATTAAAAATGAAGAAAGGTCGTCTGAAATATTATCTCCTTTTCGAAGAGCATTTTTCAAAACGACCTCTTTTGCAAGAAACAGCTTCTCGCCGTTTTCCAAATGAACGATAACGTTTTTATCATTCTTGCTGATAATCTTCTCAATTTTCATTGAGTTCTAAATTTATATCTAACGACAGACTTAAAAATTCTATTTATCAACTTTACTTTCTTTGCTAACAGGCTCGGTTTTTTCTTCAATCATTCCCAGCTTTACTTTAACTTCCTTCAGCAGTTGCTCATACATTTTTGTGTCTTCGTTTAATTTAGCTCTGAATTGTTCTCTGCCCTGGAAACGGTCATCTCCGAAAGTGAACCAGGCACCGCTTTTTTTAACCAATCCCTGGTCTACACCAAGATCGATTAAATCGCCTGTTTTACTGATGCCTTCGTTGTAAAGGATATCAAACTCAACCTGTTTGAAGGGCGGCGCTACTTTACTTTTTACAATTTTAACTTTAGTTCTGTTGCCTATTACATCCGTTCCGTCTTTGATTGCGGCAATTCGTCTTATATCCAGCCTAACGGATGCATAAAATTTAAGCGCGTTGCCTCCCGTTGTAGTTTCGGGACTACCGAACATCACTCCAATTTTGCTCCTCAATTGGTTGATAAAAATTAATGATGTTTTCGATTTAGAAATTGCACCGGTTAATTTTCTCAGTGCCTGCGACATCAATCTTGCCTGCACCGCCATAGTTGCATCACCCATTTCTCCTTCAATTTCCGAACGTGGAACTAACGCGGCAACAGAATCAATTACAATTACATCCAACG
Source organism: uncultured Ignavibacteriaceae bacterium (assembly GCA_964486645.1). Lineage (GTDB taxonomy): Bacteria > Bacteroidota > Ignavibacteria > Ignavibacteriales > Ignavibacteriaceae. The sequence goes on along the minus strand of CAZAOG010000148.1, from coordinate 4,788 downwards.
CATTACTGCGAACCAAGGTATCGGTTATTTCAAGAGCCTGTTCGCCAAAATCCGGTTGAGAAATTAAAAGATTTTGAGTGTCAACACCCAAACGTTTTGCATAATTTACGTCGAGTGCGTGTTCTGCATCAATAAATGCTGCAAGTCCGCCTTTCTTTTGCGCTTCGGCTATTATATGAAGGCAAAGAGTAGTTTTACCGCTGGATTCCGGTCCGTATATCTCCGTAACTCTGCCTCTCGGCACACCGCCTATTCCCAAGGCATGATCCAATGAAAGAGCACCGGTTGGTATAGCTTCAATATTATTGATTACGCCGTCACCGAGCTTCATAATTGAGCCTTTGCCGTAGGTTTTTTCTATGCTGGCAATTGCATCATCTATAATTTTTAATTTTTGTTCTCTATCCGCGCTCATCCTTCCTCCGATTCAATTTAATTTTAAATTTTTTATGTCTTTATATTTTGAGCCATGAGGCAAAAGTTTGCTTTCAACTACTGCAATTTCGTCAGCGTGAAAATTTACCTCAGGTATATTGTAATTTTTGAACGATTCAATAAAATTATTCTGCACTTTTTGTTTAATTCTTAATAGCGTAATATGCGGTTTGTATGCTCTTTCATCTTTCTTAACTGACAATCTTTCCAATGCAATATTTATATTTTCAACTATTTCATTCAACACCGGGTCTATTTTTACGCCGAGCCATAAAATCTTCGGTTCTTTATTTCTGTAAAAGAACCCGAATTTTTCTAAACTGCAATTTAGTGTTTTATAATTAGATATAAAGCCCAACGAGTCAATAATTTTATCTAATTTTTTATTTTCCACGTCTCCGATAAATTTTAAAGTTATGTGTAATTTATTTATCGGTTCCCACATAAAATTATGATTATTTGGATAAGCTTTATTTCTGAACGAGACAATTTCTTTACGAATATATTCCGGAATTTTTAAAGCAATAAAAACTCTTCGCATCTCTTTTAAATTCCAATTTTAATCAAACGGCCACTCATTCGCATTTTAATTATTCGGTAGACTTAAAATTTAATTTCATTCTATTCCTAAGATATACCGCCTTATCATTTCCAAAGCAGCCTGTGTAGTTCTTTGCTTGTTAAAAATTCTGTTTTCACCGAAAACGAATTTTTTGGCTGTACAAACTTTTTCATCGCAAAAGCCGATGTAAACCAAGCCGACAGGTTTATCCGTAGTGGCACCGGTTGGACCCATTATTCCGGTAATGGAAAGTCCGATATCCGTTCCGCTTATTGCACGTACTCCGTCTGCCATTTGCTGAGCTACCTGCAAACTAACGGCTCCGTGTTCATTTAAAGTATCTTCGTTTACGTTTAATATTTCTATTTTTGAAACATTGCCGTAAGAGATTATTCCTCTTTCAAAGTACTTGCTTGCGCCGGGTACGTTAGTGAGTAAATTAGATAAATTACCTCCTGTACAAGACTCGGCTACGGATATTGTCAATCCTCTTTCCGTTAAAAGTCTGCCGACTACAGCCTCCAAAGATTCTTCCGTCCGGCTGTAAATATATCTGCCGACTCTTCCTCTTATTTTTTGTTCAACTTCCAATAATCTGTTTTTCGCTAATTCTTCCGTTTCGGCTTGAACGGTTATTCTCATTTTTACGCCTAATTGATTCGGAAGAAAAGCCAGTTTCGCTCCTTTCAATAATTCGTCTAAATTACCCAACTTTTTAAATAAAAAAGATTCCGGAATTCCCGTAGTCAGTAAATTGCTGCGTAATGAAAAAGATTTAACCGAACTCATCTTTTCTTTTAAGCGCGGGATTACAAACGATTCCAGCATATAGTTCATTTCGGCGGGAACGCCGGGTAAAACAACGAATATTTTTCCATCTTTTTCTATGTACATTCCCGGTGCCGTACCCAGTATATTTCTAATGGGTGTGGCAATTTTGGGTACAAGCGCCTGCCCTGCGTTTATTTTATCAATTTTTCTTCCGCGCTTTTCAAAAATATTTTTTACATCGTCTAAAACTTCGGGGTCTTCTACAAGTTCGGTATTAAAAAATTTTACGACACACTGTCTTGTAACATCGTCGTGTGTGGGACCGAGTCCGCCGGTAGCAATAATTAAGTCATTCTTTTCCCAGCAGTCTTTAAATTCATCCAGTATTTCCTTCTCGTTATCCGCTACTATAGAAGCCTTTCTTACAAATATTTGAATATCTACAAGCTTATTACCTATATCGGCAGCGTTAGTATTTAAAGTCTGTCCAATTAAAATTTCGTCCCCAATTGTAATAATGTGTGCATTCATAAATATTCGGTTAATTTATATGTTTAATGATTTTATGATTAGAAAATAAAAAATAATATCAGCTGCATTGTAATCAAAGAATAAATTCCGCCTGCAACATCATCAATCATTATTCCCAATCCTCCGTTAAAAGCTTCAAGTTTTTTAATGGGATAAGGTTTAATAATATCAAAAGCTCTCCAGACCAAGAATGCCGCGGCAGAAATCAGTATGGTTTTTGGAAGAAACATTAAAGTAATCCACATTCCAACAACTTCATCAATGGTACACTGCCCCGGATCTTTCCCGTAAGCCTTTTCAAATTTTGAACCTAAAAATATCCCATAGAAAGTAAAAATAATAATAGCGGGAATCAATATTTGAGGTCTTTCAAATCCGGGTATATAATAGATTAAAAGTCCGGCTAAACTGCCGAATGTACCGGGAGCAAGCGGAATATATCCCGTAAACAAAGCCGAACCGATAGATCTTTCAAAAATGTTAAGTTTGGTCAACGAATAATCTCTTAATTAAAATTCTATTATTTAAAATATAAGTTAAACCCGAGTGAAACGTTATTAATGTTATTACAAACATAGTTATATAAATGAATGCGGGATCAAAAAGAATTTGAAATATTTTTTCATTCCCGTTATATAACTGCGGTATTTTTTCTCCGGTACGAATTACAAGCAAATAATACAGGAAAGTCATCTGAAAAAAAGTTTTCCATTTTGCATAATAACTTGTAGGAAACGACTTTCCTTTGTAATCTGCGTATGCTCTAAGAATAGTAATTATAAAATCTCTTACTATAATAACAATTATCATCCAAAGCGGGATAACATCGATGATGTAAAAACCTATAAAAGCGGTGGAGGTTAAAATTTTATCTGCAAGCGGATCCCAGAATTTCCCCCAATTGGTTATATAATTGAATTTTCTTGCAAGCCAGCCGTCGTACCAATCGGTAAGAGCCGCAATTATAAATACCGCAAGAGCTAATTGATTATAAACAGGGTTATTCGATAGAAATAAAAATAAAAAAACCGGCGTTAAAATAATTCGTAATATTGTTAATTGATTGGGAAGTACCATATTATAAAAATGATTTTAAAGTTCGGATAACTTTTTTAGAAGCGAATATTCATAAATACCGGTCGAGTGTCCGTCCTTCCAGGTTATTTTAATTGCATAACTGCCGACTTGTTCAATATCTCTTACTTGTATTTTATTCTGACTGTAAATTCTGATAGAATCTTTATTCTGTGCTTCCCTTTCGGCTAAGCAAGTTGCACAGGGGCAGTCTCTGCGTAAAATCCTAAACGATATTTCCGATTTTTTATTATCGTTCCATTCGATAATTAAATTGTCGTCTTCGGTAGTAATTTTTTTTGGATTCATTAAGTTAGTTCTTCTCCGGTTAACTTTTTTAATACGTCTAAATATTTTCTGCTCGTTTTATCAACAATATCATCCGGCAGTGTTGGCGGAGGCGGCTGTTTATTAAAATTGATGGAGAGTAAATAATCCCTAACAAATTGTTTATCGTAGCTCTGCTGCGTTCCGCCGGGTTTGTATTCATCCACAGGCCAAAATCTTGAAGAATCCGGCGTCAAGGCTTCGTCAATTAAAATCAGTTTTCCGTCAACCATGCCGAATTCAAATTTGGTGTCGGCAATAATAATGCCTTTAGTCAGTGCGTAATTAGCGGCATTTTTATAAAGAGCAATTGATTTTTCTTCAAGCTGTTTTATAATATCTTTTGAGGCAAACTTTTCCGCTTCTTCCGCTGAAATATTCTCGTCGTGAAGTCCGATTTCCGCTTTTGTAGACGGAGTAAAAATCGGTTCGGGTAATTTATCCGATTCGTTCAATCCTTCAGGTAATTTTATTCCGGAAATTTCACCTGTTTTTTGATAATCTATCCAACCGGAGCCCGAAATATATCCGCGCACAATACATTCAATTGGAATAACTTCTGCTTTTTTTACAAGCATTGTTCTTCCTTCCAACTCATTTTTATATTCCCGGCATACCGACGGGAAATCTTCGACTTTTGTACTTATCAAATGATTTTCAATAATATGTTTGTTAAAATCGAACCAAAAATCAGAAATCTTTGTAAGTACCTCACCCTTGTAAGGAATACCCTGGTCCATTATTACGTCAAAAGCCGAGAGTCTATCCGTAGAGACAATTAGAAAGTACTCGCCCAAGTCATAAATATCCCTTACTTTACCTTGTTTAACTAAATTTAAATTTGAAAAATTTGTTTGAAGTATAACTTTTGTTCCCATAATAAAATCTTTTTCTTTTTTATCAAATATAGCAATGGTAAGTATGATATGCCAAAGCTTAAAAAAAAACTTATAGTTTCATAATTGCATTGCTGTCCAAAACAATTTAGAAATGCTCAAAAAGTTTTGAAAATTATCCATTATGTATAGATTTATCAGCGATTCAGAGCCAAAGTTTTAATTTATATCAAGTTAATTTAAACCGTTGAA
>CAZAOG010000147.1:0-6344 GCA_964486645.1 uncultured Ignavibacteriaceae bacterium | reverse complement strand
CTTTTTATTTTTATCTTGACTTTTTGAAAGCAGTATACTAAACTATACAAGCTAATTTATAAAAAAATAATTTGTTTAATTAGAGTACAGCTTGAACTTATTAAAAAGTAAAATATTTATTTTTATCTTGTTGACCGGTTTTATTTCGGCACCTTTAAGCGAATCGATATGCAACATTTCCCACGAAAAAAATGAATTACAAACAAATGTAGTATTAAATAAAGTTGTAACGCATCACGGTTATGATGAAATAATGAATTTTTATATTCAAAACAAAATTGATAATTGTGAAGATCCGGGAATTTCAATTTTTCTCGTTAATGTTAGAAATGATAAAAATAATTTTTATAAACAAGTTTTAATTTCTCCTTTTTTAGTGCCTTTAGTAAATGAACAATTTTTAGAAATAAATTTTGTTTCTAATATCACGGGCAAAATTTTTTCAGCGCCCTCAAATAATTCAAATAAACTCTACAAATTAAATTCTCTCTTTTTAATTTAATACTAGTTTTAATTACACATTAAATAATATAACGCCTTACCTTAGAATCTTATACAACGAATAAAGCCGTAGGAGAGAATTTTTTAAAGGTAGGTTTTCGCGCTAAAAAGGTATTTCCCTTTTTAGATGCTTTTTAATAGATAGTTAAATATCTATTAATATGAAGGGATAAAAGTATATTTCAAAAAATAAAACAGCCCTTCGTTGAACAATAGACAATAAAACATGTTTAATTCGGAATATCGACAATTATGTAAGGTTTATCGATTCACCTGTTATTGTTTCTATTATAAAATCCTTACTTTTTATTCAGCTAAGTCCTTTTTCAGATATGGTTGATATTTAAGAATATTTTTATAAAAATTATAAAAAGGAGAAACATTATGTTAAATAAAATAATTTATGCAGTTGTAATACTGATTTTCTTAGCTCCGGCTGCAATTAAACCTCACGGAGATAAAAAGGAAGTTAAAAAAGTAACTACCACCACTATGATGAATGATGATGACGATCACGATATTAAAGACAGCGTAGAACAAGCAGAAAATTTAAAATTGATGCAGAAAGATTTTGCCGAAATACGGAAGGATGTTGAAGAAAGCAGCGTACCGACAGTAATAAAAGCACTTAGTCTTGCAGCTGTTATAGCGGGTTTGGCTTTCTTTTACGTACCTAAAAAGAAAATGAGGTAAGAAATGATCGATAATAAAAATCAAGATGAAATAAATTGGAACTTAAAGGATTTCAACTATCCTGTTCCGGAACATGCAAAAAAATTCGGCTATACGGTCGGCGGCGTTACTCTTACCGGATTTATTCTGTTAATAATAACCGGAATAATAATGGCATTTTTTGTTACGCCTACAATAAATCAAGCTAACCAAAGCGTATTGGAATTAGCTTCAAATCCCTGGGGATTTTGGTTACGTTCATTTCACAGGTGGCTTGCAGAAGCAGTAATGTTTTTAATCATACTGCATATGTCAAGAATTATTTTTACCGGATCTTACCGAGGGAAAAGGAAGTTAAATTGGTTCTTCGGAATAGTTCTGTTTCTAATAACCTTTGTCTTCTTCTTTTCAGGAACAGTAATTAAATGGGATCAGGAAGGTTATGAAGCTTTTCAGCATTCTCTTGAAGCGTTGAAATTGTCACCCGTAATAGGACCGTTGCTTGTAGAGTTTGTTTCAGGCACTGCAGCAGTAATGAGGATGTTTGTGACACATACATTGGTATTGCCGCTTCTCCTTTTGGTATTCTTGATACCTCATTTGGTTTTAATGAAATTAAATGGGCTGTCTCCTTTACCCGGAAAAGACAATACAAAAACAACTACTTTTTATGAACATGTAAAGAAAATATTCGCTTGGAGCTTTGTTATTTACGGATTTATCTCTTTTCTGGCTATGCAGTTCCCGGCAGTATTATATCCGGGACCTTATTCCGGAGTGGAAATAACAAAACCGCCTTGGTTGTTTTTAGTTCTCTATCAATTCGAAGATTGGCTTGGAATAAGCACTTTAATAATTCTTCCTCTGTTCATAGTGTTAGGTCTTGTTCTTCTGCCGTATTTAGATTCTAAAAAGGACGACCATTCCGTGATAAGAAAAACCGTGATATGGGGATATCTTATTATTGTAGCAATATTTATTACTTTTATAATAAATGTTGCGCTTTCGCCTCCCGTACAACATTTGGCAATGTAAATATTCAGGTGTTCCTTAAGTAAAATATATTTTTCTTTGGGAACACCTTTTTTTATAAAAATTAACGCAAAAGAATCATTTTTTTTGAGTCCGTAAAACTACCGGTCGTAATTTTATAAATGTAAATTCCGCTTGAAAGATTGTTTCCGCTGAATGTAATTTTATAACTGCCGGGAGGTTTTAATCCCTCAAGCAATGTTGCAATATCCTTACCCAAGATATTGAATACTTTTAGTGTTACGTAATCCGATTTAGGGATGGTAAAAGAGATGTTAGTCATCGGATTGAATGGATTGGGGTAGTTCTGTTTAAGCAAATAACCTTCGGGTTTCCCGTTTTTTTCTTCTTTGATATCCATATCGGCGGAAGGGAAAATATCAATAAGCAATTTATCAATATTTGCGCGCCACAATCCCCAACTGTGTCCTTCCGGAAATTCGGCCCAACTAAATTGATAACCTTTCTGAGTTAAATTATCCCTAAAATTTCTCATATTCTGTTTAAGGGATTCATACGTTCCCCAAATAGACGAATACTTTATATCTTTTTTGTTTCCGTTTACTATTAAATTGTAAACTTCATTTCCGTTAGGCCAGAAGGCAGCCGAATGTAAACCGATGTTTCCGAACACATCAGGATAGTTATAACCGATCAATGCGGAAATATTTCCTCCGAAAGAATCGCCGAGTATTAATCTTTGCGAAGGTATCTTTTGGGTTTTATATGAAGAATCGATAAACGGAACGAGTTCCTGCACAAAAAATGATTGATACTGATATCGTTTACTGCCGGCATATTCTTCGTTTCTGTTATTGGGCTTAACAAATACGGCAATCAAAGGTTTTATTTTATTAGAGTCTATTAAATTATCAATTATATTTACCGCACTGCCCAAAGTGATATATTCAAAGCCGTCCTGGAAATAAACAGACGGATATGTATCCGATACCGAAGGATTATAACCGGGTGGCAGATATATTTTTAACTGATATGTTAAGTTGGTGTTGGTGCTGTAAATGGATCTGTTTTCAATTAAACCGTGAGGAATACTATTGTTAAAATTTATTTCCCAAGGCTGCACATAGCCCGGCATAGCCAGTTCAGAGTTTGGACCAAAGCCGCCGCTTACCCGGTGTGGATTTTCGGGGTCTAATATCCAATCGCTTCCGTTTAATACAAACTTATAATCAAGTCTTGCGTTCTGCTCAAAAGATTTTGAAAAATAATGGAAATTTGTACCGGATAGATTTGTAAATCTGTCTTTCGGATTCCACCCGTTAAAATCACCTGCAATATCAACCGTGTTTACGCTTCCGCGGTAAATAAAATTAGCCGTGTTTCCTTCTATAAAAGGAATTCCCTTTGTTCTTGCATAAGTTATAAAACTGTCAACAATTGCAGATTTTTCGTTTGACGAACTTACGGAGTTAACGCGGCTAATAAAATCCTGAAAATTATTCTGCGAGAGTAAAGAATGATTTAATACGAAAAGCAGCAAAAAAAGTAAGGTTTTTTTCATAAATTAAAAGATAATTATTTGTGCACCCTGCCGGGCTCTCCCGAAACGGATGTACATGGCAAAACCGGTGCATGCTGATTAAGAGGCAAAAAATATTCTTTGAATTCAGTCTAAAAACAAATCGTTTTTGTCTATTGTACAGCTAAGTGTTCAGTAATATTTTATAAATTTGAAATTCTAATTATTAATTACTCAAGAGATAAAATATTAATAATTTGTTGTTTTAGCAAATATGCTTTGAAGTACTCGTTTGTCAAACTTATTTTTCTGATGAAAACTTTTCAATGATATTATTTTATTTTGACCTCGACAGGCTACTCACGTTTTATTGTGACTTAATCCAACAGTATATAATGTTATTAAAAATATATTAATTTGTAATTGAAACTATTTCCTGCGTAATCAATTTGATTGTCTAATGCTTATGAAATTAGAATAATATTGGACACGGTACTTGATTTATACAAATTTTTAACTATATTTGTCCAATAAATATAGATATTAACGAGCATTAGACAAAGGACAAGTATTATGAGACCTCAGGAAAGGGAAGTAATTGACTTAGTTATAAAAAATTTTGAGGCTGAAACAGGAATAAGAGTAACGATACAAATTTTAGAAAAAGATGTCGACTTAGCTATAAAAATTGATGAACATAATCTGATATTTAATGCAGAAGTCAGGCTCTTTCTAAACAAGGCAAGATTAGGTCTGGTAATAAATCAATTAAGAAAAAATAGAGGAATACCTTTATTGATAACAAAATATGTCAATCCGGCATTAATGATTCAATTGGTAAAAAATAACGTAAACTTTATTGATGCCGTAGGTAATGCTTATATTAATGAGCCCCCACTTTTTATTAAAATTAAGGGCAATAAGCCGGGCGAAGTTAAAAAAATTAAAACTACAAAAAGACCTTTTTATGCGGCAGCCATGCAAACAATATTTACAATCCTTTGTAATCCCGGAATAGAAAGAGAACCTGTTCGTGAAATAGCACAGAAAGCAGGTGTAGCACATGGAACTGTTCATATTACGCTTAAAGAGTTAAAAAGACAGGGGTATTTAACAAATAATGGAAAGCTACTAACTAATAAAAAAAAATTATTGGAAAAGTGGGTAACCTTATATCCTGAAAAACTAAAACCAAAATATGTTATAGGGAAATACCTAATAAATGAAGAACAAATCAATAATATTGAGTTAGTAAAATATAATGCTCTTTGGGGAGGAGAAGCAGCAGCAGCCAGGTTAACAAATTACTTGCAACCATTTATCTACACAATATACATTGGCGAAAAACAGGGAGAATTTATTTTAAAAAACCGATTACGAAAACATCCGCAAGGGAACCTGATTTTGGTAAAGAAATTTTGGAAATTCTTGAACTATGAGTACATGAATTTAACTCATCCTATTTTGGTATATGCAGATCTATTAACAACCGGAGATCCACGAAATATTGAAACAGCACAAATAATATACGAGAAAGAAATTGTTAGATATATCTAAAAAGATTGACAAATTAAATCTAGAAATATTAAAGAAAGTAAAAAAGATAGCAGATGAGCGGAAGATTGAATTTTATCTTGTCGGTGCTACGGTAAGAGATATGATTCTGAATTATGTCTATGATATAGCGATCTATAGAAAAACAAATGATATAGATTTTGCTGTTAGTTTAAAGAATTGGAGGCAATTCAAACTTTTAACAAAAGAAATAGAAAAAGCAGGATTTGAAAAAAACAATGACATAATTCATAGATATTCATACAATGGGATGATAATTGATTTAATACCTTTCGGCAGCATTTCAAGTGAAAAAGAAACTATAATCTGGCCTGACGAAGAGGAAAAAGAAATGAATGTTATTGGTTTTGAAAATGTTTTTAATAATACCGAAGAATTGTTAATACAGTCTGAGCCTGAGATAATTATAAAAACTGCCTCAGTGGAAGGTTTGGTTATTTTAAAAATATTTTCCTGGAATGATAGAACATTAGCTCTACGAATAAAAGATGCAATAGATCTTTACATAATTATGACTACTTATTTAGATGCAGGCAATCAAGAAAGACTATTTAATGAACATTCTGATTTAGTTAATGAAGATTTTAATTATGAACTGGGAGGAGCTAGTCTTTTAGGAAGAGATATATCGAAAATTGCCAACGAAAATGTTTTAAAAGCTCTTTTAACAATTTTAAGAAGTAGCAAATTAAATGATTTGGCTGAGGATATGTCACTCTATGAAAATATTAAATTAGAAGATGATCAAAAGATAGATTGGTGTATAAAAATATTAAAAAATTTGTTGGAAGAATTATCTATAATTTAACAAACCCTGTAAATACTGGATTCATTACTTTTAGTAGCGTGGATTCTACACAGTAACTTTAGAAAATTACAATTCTTATCATTAAATTTAATTCAAAATCGTACAGTGAATCGTACAATAAAATACCCCTTTAAACCCAAAAACCGCCTATACAGTAAGACGGTTTTCTTTGCTTTTGAGCTAAATTTGTGCACCCTGCCGGGCTCGAACCGGCGACCTGCTGATTAAGAGTCAGATGCTCTGCCAACTGAGCTAAGGGTGCACGCCAAAATTAAT
>CAZAOG010000146.1:0-6414 GCA_964486645.1 uncultured Ignavibacteriaceae bacterium | reverse complement strand
CATTCAATCATTCAATCATTCAACCATTCGACCATACTTCTCAATGAAATAATGGAACTACAATAACCAAGTTTATATGAAAATATTAGAAATCAAGAACATCAAATGGCTTTTGCTTTTAACTCTCGTCTTTCATTTAATTACTTCCGTTTACAGTGTCGGTTTTCATCACCTTGACGAACATTATCAAATACTTGAATTTGCAAATTTCAAGCTGGGCAATAATCAGCCGTCCGATCTGCCTTGGGAATTCGAAGCCAAACTAAGACCCGCGGTTCAGCCCGCAATTGCGTTTACCGTAATTAAAGCATCTCAATCAATTGGAATTACCGATCCTTTTACGCAGGCAATTATTTTAAGAATTTTGTCCTCAATTCTTTCTTTACTATCGGTTGTTCTGTTGGTTTATCTTTTTAAAGATGAAATAAAATCCGAAAAGCTCTTAAAATGGTTTTTATATTTATCATTCTTCCTTTGGTTCGCGGTTTATGCGCAAGTCAGATTTTCCTCGGAAGGCTGGTCGGGTACTTTCTTCTTTATCGGCTTTGCATTGCTGCATTATTTAAAAACAAAAGAAAAGTCGCAACTAAATTTTTTATTTATCGGTTTTATCCTCGGCTTTGCGTTTATTTTCAGGTATCAAGTAGGACTGTTGATTTTCGGTCTGCTTTTATGGCTTCTTTTTATCGATAAAATGAAATTCAAAAAAATACTGCTTATCTGTTTCGGCATTACCGCAGCGATACTCATCGGCGTGTTAATCGATAAATGGTTTTACGGAAGTTGGACGTTCTCTGCCTGGAATTATTTTCAGTATAATATCATAAAGGGAAAAGTTTCCGATTTCGGAGTTCACCCATGGTACTTTTACTTTACGGAAATTTTTTGGAAAGCCGTTCCCCCGTTCAGTCTCTTTTTAATATTCCTCCCTCTGTTCTGGTTTATTGTCAAACCTAAAAATGTTTTTACCTGGATGCTGGTGCCGTTTTTGCTCGTCCATTTTTTAATAGGTCACAAGGAACTAAGATTCTTATTCCCGCTGATAAACATTATACCGCTTTTTATTGTTTTGGGAATTCAAGAATTGGAAAAAGATAAATACAAAAAAATCGGACTGATTTTACAGGGCGGAAAATGGAAATGGTTTATTTACTTGTTTGCAGCGGTAAATTTTATCTATTTAATTAATGTCTCTTTCAGACCCGCCGACTATTATGTTTCACTCTACCGGTTTATTTACAGAAACTACAAAGCTGTAAACACCGAACTGATTTTTACAAACGAAGACCCTTATTTAAGGGCACCCGAACCCGCTAATTTTTATAAAAGTAAAAATCTAATAACCAAAAGCGTTCTCAATCCCGATAGTTTGAAATACATCGTAAATGAAAATAAGTTTGATAAGGTTTTACTTATGACCGATACTTTTCTTTTAGACGATAAATACAGAACCGCCGATGTGGAATTTAAAAAAGTTTATTCCAATCTTCCCAAGTGGGTTGAGAATTTTAATTATAATAATTGGCTGGAAAGGACGAGGATTTTTACCTTGTATGAAATATCAAAAACTAAAAAATAATTTTAATACCTGTCCAATTTAAATTTTTCACCCAAGTACAAATGTCTTATTTCTTCATCCTCCGCCATTTCTTCGGCACTGCCGTGTTTAAATATTTTTCCGCTAATTAATATATAGGCATTGTCTACAATACTTAAAGTTTCGTGAACGTTGTGGTCGGTAATTAAAACACCGATACCCTTTTTTTTCAACTCTCCTACAATATTCATTATATCTTCCACGGCAATAGGGTCAACACCGGCAAACGGTTCGTCTAAAAGCATAAATTTAGGATTGGTTGCAAGAGAACGGGCAATTTCGGTTCGCCTTCTTTCTCCGCCGCTCAGCTGATATCCGATATTTTTGCGGATATGTGAAATGCCGAGTTCTTCGAGCAGACTGTCGCATTTTTCTTTTCTTTCTTTTTTTTCAAACCCGTTCATTTCCAAAACGGCCAAAAGATTCTCTTCAACGGTAAGTTTTCTGAATACCGATGCTTCCTGCGGGAGGTAACCGATTCCCATCCGGGCACGTTTATACATCGGTACTTTTGTTATATCGTCGTCATTCAAAAAAACTTTACCGCTTTCGGGTTTTATCATTCCGGTAATCATATAAAACGTTGTTGTCTTGCCGGCGCCGTTCGGACCGAGCAATCCTACTATTTCGCCTTCGGAAACTTTTAAAGATGCACCGTCTACAACGCGGCGTTTTTTATAAATCTTAACAAGTTTTTCGCTTCGTAATGTTTCAGCCATATTCATTTAATTTTTATGCTTAAACTTATTCAATTTTTCCAATAATTCTTTCTTTTCGGGTCTCTTTTTAAAAGGGACATAATTGGGCAGTACAAAGTCAGCCTCTTTCCCTTTAACCAGCCTCTCGGGATGAAATTCGGTATTGGGGGTACCGTAAAGTCTGATTTCTTTTATTCTTTTCTTATCAAAATTCATTGTCGCCAACTTGGAAGACGATTTGGACAATCCGTTTTTTTTGTCATTATCGTATTGATAATAAATGCTGTAAACGTTTCCGTATATATTGGTCTTGTAAAGTTTACCGAGTTTAAAAAAAGAATACAGACTGTCACCGCTTGTTTGGTCGAATCTGTCTTTATAAATATCATTCTGTGAAATTACAAAAACGTTTTTGTCTACAAACATCAAATCAATTTTATTATTTTTTATTTTGATATTTATACTGTCGCCCGTTATCTGCGTATTTTCGTACCAAAGTACAGGCTGTCTGTTCGACTTTTTGTTAACGGTTGTAATAAGTTTTTTATCTTTTCTGTAATATAATGTTTTATCGTTAACGGAGGCAAAGTTGCCGCGTAATATTTTAACGGAATCTTTAACAATATACATATCCGATGAATCTCTGAAGGCTTCCAATATTTTTGCACTTATAATTAAGGTATCAATTATCGTTTTCCCCGTTATCTTATTGTCCGCTTTTTCAAACGTGGTATCAATCTGAAGTAAAATCGGATTATCGGATACAATAGAATAATTTCGTTTCGGATAATTTTCCAGATGCCCGCCGAAAACGACGGTGTTATCCGTTTTATTTTTTAGTACCACATTGAAGTCGGCGATAGTATTTTTATTTGTTCTAAAATAATTTAAGCTGTCGCTGTAAATAGTATTTGTTGAATCTATAATTTTAACATTGCCCATTGCCACCATTCTTTTGTCGTCTTTGAAATACAAAAGGCTGTCGGAAGTTAAAGTAGAAGCAGTATCCGTAAGAGTCACGTTATCTTTAAAAAAAGCAATGTGTTTGTCGAAAGAATATTTACCCCTGCCCGCGGTCAGAGTCATATCTCCGTCGTAAAGTTTTAACTTTTCGTCGGTAGAAGTTCTTTTATCATCACCGAAATAAAACCCTCTGTTCGTTTCAATTGTAATACTGTCCTGTTTGATAATTACGTTTCCTATCAACTCGACATTATTATCCGAAATAAATTGAACTGCTTTGTCGCAGGTTATTACCATATCACCCTGTGTAATTACCACGTTATTATAAACTTCACGGATAATCTTACCGTTTATATTTCTGCCCACAAGGCTGTCGCCTTTAACCTGGATCGTATTGTCATCTGTTTGTGCATTTACAAAAATTGCAAACAGAAATAAAAGCGGGAAAATATTTTTCGACAATTTTATCATTTACGTTCCGTAGAATCTGTTTTGGAAATATAAGTAATATTATAAACTACGTAATTCATAAGACTTTGGTCCGATTCAAATCCATACCCCTTAATCGTTTCCGTCGATGACACAATTGTAACAAATTTATCGGATACTATCTTTTTGTCTCTGTCTCTGAAAATAAGTTCATCGGTTGTAACAACGGTACCGCTGTCGCTTACCGCCACAACGCTGTCAATTGCGTAAAGGTCTTTGGTAATATCGTCTACCTTTCCTCTTTTGGCTGTAATTACGCTTGTTATTTTAAAGTCGGGGTTGTAGAAGACCACTTTAATATTATCATCCAGCAAAGTTTCCTGTTCTTTTTCAAATATCCTCATATGTCCGGCGTAAAGGATGGCTTTGGTAACACCCGAATCGCTGAAAATTACTTTTGAATCCCAGCTTTCCTGAGCCGGCAAATTTTTTACCTCCAAAGAAGTATCGATTATGGGTTTAATTTTTGGATTGTTGCAGCCGTAAGCGGTAAGTAATAATATCAAAAAAAAATAATGGGATTTTTTCATCTTTGGCGTAAACCGAGATTTATCAGATCGTGCAGGTGAATCATACCAATCGGTTTTTTTTCGGTATCTATAATTACAAGTGATGTGATTTTATGATTTTCCATCTGCTGCAAAGCAAATGAAGCCAAATAGTCCTGTTCCAAAACTTTAGGATCGTGCGACATAATATCTTTTGCTTTCAAACCGTTAATACTTAACGATTTTTCCAATAATCTCCTCAAGTCACCGTCGGTAATAATACCCTTCAATATCCCTTTTTTATCAACTACGCAGGTAGCGCCGAGACGTTTGGAGGTGATTTCCAATATTGCATCTTTTATCGGTGCTTCTTTCCGAACAACCGGGATATTGTCGCCCTTTATCATTATTTCGCTTATCTTTAGCGACAATCTTTTGCCTAAGCTTCCACCCGGATGCAGAAAAGCAAAATCTTCGGCGGTAAATCCGTTTTTTTGAAGCAGTGCAACCGAAAGTGCATCGCCTAAAGCCAACGTAGCGGTTGTTGACGCGGTGGGTGCCAAGTCGTGGGGACAAGCTTCCTCTTTTACGGCAATGTTTAATAAAATATCACAAATTTTGGAAAGAGTTGATTTCGGATTGGCGGTCATTGCAACTAATACTACTTTCAGCCTTTTGAACATCGGCAAAAGATTCACCAATTCTTCGGTTTCCCCGCTTTTGGAAATTAAAATTACAACATCGTCTTTTCTTACCATTCCCAAGTCGCCGTGGAGTGCATCGGTAGGGTGCAAGAATATTGCAGCCGTTCCTGTAGAATTTAAGGTTGCAACAATTTTCCGTGCAACCAATCCCGATTTACCCATTCCCGAAAAAACGACTCTGCCTTTGGAATTGTAAATTACATCCACAGCTTTTGCGAACTGATCATCAATGCTGTTTATCAGATTGGCAACCGCTTCGGCTTCAATCCTAATTACTTCTTTTCCCGCTTTAATTATTCCATCAACAGTCAAAAAATTAAACTCCTAACTTCGAATAAAGTTTAACAAATAAATACTAAAAATTCCAGCTATAAAAATAAAGATTAAAATAGAGAAATGAAGAAAATTACGCTAATAGTTTTTAACAACCTTGTCTATTTTCTGCACTTCGATTAACAAATTTTTTAATTGAGACAACGGCAGCTGCGAAGCGGCATCGCTCAAAGCATTTTTCGGATCCGGATGAACTTCCAAAAATAACGCACCGATTCCAATTGCCGCCGCGGCTTTAGCCAAAGGCAAAATAAATTTAGGATTGCCTCCGCTTTTACTTCCTTCGCTCGGAATTTGCACCGAATGAGTTGCATCCATCATTACGGGATATCCGAGATCTTTCATTGATATTATCCCGCGCATATCAACAACCAAGTTGTGATAACCGAAACTTGTCCCGCGTTCGGTCAGCAAAATTTTATTGTTCCCGTTGTATGAAACTTTAGCGGCTGCATATTTCATATCTTCAGGTGCGAGGAACTGCCCTTTTTTTATATTTACAATTTTTCCGCTGTCGCCCGCGGCTTTTAACAGATCAGTCTGCCTGCATAAAAAAGCCGGAATTTGAAGTATATCGGCGTACCCTGAAACCAGCGAAATATCATCGGGTGAATGAATGTCGGTGAGAACGGGAATATCAAATCGTTCTTTTGCATCTTCTAAAATCCTCAATGCTTCATCACCGAGTCCCTCGAACGAATCGATGCTCGTTCTGTTAGCCTTTTTAAAGCTCGACTTAAAAACAAAAGGAATATCCAAATCCCAAGTTATTTTTTTTATATCTTCCGCCGTACGGAATATCATCTCTCTATTTTCAACAACGCAGGGACCCGCGACCAAAACAAAGGGATTTTCGTTTGATATTTTAATATCTCCTAATTCGACTGTCACTTTACTTAACGCCTTTTACTTTTTTTTAACAAATTAAAAACGGTTTACAATTTTTTCATAATTATAAGAGATAATAATACATTAGAACAAACCGTCAGCCAATATTAAACTTAATAGCTTTTTAAATATAAATAAATCAAATAACTAAATGAAGATAATACACTTATTTTAGCGATTCGGGGGCAAAATAATTTCGATTCTTAAACCGTTACACCAAAGGCGTACAAGTGAAACGGTTAACGATACTCGTA
>CAZAOG010000145.1:0-6442 GCA_964486645.1 uncultured Ignavibacteriaceae bacterium | reverse complement strand
TGAATTTTCACTTTAAAGTAATTTATTAATTATGTATAATTATAAAGCATATCCGGAAAATATTCCAAAAAAAATAAGAGTTATGAAATGAGGATTATTATATGCTTTTTTATTTTAGCATCGTTTGTAAATGCACAACAATTATTTACAAGCGGCAAAGCCAATGCCGAAAAAATAATTAAAAAAGCAATTGAAAAAAAAGAAAGACGTAGTAAAAAACTTTTAAGCTACGAGTACGAAGTTTACACAAAAGGCATCTTACGAACGGAAGAAGATTTTTCATTAAAAAGAAAAGTAACGGATCTTATCTTCGGTAAAGACGAATCAAACGCGATGGAGATTTCCGCAATTGTTGAACATCAGACCAAAGGATATTTTAAAAAACCTGACAAGTATAAAAAAATAATAATTGCAAGAAATCAAAAAGAAACTCTTCCCACTTCGCTGAACATTTTTACAGACAAGAATCGTTTTGAAAATTTCTATCAAAACAGACTGAAATTTGTAAAAGAAGAACTGCCGGGACCGCTTGCCGGCGACGCTGTCGGTTATTATAATTATTCCGTCAATGATACCGTGCTGATAAACAATTATCCCGCTTATAAAATTTATATGAAACCCGCCGACCCGGAAAATCCGGGATTTGAAGGTTTCCTCTATATTTCAACCGAAAGCTACGACCTTATAAAAGTGAATGTAATGCTAAACAGCGGTTCCAACCATTCGGGGATATTTGACTCTGTTAACGTGATACAACAGTATTCCATGTTTAAAGATTCTATCTTTATGCCTACGGATTATAAACTGTTTGTAAGGATCAATTACCTCGGTATTGAAAAATTCGTCTTCGAATTAAATTCCAATTTTTATAAATATAAAATCAATCCGCAAATCAATAATTCTCTTTTTGACAAGGCAATTATAACCGTACTTCCCGATGCGGATGAAAAAGATTCTACCTATTGGAGCCGGGTACGCAAAACACCCATAACCAAAGAGGAACAATTGGCTTTCCGCGAACTCACCGGTTCAAATTATTTTAGTAATAAATTTGAAAGGAGATATTCATTACTTTCAAAAAGAATTTATCTGACCGATAATTTATATCTCAACGCCCCTCCGGCAATTTACCACTTTAACAGAATAGAAGGACACGCTTTAGACCTCGGTTTGCATCTTAATAATGCTTTTAACAGAAGACTCTTTTCAAAATTAAAATTATCCTACGGATTCTCCGATAAAAGATTGAAATCAAATTTAAAAGTGAATTATCTATTGGGCAGGTACAGAACCGTTAAAATTTCCGCCGAAGCTTTTAATCAACTGAAAGTATTATTCAGCGGTGATCACGATTACAATGTTTTCGCGACAACTTCTCTGGCTTTATTTGCCAAAAATGATTTCCAGGATTATTATTTTTCAAAAGGAGTCAACCTCGAATTAAAGGGCGAAGTTTTACCCTTCCTTTCCCTGTCTGCAGGCTTTCTTAACAGAACGGATAATAACGCTTTTAGAAACACCTCCGTTTCGTTATTTAAAACATCCAAAACATACAGAGATAATCCGCCAATCTACGAAACAAGGATAAATGCTTTTAAAGCAGGCTTTAATTTGGACTTCAGGGATTTTATTGAAGACGGCTTTTTCAGAAGAAGAACCTTGTTGGGAGAATCTTATGTAATATTAAACGGTAATATTACTTATTCGGACCCTTCAATTCTTAACAGCGGTGAACGATTTACCAAATATGAACTTTCCGCTTTCGGCAGATTAAATTTATTCCGTTCAACTTTTTTAAATTATAAAATTTACGGTATGTACAACCGGGGCAGATTACCCCTGCAAATGTTGTATACTCTTCCCGGAGATATCAATTTATTGGCTCAAAATTATTCCTTTAGGACTTTGGAATTTAACGAAATTACGGGCGACAAGGTGATTACGTTAAATCTGTACTACTTCTTAGGCAATGAGTTGTTTAATTTATTAAACATTCCAATACTGAAAGATTCGCCGTTCCAATTAAGTACACATTTTAATGCCGCATTTTCAGATATTAGTTCCAGATCGGCAAGTATTTTACCGCGGGCTGTCAGCACTCTAAAAAACCCCTTCTATGAAGTCGGATTCGGTTTATCACACGCGTTACTTCCCGTAAGAATTGAATTTACCTGGAGGTTAAATCACAGAAATGAAGATAATAATTTTAGAATAGGGTTCTATTTTCATGTTCTTCAAATGGTAGAAACTACCGACGAAGATTGAATTTTGTAAAGCGAAACGCTGTTTCGCTCAACAAAAAAAACTAACAAATCATTTAAAAAAATAAGCGATCCTACTTGCCTGCCAAGCCGGGCGAACGGCTTTACGAAACAATAAAGGATACTTTGTTACTGACGGCAGTAAATTTTGCGAACCGAAACAAAAATCATCAAATCCGATAAGCTGTTCAGAGCCGAATTTAATTGGATATAGATTAAAATTTTGCCCCGAATCGCTGAATCCGATTAAGTATATTTCATTTAAAATATTTAAGTTTAAACTTATAATTTTTTGTAGAAAGATAACTTTAGGAAAAAAACTATGAGCATTATTGTTAATAAAGATACGCGCTTGGTCGTACAGGGAATTACCGGAAGTGAAGGGTCATTCCACACCGAGCAAATGGTGGATTATAAGACAAACGTCGTTGCCGGCGTAACACCCGGTAAAGGCGGAACCGATTTAAATGGTATACCCGTTTACAACACTGTTGAAGATGCGGTAAAACAGCAGAACGCAAATACGTCAATCATATTCGTACCGCCTCCGTTTGCAGCCGATGCAATTTTAGAGGCTGCTTCGGCAGGAATAAAAGTTATAATTTGTATAACGGAAGGAATTCCTGCGGCTGATATGGTAAAAGTCTATAATTCAATAAAGAAGAAGGATATTATTCTTATCGGTCCAAACTGCCCGGGAGTCATTTCTCCGGGACAAGCAAAAGTCGGCATCATGCCTGCATTCATTCACAAAGAAGGTAAGATCGGTGTTATATCTCGCAGCGGGACTTTAACTTACGAAGCCGTAAAACAATTAACCGATGTCGGTTTAGGACAATCAACCTGCGTGGGTATAGGCGGCGACCCGATTGTAGGATCAAAATTTATAGATATTATAAAACTGTTTAACGAAGACCCCGACACCGAAGGTGTTGTAATGATAGGTGAAATAGGCGGAAGTGCCGAGGAAGAAGCGGCGGCATACATAAAAGAAAATGTGAAGAAACCTGTTGTCGGATTTATTGCCGGAAGAACGGCTCCTCCCGGAAGAAGAATGGGACACGCCGGTGCAATTATTTCAGGCGGTAAAGGTACGGCGGCAGAAAAGATGAAAGTTATGAAAGAAGCAGGTATTCACGTAGTTGAAAGCCCGGCGGAAATGGGAAGCACTATGTTGTCGGCTCTCAACAATAATTAAAAGCAGCTTTACACTTTAATTATAAATAATAAATAATACATATAAAATTATAGACGGAGTTAAATTGGACAATCGTACATTAGCAATTATAAAACCGGATGCGGTTAGTAAAAATTACATCGGACAAATAATTAAAATGATAAATGATGCAGGCTTTAACATCCTCGGAATGAAAATGGTTCGTATGTCAAAAGAATCTGCGGAAGGATTTTATGAGATACACAAAGAGAGACCGTTTTTCGGAGAATTGGTTGAGTTTATGACTTCCGGTCCCTGCGTCCCGATCGCACTTGAAAAAGAAAACGCAGTCGAAGATTACAGAAAACTTATCGGAGCTACCAACCCTGCCGAAGCCGAAGAAGGAACAATAAGAAAACTCTTTGCAGAAAGTCTCGGAAAAAATGCAGTACACGGATCGGATTCGGATGAAAATGCTGCAAAAGAGATAGCACATTTCTTTTCAAGAGATGAATTGCTGAACAATTCGTAAATGAACTAAAAAATTATTTTAAATGAATTTTAAAAAACAAAGATGGCCATTTATTAAAATCGGTCATCTTTTTTATTTTATCAAGCCTGCTTCTTTTTCTATTATATTATTTTTGTTAAGTGTTTCAACTATTCAAAGCCAAACTCAAAAAAGAAATGAGGGACTTGTAACAGGTGCCGACAGACTCATTAGTGAATACTCCAATCTGCTTGTAAACAAAAATATCGGCGTTGTTTTCAATCAGACGAGCAGACTCTCAAACGGAGTTCATCTTTTGGATACCCTCTCAAGTTCGTTTAATGTAATTTCCGTTTTTTCACCGGAACACGGTTTTAAAGGAAACATCGAAGCCGGTAAAAAATTTTCCGGCAGAAAAAGTGACTCATCAAAAATAAAATTTTATTCCTTGTACGGAAAAGTTAAAAAGCCCACGAAAGAAATGTTAAAAGGAATCGACCTTTTAATATATGATCTGCAGGATATCGGCGTTAGATATTACACGTATATTTCTACGCTTTTTTACGTAATGGAAGCGGCAGCAGAGAATAATATTCCGCTGTTAATATTGGACAGACCAAATCCCTTGGGCGGCATTAAACTTGAAGGACCTGTTCTGCAAAAAGAGTTTCAATCCTTTGTCGGTATTGCACAAATTCCTGTCAGATACGGTTTAACCGCAGGAGAGTTAGCAGAATATTTTACAGGTGAAGGATTAATTAAAAATGCTTCTCTATTAAAACTTAAAATTATAAAACTAAAAAATTGGGAAAGAAAAAATTATTACGATTTTTATTACGGAGACAATTGGCAGAAGACATCGCCGAACATTCCTGACTTAAATACCGCCGTTGTATATCCCGGCACTTGTTTGATAGAAGGGACAAACGTTTCGGAAGGTAGAGGTACTTTACATCCCTTCTTACTAATCGGCGCTCCGTTTATAGATTCAAATAAATTAATAAATGAATTAAATAAGTTGAATCCAAAGGGCATAAAATTGACCCCTGTGAAGTTCACTCCCAAATCCATCCCGGGAATGTCTGTAAATCCCAAATTCAAAAACGAAGAATCCGGCGGAATAAAAATTATAATAAAAAATCGTTTAAAGTTTAATTCCGTTAAATTCGGTATTAAGTTGATATATTCTCTTTACAAACTTTATCCGGATAAGGTTAAATTTAACGAAGGACATTTCAACAGATTAATTGGCAACGGAATAACGATTAAACAAATTAAGGCAGGTCTTTTGCCGGACGATATTTTTAAAACCTGGCAAAAAGATTTAACCGACTTTAAAATAACAAGGACCAAATATTTACTTTATTAACAAGGAAATGAAATGAAGAACGTATTGATTTTATTATTTACATCACTGATAATTTTCGGCTGCAGCACTAACAAAAATAAGACAGTAAAGAAGGCTGATAAATTTGCATTCGATACAACGGCAATTAAAACCGAACCGGTCGGCAATCCTTCAAAATTAGTACAACTTGAGTATAGATTGGAAAAGGGGGAAACCTACAAATACAGATTAACAACCATTACAAAAAGCAGGCAAACAATAAAAGCAGATACAACCTTTGTTCAGGCTGTAACTCAAAAATTAATCTACATTACAAACCTTAAGCCGGTTGACGTTGACAAAAAAGGAGTAATGGAAATTGAATTTACATTCTCAAATATAAAACTTGAAGCCGAAGCAAACGGAAAGAATTTTTTGTATGAATCCGGGGTGACTAAAGATTCAGCGGAGATATTAAAATACGCTGACTACGAAGCAATGGTGGAAAATCCTTTTACGGTTAGAATAAATAAAAAAGGCGAATTGTTGGAGATATTTAGAACGGACAGAATACTTATGAAATTGCTGGATATTCAAGGTTACACGGATTCGTTAAATACCGAACAAAAAAATGAGCTGAAAAGAAATTTGGAAGAAGGTGTATTAAAACCGCTGATATTTCAATTATTCAGAAAGATTCCTACTTATAAAGTCGCAAAAGATTCTACTTGGGAGTTCACACTACCGGCATCAAAATTTATGGTTTTTATAATCCAAAATACGAATACCTATAAATTTAATTCATTGGCTAAAATGGGTAACGATGAAGTAGCGCTTATAGTTGACGGGATGAGGACAAAAATTTCCGGTAATAATACTTTTAAGGAAAAAGGTGTTACATACAAATTTAATAAGCCTAAAACCTATGCCAATGGCGAGTTGTATTTTAATTTAACAAAGGGCTGTATTCAAAAAGCAAAAAGAAATACGATGTTAAGTTTGTACTTTACCATGGATGCAAACACTCCTACTCTTAAACAAAAAGGAAGCAAAGATACAATTATTGAAAACACCTATATTGTTGAATTACTTTAAAACAAATGAATTGTTAACCCGGCTATTATTATTTATGTTCCATGTTGAGGTTGTCTCAAAAGCACAATTTGAGACAGCCTCAATATTTTTCAATTCAAATTACAGAGAACTGC
>CAZAOG010000144.1:0-6455 GCA_964486645.1 uncultured Ignavibacteriaceae bacterium | reverse complement strand
TGGTTGTTTTTCTTGAAATATTATGGGAATAGTATTATATTATAATTCTAAATTATGAAGAACAAAAAAATATTACTAAAGTTTATAAATAGATACACATTAGAAAAGCTAAATAGAAAAAAGCGACAAAATTACTAAAATGCACTCCGACCTTCGAAGTGCATTTTTTTATTTATGACCTGTAAAAACGTTGTTAAATATATAGAAAATTGGGCCCCTAAAGAAATTGCCTGGGAAAGAGATAATGTAGGACTGCAAGTTGGTTCTTTAAATAAAGGATTAAAAAACATTATGTTATGCCTTGAGTTAACCGAAGGGGTTATTAATGATGCAATAAGACATAACTGTAATTTTATATTTAGTCACCACCCATTACTTTTTAACCCCCTTAAAAATATTGATACCGATAATGACGATAATTCAAAATTGGTAGAAAAATTAATTAAGAATAACATTACTCTTTATTCTGCCCACACGAATCTCGACTTCACAAAAGGCGGCGTGAGTTTTCAACTTGCTAAAAAGTTAAAGCTGAATAACATCGATTTCCTCGTTAATTTAAAATCAAACCAATATAAAATTGTTGTTTTTGTGCCTGAAGAGTTTGTTGAAGAACTATCAAATAAAATTTTTGAAATCGGAGCCGGAATTATCGGTGAATATGAAAACTGCAGTTTCAGAAGCAAAGGTACGGGAACTTTCAAGGGAAACGATAAAACACAACCCTTTATCGGCAGTAAAAACAATTTTGAAAAAACAGATGAAATAAGAATGGAATTTATTTCAGACAAATGGAAACTAAATTCCGTATTGGCTGCCATCAATAATTATCATCCTTACGATCAGCCTGCTTTTGATGTTTTTCCCGTGGATAACATAAACATAAATTACGGGGCCGGTGCTGTTGGAGAATACCAAAAATCTCTTTCAACAAAAGACTTTTTGGAAAAAGTGAAAGAAAACCTGAACCTGAAAAATTTCCGGTATGTAAAAGGAAATAAAAAAACTATTAAAAAAGTCGCTGTCTGCGGAGGCTCGTGTTCCGATTTAATTAATACTGCAATTGGCAAAGGAGCCGATGCATTTATTACGGCAGATATAAAATATCATGCTTTTCACAACGCAGCCGGTAAAATACTTCTGATTGATGCCGGGCACTATGAGACGGAAATATGCGTTTTAAATGAAGTACAAAAAAGATTGAATGATTTTTTATCGAACAACAAAAAAATAAAAGTTTTTAAATATAAGGGTACAACCAACCCGTTAATTTTTTATAATAATTAAGGAGCAAGACTAAATTGATAAACAGATTGAAAATTTTGTACGAGTTGCAAAAGATTGATGATCAGTTGGATGAATTAGAAGAACTTAGGGGCGATCTTCCGAAAACCGTTGAAGAACTCGAAGCACAAATTGATGAAATAAAAAATACGATTTCAGAAAAAGAGCAGCAGCGTAAAGAATCGATGGAAAAAAGGAAGGAAAATGAAAGTCAGATTGAAATTGCAGCCGAGAGCCAGAAAAAATTTAAGGCGCAGCTCTACAAGGTTAGAAACAATAAAGAGTACGATGCACTAACAAAAGAAATAGATCACACAGAAGAGCTTATTAAAAAGTACGAAGCCGAAAACAACGAACTGGCGGATTTAAGCAAAACCCTGGCTGATGAAATAGAAGAGATCACACCTAAACTGGGTGAACTTAAAGATGAAATAAAGAAAAAGCAGGACGATCTGAAGCTTATTATTAAAGCTAACGAAAAAGAAGAAGCCAAACTGAACAATCAAAGGAAGAAACTGGAATCACAGATAAAAAAAGGTGATTATTCTGCATATATGAGAATAAGAAAAGCCAAAAAAGGCATGGCGGTTTCTACCATTAAACGTTCGGCTTGTTCCGGTTGTCATAACATAGTACCGCCGCAGAGACAGTTGGAAATCAGACAAAACAACAGATTGTTTTATTGTGAATACTGCGGTAGAATTTTAGTTTCGGCAGAGATTTCGGAATCGGTTGCCGTTTAACTGAAAAATTTATATTTATAAGGTGAATCTAAAAAGTCAAATTTGTTTTTGTTGATGAAAAAAATCTAAAAACAAAACATATTTAAAATGAAAATACCTTTTTAGAGTAGTCTCGTTAATGGTTTGTTAAGTTGAAAACTTATCATTAAAATTTGAAAGTGTAATTGACAAAATTGTGATAAATGAAATTATCGCAGTTTAATTTTTTAGAATAATAAAATATATGTCCGGGCAATTGCTGTCCCGAAATAACGGGAGAGAGGAAAGTCCGAACTTCGCAGAACAGGGTGCCGGGTAACTCCCGGTGGCTCGGTTGTAATGACCGGGTTAAGGAAAGTGCCACAGAAAATAAACTATCCGTTAACTAACGGACAAAGGTGAAAAGGCAGGGTAAGAGCCTACCGCGGTAATGGTAACATTATCGGTCCCTTACGGGATTCCGCTTTTTGCGGAACAAGGCAAACCCCACCCGAAGCAAGACCAAATATAGAAGTCATTCCTTTTAGGAAGCAAGGTTGTTCGCTTTGTACGACTTCAGGGTAGGTCGCTCGAACCCGCCGGTAACGACGGGGCTAGATAAATAATTGCCGTCCGTCATCTGACGGATTACAGAATTCGGCTTACAGGACATGTGTTTTTTTATTCTAACGTTATTTTATTGGCTATAATTATGCAAAAACGTTGGATATTAAAAAAGGTCGACGATGAATATTCTGTTAAATCACTCGCAGACTCTTTAAAAATTTCAGAGATTCTTGCCCGGGTTTTAATCCTTAGGGATATTAAAACCTTCCAGGATGCAAAAAATTACTTCAGACCAACTTTAGACACCCTTCACGATCCGTTTTTAATGAACGGAATGGAAGAAGCTACATACCGTGTAATAAATGCATTGACCGAAAATCAACTAATTACCGTTTACGGAGATTACGATGTTGACGGAACTTGTTCCACCGCTCTGCTTTATCTATTCCTTAAAAATTTGGGCGCTAATGTAGATTATTATATTCCACAAAGACTTTCCGAGGGATACGGACTTTCCAAAACGGGTTTTGACTATATTCACGGCAAAGGCGCTTCACTTGTTATTACGGTGGATTGCGGAATTACCGCCGTTAAAGAAGCCGAATATGCCAACAGTTTGGGTATGGATTTAATTATTTGCGATCACCATCAACCCAAAAATATATTACCGGATGCGGTTGCCGTACTCGACCCGATAAAACCCGGTTGTAATTATCCGTTTAAGTATCTTTCCGGTGCCGGGGTTGCTTTCAAACTTGCTCAGGGTGTTTCGGAAAGAATAGGAAAAAACGAGCTGCCTTTTAAATTGCTGGATTTAGTAGCTCTTGCAGGGGCTGCGGATATAGTGCCGCTTATCGGCGAAAACAGAATTCTTGTTAAAGCGGGAATAGAATCGATAAATAATAATCCCAGACCCGGAATAAAAGCTTTGATAGAATCAAGCAAAATGCCTCCGGGTAATTTAAGCTCGGGACAAATTGTGTTTACAATAGCTCCGAGAATTAATGCCGCCGGTAGAATGGGAGACGCTAAACGCGCGGTTGATCTTTTTGTAACCGATGATTTTGAAAATGCAAAAAAGTTTGCTTCGGTACTTGAAAATGAAAATTACGAAAGAAGAAAAATAGATGAAACAACTCTAAATGATGCGATGGAATTAGTGGAAAATGAGGTAAATTTAGATGTGGACATTCCCATAGTGCTGCATCAGGATGAATGGCATCCGGGTGTAATCGGTATTGTTGCATCAAGACTTGTTGAGAAATATTACAGACCTACAATTATGCTTACAACTATGGACGGAGTAGCTAAAGGATCGGCAAGAAGCATATCGAATTTTAATATTTACAACGCACTTGAAAAATGCAAAGACGTTCTTCTTCAATTTGGCGGACATAAAGCCGCTGCCGGCTTGGAGCTTGAAATTGATAAAATTACCGAATTTAAAAAACAGTTCAACAAAATAGTAAAAGAATCCTTAACCGAAGAAGAACTTTTACCGGAATTAAATATAGATTCCAAGCTCAAATTTTCGGAAATTACACCTAAGTTCTTAAGAATTCTTGAACAGTTTACTCCCTACGGTCCGAAAAACATGCGTCCGGTTTTTTTGGCCGAAAAAGTACAGGCGGCATTCCCGCCGAGAATAGTCGGGAAAAATCATTTACTTGTTAGTTTTAAACAAGACGGTGAGAATAAAGTTTTTGATGCTATCGGTTTTGGATTGGGAGATAAACTTGATATTGTTAATGATAGCAGGAATCTTTTGAATATAGTTTTTACAATTGACAAAACAACAAAAAACGGAAATACTTTTCCTCAATTAAGAATTAAAGATTTACAAAAATGTAACGGAAATTTACAGGAGAATTAAAAATGTCAGGTCATTCAAAATGGGCTACAACCAAAAGAAAAAAAGCCGCTATTGATGCAAAACGCGGAAAGATGTTCACAAAGTTGATTAAGGAAATTACTATCGCGGCAAAAGGCGGCGGAGGTGACGTAGCAGGCAACCCGAGATTAAGACTTGCAATTGATAATGCAAAAGCTGCTAACATGCCGCAGGATAATATTGAAAGAGCAATTAAAAAAGCTACAGGCGAACTTGAGGGAGTTACATATCACGAATTTATGTACGAAGGTTACGGACCGGGCGGAATTGCAATACTCGTTGAAGTTGCCACGGATAATAAAAACAGAACCGTAGCCGAAGTAAGGCATTTGTTCAGTAAATCGGGCGGTAACTTGGGCGAAAACGGTTCCGTAGCCTGGATGTTTGAACGCAAAGGAATTATAACGCTTCCCACTCAGGAAAAAACCGAAGAAGAAATTTTGGAATTGGTGATGGATGACGGTGCTGAAGATTTGGAGACCGAAGATGAATTTTTCGAGGTTGTTACACCCGTTGAAGCCTTTGAAAATGTAAGAAAGAAGCTGGTTGACTCGGGACTTGAAGTTGAAAACGCGTCACTTCAGTGGATTGCAAAAAATTCTGTAAAAATTGAGGGAGAAACAGCGGAAAAAGTTGTAAATTTAATAGAAGCTTTGGAAGATAATGACGATGTTCAAAATGTTTACTCAAATGCAGATTTTGAAGATGTAGAGTAATTTTAAATGTTGATGCAAATCCGGCGATTACGGATTAAATAATTTGTTATTAATAAGCTGCAAATACTTTATTAAAAAACAGGAATTACTTTGATAATTCTCGGTGTGGACCCCGGGTCTAATTTTACGGGTTACTCTGTAATAAAGAACGATAAAAACAAGTTAACCCGTATTACAAGCGGTGTTATAAAACTGCCTGCCTCAAAATCAATGTCTCAAAAACTTGAAATAATTTATGACTCCTTAAACGAAATAATTAAAAAGCACTCACCCGATGAATTTGTAATTGAAACCGCTTTTTACGGAAAGAATGTGCAGTCGACATTAAAAATCGGATACGTAAGGGGAGTCTCTTTATTAGCTGCCGCACACAATAAAATACCCGTAAATGAATATTCTCCCCGCGAGATAAAAAAAGCGGTAGTAGGCAACGGTGCAGCCGCAAAAGAACAGGTACATTATATGGTAATGAATATCTTGAATTTGGAAGAAAAAATGAAATACGATGAAACCGATGCAATTGCAATTGCATTATGTCATATTTTTAAAATGAAGTCCCCAACAAAAAAAGGCGGAAGCTGGAAAGCCTTTATAGAAGCGTTTCCCGAAAGAGTAATAAATTCATAATTTAAATTGTAAAAAATGATTGGTTATTTAACAGGTAAAGTAATTTCATTAAAACCCACGCACTTGTTAGTTGATGTAAACGGCGTCGGATATTCCGTTCACATATCTTTAACAACATTTGAAGAAATCACGGACAAAGAAATTGTTTCTTTGTTTATTCACACAAATGTTAAGGAAGACTCAATTACACTCTACGGTTTTTTTACAGAAGCTGAAAAACAAATGTTTGAGCTTCTTATTTCTGTAAGCGGAGTAGGACCTAAAATTGGTTTGAGCATTTTATCGGGAATAAGAGTGGACGATTTAAGGTACGCCCTTCAATCCGGTGACGTCAGCAGAATAGTTGCCGTACCGGGTATCGGTAAAAAAACAGCAGAACGCCTTACTTTGGAATTAAGAAATAAGGTAGCCGATATTGTTGAGCAGGAAGGGAGAAAACCTGCTTCAAGTATAAGAACCGAAGCGGTCTCAGCCTTATCTACTCTCGGTTACAACTTAAAACAATCCGAAAAAGCCGTGAGGGAAATATTGACAGAAAAACCCGATATTGATATTGAAGAACTGCTGAAAGAAGCGCTGACATTTTTGAGTAAATAATTATATGAACTGAAAGAGGCTGTCTCAAAAGCTAAAAAATGTCATGCTGTCCGGCAGCTGCCGGATTATTTC
>CAZAOG010000143.1:0-6651 GCA_964486645.1 uncultured Ignavibacteriaceae bacterium | reverse complement strand
AGCTGAGTTGTCGGTAATGTCAATTATAACTAAAGGATGCCGCTGCACACCAAATGCGGTTAAAAAATTCGCGAATTCGCGGCAAAATCATTCCCAATTTTTAATTGCCGATTGCTAAGAGTAAATTACCAAATGCCATTGGCCATTCCTTTCAATTATCTCCATTATTAAATATATTTACTTTCCAATTAAGAGATAATATGACTTCACTGAATCTTCTTTTTATAGGCGACATTGTAGGGAAACCGGGTTTGGGTTTAGTTCAGACTTGGCTGCCTTCCCTTATTCAAAAATATAAAGCCGATATTGTTATTGCTAACGGTGAAAACGCATCCGGCGGAAAAGGATGCACTGAAAAAGAGGGCAAAATATTATTTGATTTGGGTGTCCACGTAATAACGGGCGGGAATCATACCTGGGATAAAAGACAATCGCAGGATTACTTAAAAGAAGAACCGCGCTCTCTCCGACCCTTGAATTATCCGAAGGGCACTTACGGCAACGGTTATAATATAGCCGAAACTAAAAAAGGGAAGGTAGCGGTAATCAATCTTCAGGGCAGAACATTTATGGCTCCGATTGATTGTCCGTTCAGAAAAGCCGATTGGATTTTAAGTAAACTTAAAGATGAAACAAAAATAATTTTTGTGGATTTTCACGCAGAAGCTACCGCTGAGAAAATTGCTATGGCTCATTATTTGGACGGGAAGGTCACGGCTTTGGTAGGTACTCACACCCACACACAAACAGCCGATGAAAGAATTTTTCCCAAAGGAATGGGATATATTACGGACGTAGGAATGACAGGCCCATACGATTCCGTAATCGGAATGAAAACGGTTGCTGCAATAAACAGATTTTTATACCAGACTCCTCAAAAATATGAAGCCGCCGAAAATGACAATCATCTATGCGGAATATTTTTTAAGATTGATCCCGAATCCGGCAAGACTTTGGAATTAGAAAGAATACTGTTCCCTGAATTCATTAAAAAAGAAGAAGACAATCAATCCTCAAAAACAACAAGTGAAAATTGACTATCAGCCAATGACCAATTATCCGCTTCCAAGAATAGACAAAGACTTAGAATTAAAAAAACTACTATTACCTTATTGCCGATTTAAGGTCGGATATATTTGGAACGATAAAAAAGGAAAACACAAAATCGCCTGTATGGATATCGAGGATAAAAATTCATTAAAAAAAATAATGAATAAAAGTAAAGCCGCTCTCTCAATTCAGGACCCACCGTACAATTTTGTTGCATTTAAAGAAACGGATACCTTAAAATTTATTAATTGGTGTGATAAATGGGTAAGAAATATTTACTCCGTTTTATCGGATAATTCTTCATTTTACGTTTGGCTCGGCGCAGATCAGAAAAACGGTTTTTCGCCCTTACCTGAATTTATGCAGATGATGAAAAGCACGGAATTTAAATCCAAAAGTTTTATAACTTTAAGAAATCAGCGGGGTTACGGTACGCAGAAAAACTGGATGTCAATCAGGCAGGAATTACTTTATTATGTTAAAGGGAAACCTGAATTTAATATTAATGCGGAGTACACCGACATTCCCAAAATTTTAAAAGGATATTACAAAACGGTAAACGGCAAACAGACCGAAAATATTGAAAGGAGTAAATCCGAATATATTCGCGCCGGAAACATCTGGGTTGATATACAGCAGGTATTTTACAGAATGGAAGAAAACGTAAACGGCTGCTACGCGCAAAAGCCCTTGAAAGCAATCGAAAGGATTGTTGAAGCCGGCAGCAAAAAGAATGATATTGTTGTGGATTTTTTTTCACATTCCGGTACAACATTAATTGCTTGTGAAAAAATGGGAAGAAAATGTTATACTTCTGATATTGATCCGATTTTTTGCGAAATTACAGTAAGAAGATTGGAAAATTTTAGAAAGACGGGAAGAACGGGCTGGCAGAATTCAAATCCATTTGCAGATGAAATTTTAAGTGATAAAAAATTAAAATCGTATTTATCAAAAAAATATGAATTAAAAGTTTAAAAAGAATTTTCATTCTAAAGAAACATTGTAACGGCAACCTTCGGGTTGCTTAAAAAATATTAAAAAATAATATGCAAATTATTGACGGTAAAAAAGTAGCATCCGAAATAAAAGAAGAGCTGAAAAAAGAAATTACTAAACTTAGAGAGAGCGGAAAAAAAGCACCCGGTTTGGTCGCCGTTTTGGTCGGGGAAGATTCCGCATCACAGATTTATGTTAAAAGCAAAGGCAAAGCTTGTGAACTAATTGGCATGATGAGCAGAACCGAGTTCCTTCCTCCGGAAACAACCGAAGACGAGCTGTTGAATCTTGTTAATAAATACAATGAAGACTCTGATTTTCATGGAATACTTGTTCAGCTTCCGCTGCCTGCTCATATCAATGAGGATAAAATAATCGAGGCAATAAAACCCGAAAAAGATGTTGACGGTTTTCACCCGGTTAATGTCGGAAGGTTGGTGATTGGGAAAGATTCCCTTCGCTCGTGCACTCCTGCCGGAATTCAAGAATTATTAAAAAGATACAAAATAGAAACTAAGGGCAAGCATGTTGTTGTAGTCGGACGAAGCAACATTGTGGGCAAACCAATCGCGAATATTATGGTTCAAAAGGAACAGTTTGCAAATTCAATTGTAACTGTTTGTCATTCTGCAGCAGCAGACCTTTCTTACTTTACAAAGCAGGCGGATATACTTATTGCTGCAATAGGTAAGGCGGAATTTATTACGGCAGATATGGTTAAAGAAGGAGCGGTTGTTGTTGATGTGGGAATTAACCGCGTAGAAGATGCCTCAAAAAAGAAAGGTTACAGAGTTGTGGGCGATGTGAATTTTAATGATGTTTCGCAAAAATGTTCTTATATTACACCTGTTCCCGGAGGAGTTGGTCCGATGACAATAGCAATGCTGCTTAAAAACACATTCAAAGCGTATCAAAATTTTGGTGGATAAAATGAGTTATACAAATACAAAAAAACTAAATGCCGAAGAATTACTTGAAAAAACATTAAGAGAATTTTACTGCAAGGGTGATTCTTGTAGAGGCTGGGAAACAAATGTTGTTACCCAACCCGATGCAGTTAACAATATTGTAAACAGCGGCGCTGACAGAATTGCCGCAGGTTTGGGAATAGGTGATATACTTGCAAATAAAAGTTTGGCAAGAAAGATCGATCACACCCTGTTAAAACCGGAAGCAACTGTTGACGATATTACGGCTTTGTGCGATGAGGCAAGAAAATACCGGTTCGCTTCGGTTTGCGTAAATCCGGGCTATGTTTCTTTATGCAGCGATTTGTTGAAAGGAAGCGGTGTTAAGGTGTGCACCGTTATTGGTTTTCCACTTGGAGCAACAACAACGGAGACAAAAAGATTTGAAGCCGAACAGGCAATTAAAAACGGAGCGGAAGAAATTGATATGGTTATAAATGTCGGTCAGCTGAAACAAGGTAATTATGATTATGTGTTTAACGATGTTAATCAAGTAGTGCTTGCTGCGAAAAAAAATAACGATATTTGCAAGGTTATTTTGGAAACGGCATTGCTGACAGACGAAGAAAAAATTAAAGCTTGTATAATTTGCAAGCACGCCGGCGCCGATTTTGTTAAAACGTCAACCGGTTTCAGCAAAGGCGGGGCAACTGTCGGCGATATTGCACTTATGAAATATGTAGTCGGCAGTTCCGTAGGCGTAAAAGCATCGGGGGGAATTCGTTCCAGAGAAGATGCAAATGCAATGATTGCCAGCGGCGCAGATAGAATAGGCGCTAGCGCAAGCGTGAAAATAGTACTTGGACAAAAAAGCGAAAGCAGTTATTAAAAAGTGTTCCGTTCTCCCGCAGTGACAAGATATACTTGAGACACTTAAAAAAGGGAATGAAATAATGGAAATATTAGAACAAAACAAACAATCACTTGAAAGAGATGCCGACGGCAATCTGAAACATTTAAGCGATTGGAACGAAGACGCAGCCTTGGAATTAGCCCGAGAAGAAAACATAGACTTAAACGAACGTCATTGGATTGTGATTAATTTTATACGCTATGTTTTTAATGAAAAAGGAAACGTACCTTCGATTCGAAAATTAACAAGAGAAAGCGGCGTAAGCGTAAAAGAACTTTATCGACTATTCCCCAAAGGTCCAATCAAAAAAGCCGCTAAAATTGCAGGCTTGCCGAAACCAAAAGGATGCATTTAATCAATTGAAATACAATTAAAATGTCGGACAAAATTGAAAGAGTTTCAATAATCATTTCCAAAGGTTCGCTT
The DNA here is from genome assembly GCA_964486645.1 of uncultured Ignavibacteriaceae bacterium. Lineage (GTDB taxonomy): Bacteria > Bacteroidota > Ignavibacteria > Ignavibacteriales > Ignavibacteriaceae. The sequence goes on along the minus strand of CAZAOG010000143.1, from coordinate 2,355 downwards.
GAAGGAATATACCCCGGACTGATTATGGCAAACGGTGCACGAATGGAAGGAATAGATGCAACCTTGTTTTTCACGTTCTTCGGATTGGACGCAATTATAGATAAAAGGATGGATCGTATTAAAGCTGCTACCGTTGGCAATCCCGGTATGCACATTCCAACGTTGATTGGCGCCATTCCGGGTGTCTCTGCTCTTGCTTCGTTAAAAATGAAAAAGGAATTGGAAAAATTGGATATTCCTCCTGTACGTGAATTTATTGAAATGCTGCACGATTCCGGAGCGGAAATATATGCATGCAAAGCAACCGTTGATATGTTTCATTTAAGTAAAGATGATTTTTGTCCTCAGGTAGATGAAATAATTTCCGTAGGTCGGTTTTATGAAATATCGGCAGGCGCTGAAATTATTTTTACATAAGACAAACAAGTTTAGGTTTTTGTAGTATCTCCTTACCCTCAAGGATTTTCTCCTAAATAAATCTGTCCGCAGTTATTTTGACCTTTATAAGTAGAAACAACTAAAAACAGATCGGCTTTATAATACGATCGGAAATCTAAAACCCTTTAAATATAGTCACGATATTTTATACATTGTTTGTTATATTCTTAAGGATTACATTATTAAAATTTAATTGGATAGTGAAAGATGAAAGCTGCAATTCGCTCGGTAAGTTTTAATATTATAATACTCATAATTATTTTACAATCTGCAAGTACATTATCACAACCGCTATTTACAAAAACGGATTTTAAAACCGGGAACCTTCCTATATGGGTTGAATTATCAGATTTTAACGGAGACTCAAAACCCGATTTGGTTGTGGTGAATCACGACGATAACACAATATCAATTTTTCTCAACACAACCGCACAAAATGCCGTAAGACCGAGTTTTTCTGAAAATTTTAATTTTGAAACCGGCTTTACTCCCTACGTTGTTGCCGTATCTGATTTTAACGGAGACGGTAAACCGGATTTGGCTGTTACCAATATTTCCACACCAAGTTCTTTTTCGGTATTAATTAATAAAACCGAACCAAATTCTTTAACTCCGTCATTTACCGAAAAAGTTGATTTTACAACCGGGCAAGGTCCTTTTTCGGCCGCTATATCGGATATAAACAATGACGGCAAACCCGATATTGTTACAACAAACTCTGTAACTCCCTATGCCGTTTCGGTTTTCTTTAACACTACGTCTGCCGGCGATACGGTTCCGAGTTTCTCTTCTGGACAAAATTTTGCGACCGGAAATAAGCCCCAATCGGTTGCACTACCGGATTTTAACGGGGACGGTAAACCGGATATGGCTGTTGCAAACAGAGAAGATAATACCGTTTCGGTGTTTCTTAATACTACTCCGGATAATTCATTTACGGCGTCATTTGCTCCAAAAATAAATCTTGCCGCGGGAGTCCAACCTTATTCTATCGGCGTTTCGGATATAAACGGAGATGGGAAACCCGATTTAGCCGTAACCGACAGCAGCAGTTCAGCGGTTTCAATTTTTATCAACAAAACCTTGGGTAATTCACTTATACCTGAATTTACTTTAAAAACCGAATTTACTACCGGCCGGCTTCCAGTTGCAATTTTATTTTCGGATTTTAATAAAGACGGTAAAGAAGATATGGTTGTTGCCAATTATAAAGATAATTCCATTTCCGTTTTTATTAATTCTACCGAAACAAATTCAACTGTTCCTGTTTTCAATTCAAAAGTAGATTTTATTACCGGAAAAAGTCCTATGTCTGTAGCCGTGGCAGATATTAATGGTGACTCTAAACCGGATTTGGTTACGGCTAACTTTGCCGGTAATACGGTATCCGTGTTTTTAAATAAATTTATAATTACAAGTACCGAGGAGAATGGCGTGAGTTATCCTGCAAAATTTTTACTAACTCAAAATTTTCCTAATCCATTTAATCCTTCAACTAAAATAGAATATTCAATACCGAATAGTACGTTTGTAAAATTGATTGTTTATGATCTGCTCGGCAGAGAGGTAACGACGCTTGTAAATAAACAACGGCCTGCAGGTATCTATAAAGTTGATTTTGATGCTTCCAACATGTCTTCCGATAGTAAGGTTTTAACAAGCGGAGTTTATTTGTACAGAATAACAGCCGGAAAATTTATACAAACAAAGAAGATGCTGCTTTTAAAATAAACGAGGCTTTCTCAAAAGTGTAAATATTAGGTAACCCACGATCCTGCCTGCCGGCAGGCAGGTTTAGAGGTTGTGTGAAAATTCATAAATTAAATTAACCCACAGACCTGCCTACCGTACAGGCAGGTTTATCTGTGGGCTTATGACGTAGAAACAAAATAATCACAACCGGTTTTAACCGGTTTT
>CAZAOG010000142.1:0-6659 GCA_964486645.1 uncultured Ignavibacteriaceae bacterium | reverse complement strand
AGGGGCGAGGTATAGTCGGTCTGTTTCGGTTCATCCCCACGGGTGTGGGGAACGTGAGTCAGAAATACTAGTAACAGATACCGCGTACGGTTCATCCCCACGGGTGTGGGGAACGTAAGGTGGTTTGGTTTGATTATTTATTTAAATCCGGTTCATCCCCACGGGTGTGGGGAACGTACTCCAAGATACGGACCAATGAGTAGCACTATCGGTTCATCCCCACGGGTGTGGGGAACGTTACGTATAGCGTTAATATAAGGGGGGAATATGCGGTTCATCCCCACGGGTGTGGGGAACGTCTCTATTCTACCAGTACGATATTCTATAAAAAGGGTTCATCCCCACGGGTGTGGGGAACGTCAAATTTTCTATCAAGACTATTACCCAACTCTCGGTTCATCCCCACGGGTGTGGGGAACGTCCGATTCGGTGTTATAACAAAACGCTGTCATTCGGTTCATCCCCACGGGTGTGGGGAACGTCCTTGTTCAAGTTGAGATAAATATAGAAAAATCGGTTCATCCCCACGGGTGTGGGGAACGTTGGCGTTGATTTACCGGGTTCTGGGGGTTCTGCGGTTCATCCCCACGGGTGTGGGGAACGTGGCACTAAGTGCCCGTGTTACTAGTACGGGCACGGTTCATCCCCACGGGTGTGGGGAACGTTCAAGAACAAGTAACCCATTTTTATCCTCACCCGGTTCATCCCCACGGGTGTGGGGAACGTTTTGCCTGGTATCGTTTGAGACAGTCATAATGCGGTTCATCCCCACGGGTGTGGGGAACGTTGAAAATCCACCCAAAGAGAAATAAACCATTGCGGTTCATCCCCACGGGTGTGGGGAACGTACCTGAGAAGTAGATGAAACCTGAACACCCGCCGGTTCATCCCCACGGGTGTGGGGAACGTACATTAGAAGAAAACGAATCAAAACCCTCAACCGGTTCATCCCCACGGGTGTGGGGAACGTCTTCCCTGCTCCCTGCCATGCTAAATGTACTGCGGTTCATCCCCACGGGTGTGGGGAACGTGCAACCAACTCGCGCTCCATGCGTTTTAAAATCGGTTCATCCCCACGGGTGTGGGGAACGTTTGATTCAAGGCGTCAGGGGTGAAGGAAAATCCCGGTTCATCCCCACGGGTGTGGGGAACGTTATGTTAAGATTGCTATTGCTTAACAAAAAAACGGTTCATCCCCACGGGTGTGGGGAACGTTTTTAGTGCTGTAATCCTCATATATTCGACCACGGTTCATCCCCACGGGTGTGGGGAACGTACCTGACCATAAGTTGGCGCGCCTAAAAAATACGGTTCATCCCCACGGGTGTGGGGAACGTCTGCCGTCGAGCGTGGCGACCCATTCCAACGACGGTTCATCCCCACGGGTGTGGGGAACGTCCTGACCAGAATATTCCCTCAAAACGTGACGGCGGTTCATCCCCACGGGTGTGGGGAACGTAACTATTTCCAAGTTCATGACTGTCTACAAATCGGTTCATCCCCACGGGTGTGGGGAACGTTTCAGCATAGTAATCATTAATGATTTTTTTCGCGGTTCATCCCCACGGGTGTGGGGAACGTATCCTCACCCAACACGCCGCGCCGTTTCAGCTCGGTTCATCCCCACGGGTGTGGGGAACGTAAACAATAGCACAAATATATACAAAAACAAACCGGTTCATCCCCACGGGTGTGGGGAACGTGGTATTGGGCGACACTTTGCCAATCGTATGATCGGTTCATCCCCACGGGTGTGGGGAACGTCAGCGTCAAAAAATCCGATGCGCGCGATTTCCCGGTTCATCCCCACGGGTGTGGGGAACGTATTAACCCTTCTTCAAAATAGTGGTTTTCGTACGGTTCATCCCCACGGGTGTGGGGAACGTTTTATCAGTGATTTGAACGTATCGCATGTGGCCCGGTTCATCCCCACGGGTGTGGGGAACGTCATATCATTATCATTATTTTTCATTATTTTTTACGGTTCATCCCCACGGGTGTGGGGAACGTCTCAGATTCCGCATAATCACGCTGGATAATTTCGGTTCATCCCCACGGGTGTGGGGAACGTATTAAAACCATAATAAACAGTGTAAATATGCTCGGTTCATCCCCACGGGTGTGGGGAACGTCTGAATTAACCAACCCGCCACAATTAACCCTTCGGTTCATCCCCACGGGTGTGGGGAACGTATCAACTTTGACACCATTAACAGTAACAGAACCGGTTCATCCCCACGGGTGTGGGGAACGTTTATCAGTGATTTGAACGTATCGCATGTGGCCCGGTTCATCCCCACGGGTGTGGGGAACGTATGAAATGATTGACAAACAAGCAAAAACTACGCGGTTCATCCCCACGGGTGTGGGGAACGTTGGCATGTAATAAGCGCCGTTAGCACCAGGGTCGGTTCATCCCCACGGGTGTGGGGAACGTTCCAGAAGCATCAACAACACAACCAATCGGAGCGGTTCATCCCCACGGGTGTGGGGAACGTGACGAAATAGGTACCCCAGGTTCTAGTGTCAACCGGTTCATCCCCACGGGTGTGGGGAACGTGATAATCAAGTGGGTTTAAATATCCGCGTCCCCGGTTCATCCCCACGGGTGTGGGGAACGTGGCCTTTACCTAAAATTTCTTCAGTGAATTTCCGGTTCATCCCCACGGGTGTGGGGAACGTGGAATATTATCTGGAATAAAAAGATATTCAATCGGTTCATCCCCACGGGTGTGGGGAACGTGAATTGGTGGACGCTGAAAAGGTACGCTATGGCGGTTCATCCCCACGGGTGTGGGGAACGTCTTATCATTTTTTATGGTTGTTATAAAATAAACGGTTCATCCCCACGGGTGTGGGGAACGTATCTTACCCAAGGGCGTCCGGTTGCAACTAATCGGTTCATCCCCACGGGTGTGGGGAACGTATTGCAAATCATCTTCAATGCCTGGCATTGCCCGGTTCATCCCCACGGGTGTGGGGAACGTCTCTTTATTTTTGTCTGAAAAATCGATATTTTCGGTTCATCCCCACGGGTGTGGGGAACGTTGCTCCATTGGCCCCATGCCAAATGGCAGTCCTCGGTTCATCCCCACGGGTGTGGGGAACGTTATATCCGCGTTAAATCCTGGCTGCGACCTATCGGTTCATCCCCACGGGTGTGGGGAACGTTATCAGGTCGCTTGTTTTTCGTGTTATTATTTCGGTTCATCCCCACGGGTGTGGGGAACGTAGGCTCCGAGTTCAGCGAGTTCTTCGGTATCGCGGTTCATCCCCACGGGTGTGGGGAACGTCTGAGACAAGGGAGTGGAAGAATCAACGGAATCGGTTCATCCCCACGGGTGTGGGGAACGTCTAATGTACCAGCGACAACCAAACCACCATTTCGGTTCATCCCCACGGGTGTGGGGAACGTACTTATCTTAACATATTGTTAAACAAGAGGAATAATAGCTTCTAATTTTCTACCAACTAAAATGGCGATTTTTAAGTTTATATTGTTAAAGAGCATTTTCATCCGATTCATTCTCACGGTATAAAGATCATACTTATTCTTAGCATACTGCTAAAGCATATCATCTTTATCCTCTTCAATTGGATAGAATGAAACCAGTTTTAACCCATCGATTTCCACAGGTAATCGCCGATTTTCACCTAATGTGAGAAAATCAAATCCAGATTCAGTATTGGTACTCCAGGTCATAATGGCGTTTCCTTCTTCAATACCAGCTTCGACTTGTTGCCAGATCATTTCCCGCACTTTGACGGATAAATTACCGACGTACACACCGGCACGAATTTCAATTAGCCAGACTGCCAAACGCCCACGTAAACGCGGCGGCACGTTTTCAACTACGATGACCAACATCACCGATACTCTCAGGATTAGGGATAGCGGGTGGAATATTTTCCTCAGCAGGTTTGGGAATTTCCAGTTCACCAGCTGCCAGCACCTCTTCTATGGCGGGAATAATTTTTTTGAGGATTTTGGTTTGCCGAAAAATATCCCGACACATTAAACGCACTTCACGTTCCGGATCGTGGTAATTTTTGGCGGCAATTTTAAAAGCGTGTGGAATGATGTTATCAAATTTAAACATATCGGCAATATCGTAAACAAATGACAGCGGTTTGCCGGTATGGATAAAGCCAATGGCTGGCGCATAACCCGCCGCCAAAATCGCTGCTTCGCTTATACCATATAAACAGGCTGTTGCAGAACTAATACAGCGATTGGGCATATCGCTATTATCCCATTGATTGCGGTCGTAGTTACGTCCCTTCCATGTCACACCGGCTTGCTTGGCCAGCAATTGATAGGTTTTTTTGACGCGTGCGCCTTCTATTCCACGTAACTGTTCTACACTGCGGCGTTCCGGTGGCTTTTCACCAAAACGGATTTCATACATTTTACGCACTACTTTTAATCGTGCGCTATCATCCAATGCCAGTTTAGCCTGATACAGCAAACGGTCAGATCGCGCACCTCCCGGTTGACCTGATGCATATAATCTAACCCCGGCATCACCCACCCAAACCAATAACGTTCCTGCTCTGGCGGCTAATGCTGCGGCATGATGCGAAACCCGCGTACCGGGTTCCAACATAATACAAGCCATACTGCCGACCGGGATGTGGGTACGAATACCGGTTTCATCAATTACGACAAAAGCACCGTCTTTGACATCAATCTGGCCTTTTTGAACAAAGACCATGGATACGCGTTCTTTCATGGCAATAGGTTTTAAGGGAGGGAGCATCAGGAGTCCAGTAATAACAGATTTTGAAGAAGATGAATCGTTTGCAAATGATGTTTGTTTTTAGGGTTGAAATCAGCGCTACATTAATTGCCTTCTAATTAAAGCAGAAGCAACATCTCTTCGTCCATCAATAACCATTACGATATAGACTTTATTGCTTTTGATACGATAGATTATTCGATAAACGGAGGATAACACCTGTCGATAACAAGTGTTTCCAGTAACAATTAATTCATTAGGAATCGTTCCGCGTTCCGGGAAATATTCCAAGTTTTGTATGGTTTCCTGTATGTTATTTATAATATCGGATGCAACATTATTATTCGCTTGTGCAAGATAATATTCATTGATGGCATAAAGATCATTAAGGGCAGCGTGAGTAAGACTGACTTTATAGCTCACTTAAGCCCCGGCGTTTTCTCAATTTAGAAAATGCCTCATCAACTGATATGACATTATCTTGTTCTATATCATGCTCACTCTGAGCTAACATTTTCAACATCGCCAGGGTTTCCTGGGTTTGCTCATATTCCTGCACAGACTGAACGACCATAGCCGCTTCACCATTTTGGGTGATTAAATAAGGTGCGCCATTGGCTTTAAGTTCTTCCGCTACTTTTGCAGCGTTAGCTTTTAGATAGCTGAGGGGTTTTGTGTTTTGGGAAAGATTCATTAGGTATAACCTTTGTTTTTTAACCAGTCTAAATTAAGTTCTAATTCAGACTTACTATACTCTTTTAATCATCAACAAACCACAACCAAAAGCCTTAGATCGACCGATACCATCCAATAATACAGTTTTAAATTTTTCAACATCTGTTATTTGCAATTCCCCCATAAAATCAACAGAACTAAATCCAGCGTGTTTACCCTTTTCGGGTAAGGCATGCCATTGATATGCACTATTTTGTAATTTGCTTAACCCTGAATCATCAAAAACCAAGTTAAATCCACATCGTTCTCCTTGTCTTTTCCACCAACTTTCTAGGGCTGTATCAATTTCAGCTTTAAGCGCCCACTCTAGCTTATCAGCTAAGCTTGATACTTGCTGTAAGCGTTCTGCATATCGAATATCGGTACTGAGTATTTCAGTAAGATGTTGATTAAGCGCTTTACCTCCTTTGGCTAATAGTAGTTTTTTATAGTCTTTCTTTTCGGGGGTAGTGAGTAATTCACTCTCAAGATTAAACGCCTTAATCAAGGTCTTTAAGAAAGTTAATTGCTCATCCATAACAAGATCATGCCGAACTCGCTTAGAGGTTATTTTTTGTGGATCTTTAACCTGTCGTTTTGCTCGTTTCTGCAAATACTTGTCTTTATCTTTACGCACTACTTTTTTTGTGACGACTGGATTCACTCGACATTCAAAACCTAACACTTGTCCGGCTGTTAATTGAGGTTGATAATTTTTAGTTTCAACTGTAAATAATGAGTTTTCTGGCTCAACGGGTTTTGTCTGTGAAACCATATAATAAATTGATTCCCCGCGCGCATTAGAAGAACTCCCTAGCTGTTCTCGCGCTATTTCTTCCCGATATAAAAAGTTTCTTTGTTGTTCTGAGAATAAATCCCATAATAAACGGTGTGCGCCATACACATTACCTTCCAATACTCGATGCAGTTGTGATGACTTAAAAATTTCAGAACGAAGTCGCACTCTGGAAAAATACATTATTCACCCCCCTGTAAAAATAGGTAATGTTCTTGACGAGGTGTAAATTGCCAGCGTTTTCGTGAGTTCGGTTGGTCATGCCGAGTACGGGTTTGCATTTGTTTTAAATCCAGCAAATCAGAAAAATCATTGGGCTTACCTTCCCAATAGTAATGACGGTCTTTGGGTTTACCTAGCCAATCAGAATCTCGTTTTGATAGCCCACCGTTATCTTCTTTATAAGTGGG
>CAZAOG010000141.1:0-6665 GCA_964486645.1 uncultured Ignavibacteriaceae bacterium | reverse complement strand
GAGCTGGTGAACGGACTCGAACCGCCGACCGGCTGATTACAAATCAGCTGCTCTACCAACTGAGCTACACCAGCAATAAATAAATATAAACAAACTTAAAAAAACTACTGATTATCCGGCAGCTGCAGGACTATACAGTAAAATTTTCAGACTTCAAAGCTAAATTAATTTTATATTCTTTGCAACAATAACCATATATTTACAAGTAATTATTAATATTACTTTTAAACATCATTATTATGAAACCAAAAAAGATTGAAATTAAAGACAACAAATTAGTTATCGAATGGAACGACGATTCGAACACTGCCATATCACTAAAATATTTACGTGACGAATGCCCTTGTGCAGGGTGTAAGGGTGAAACCGTGCTTTTTAAAACTTACAGACCGCCGGAAAGGAAAAACATTACTCCGGATACGTACGTAATTAAAAACATAAAAATTGTAGGCGGATATGCTATGCAAATATTCTGGAAAGACGGTCACGATTCGGGAATATATTCATGGTCGTATTTACACGATTTGGAGAAAGGGCAGAATGATAATTCTCCCCAAAATTTCAAAGATATTTGATGACTTTAACCAAAGCACAAATAAAATCAATTACAAACCTTAGATTAAAAAAGTTTAGAAATATTGAAAATAAATTTTTAGTCGAAGGCGAAAAAACAGTCCGGGAGGGATTAAACTCCGGTTATAATTACGAATCAATTTTAGTTACACAGGAATATTTGGATAAAAATTCTAATTACTTAAAAGAAAACAAAAAAGTAGAAACACTTACTAATAAAGACTTCCAAAAAATATCCGGCACCGTTAATCCCCAGGGCATTGCGGCTGTTTTCCACAAGCCTATCCAATTAAAACAATGGACACTTAATCTAAACACACAATTAGTTGTCTGTTTGGAAAATGTATCCGATCCGGGTAACGTGGGTACAATAATCCGTAATTGCGACTGGTTCGGAATTAAAGATATAATTTTAAGCACTACCTGCGCAGATGTGTTCAACCCAAAAACTATCCGCTCAAGCGTCGGTTCTATATTCCACGTTAATGTTTATTTCAGCGGTAATTTATTCAACGACTTGAATGTGTTGAAAAATAACGGATATAAAATTTTATCCGCAGCATTACACGGCAAAAATGTTTTTAACTATAAACTCACGGGAAAAACAATTATAGTATTGGGCAACGAAGCTAACGGTATTAGTAAAAATATATTAAATTCTTCTAATGAAATTATAACAATACCCAAAATAGGAAAAGCGGAATCACTGAACGTAGCAAATGCTTCTTCGGTTATATTGGCAGAATTAACAAAATAAAAATGATCTCCAATTTTTACAAATAAATAATTTTTATTTATTATATACCTTATTTTTAACAATTTAATGTAAATACATGATTGATTTTTTGTTTTCTATAGACCTTGCCGTATTTTATTTTATTAACCATACTTTATCCGTCGGATTTTTAGATAAGTTTTTCGGATTTATTACAAACGTAAATAATTGGTATTTAGCCTATATTATCTTAATTTATATCAGTTTTAAGTACGGCGGCAGAAGGGGTAAAATTGCCGCGGTGCTGACAATTTTTTTAATTACAGCCTCCGACCAGTTCGGGGCTGGTTTCTTAAAACCTTTAGTCCATAGACTGCGCCCTTGTAAAGAACTGGCTGATGCTCTTACTCCCTTGGGTTGTACAGGCAGTTTTTCTTTTCCGTCTAACCACGCATTGAATAATTTTGCTGCAGCCGTTTTCTTTTACAAATTGTTCCCAAAACTAAAAACTATTTTATTGGTGGTTGCAACGCTTATAGCGTTATCGAGAGTTTATCTGGGACTTCATTACCCCTCCGATATTATTGGCGGTGCAATTATAGGCGCAGCATTCGGTTATGTTTTTGCATTCGGTGCTTTAAAAATAGAAGGATTTTTAAATAAAAATAAAACGATAGAAAATAGTGAGCAAAATAAAAATTAGACCGGCAACGGAAAACGATGTTCCCTTAATTTTTTCTCTTATAAAAGAAATTGCCGAGTACGAAAAACTTTCAAACGAAGTTGTTGCTACCGAAGAAAAAGTGAAGGAAACTTTATTCGGAAACAAAAGTTACGCAGAAGTAATTATTGCAGAATATGAAAACGAACCTGCAGGGCAGGCGCTCTTTTTTCATAATTATTCTACTTTCTTATCACAACCCGGAATTTATTTGGAAGACCTTTTTGTTCGTCCCGATTACAGAGGAAAAGGCATAGGCAAGGAACTGTTAAAATCACTCGTCGGAATTGCAAAAGAACGTAACTGCGGAAGGGTGGAATGGGTTGTACTGAATTGGAATAAATCCGCGATTAATTTTTATAAAAGCCTGGGTGCTTCTCCTATGGACGAATGGACTACATACAGGCTTACATCCGATAATTTTGATAAATTATTAAATGAATAGACTTAAAACTTTGAAATTCGGACAAATTTGAATTATTTATTTAATTAATATTTCTTTAAATTTACACTTCAATTTCTAACTAATTAAACTGTAAAAGGAAATTATGAGCGACAAAATCAGAAGAGTTGTAGTTACCGGTATGGGCGCAGTTACTCCTATTGGCTTAACCGTAAAAGACTTTTGGAATGCAATGATGGAGGGAAAAAGCGGAGCGGCTTTAATAAAAAGATTTGATGCATCCAGAGTAAAAACAAAATTTGCCTGCGAATTAAAGAACTTTGATCCGACTAATTATATGGACAGAAAGGCTAGTAGAAGATTAGACCCTTATGCTCATTATGCATTTGCCGCAAGTAAAATGGCAGTAGAAGACAGTAAATTGGATACCGATAATTTGACGGATGACGAAAGAGCAAAAATAGGCGTTGTGTTCGGAAGCGGAATTGGCGGAATAGATACATTTTACGATCAATCGATATTAAATCACGAGCAGGGACCAAGCAGAATATCACCTTTCTTTATTCCTATGCTTATTCCTGATATCGCGGCCGGTTCCTTATCCATTCATTACGGATTCAGAGGACCGAACTACTGCATAGTTTCCGCTTGTGCAACTGCTAATAACAATATGATTGACAGCTATATGCTGATTAAACAAAATATCGCCGATGTAATGCTTACCGGTGGATCAGATTCGGCAGTTAATGAAATGGGTATCGGCGGATTTAACGCATCGCGCGCTTTATCCCTGCGGAACGATTCCCCTGAAACGGCAAGCAGACCTTTTGACTCAACCCGCGACGGTTTTGTTATGGGTGAAGGCGCCGGCGCTTTAGTGCTTGAAGAATTGGAACACGCTAAAAACAGAGGTGCCGAAATTTATGCCGAAGTAATTGGCATCGGACTTTCTGCAGATGCTTATCACATAACCGCACCGCATCCCGAAGGCTTGGGAGCAATTAAAGCAATGCAGTGCGCACTCGATAACGCCGGAATTTCAAAAGAAGAGGTCGACTATATCAATATGCACGGAACTTCAACCCCTTTGGGCGATATTGCCGAAACAAAAGCCATAAAAAAAGTTTTCGGCGAACACGCCTATAAAATGAACGTTTCTTCAACAAAAAGTATGACCGGACATTTATTGGGCGCCGCAGGTGCCGTGGAAGGAATAGCCTCAATATTGGCGGTTAAAAATAACATGGTTCCGCCGACTATAAATTTCGAAAATCCCGACCCTGAATGCGACTTAAATTATACTTTCAATAAACCGCAAAAAAGAGAAATTAATGTGGCAATTAGCAACGCATTCGGTTTCGGAGGTCATAACACTTCCGTGGTTTTCAAAAAATTTGCAGAATAAAATTTACAAAGTTTTATTTATATAAAAATCCGATCCGGCGTTTGTCGGAGCGGGTTTTTTATTTTAAAAACCACCCATCATATATATGCTGATTTTTACTTCTCAAACATTTAGTTTAATTTTAATAAAAAACTATCTTCTTATTTTTTCGGAGGTTAAATAGATGAAACGCGTAAAAATCTTTTCATTTTTATTTTCATTATTAATATTGACTTCTTTTTCATTTCCAAAAGAAAATACGGTTACTTACAAATCAAAAGACGGATTATTAATTACGGCAAATCTATATTTATCTCACAAAACAGACGCACCTTTTATTATACTTTTTCACCAAGCCGGTTGGAGCAGAGGCGAATATAAAGAAATAGCCCCGAGACTGAACAAGCTTGGTTTCAATACTATGGCTGTAGATCTGCGTTCGGGTGGAAAAGTGAACGGCGTTATAAATCAAACACATAAGCGTGCGGTAGAACAAAAGAGAGGAACAAGCTATATTGATGCCATTAAGGATATAGAAGCATCAATTGAATATGCCAAAAAAAATTACGCCAAAGGTAAACTGATCATTTGGGGAAGTTCTTACTCATCCGCACTTGTTTTGGTAGTCGGAAGCAAACATAAAAAAGACGTGGACGGAATACTATCTTTTTCGCCCGGAGAATATTTTGAGAAGTCGGGCAAAACCAAAACCTACATAACGGAAAACGCAAAAAATATAACTCAGCCCGTATTTATAACATCGGCTAAAAGAGAGAGCGGCAATTGGAAAAATATTTTTGCCGCAATTCATTCAAAGAAAAAGACCTCCTTTATTCCCAAGTCAGAGGGAAACCACGGCTCACGCGTACTTTGGTCGAAGTTCGATTACAGTAAAGAATACTGGACCGCCGTTAAATCATTTTTAAATAAATATTTCGGCGCTAAATAGGATTTGATAAAATGAATAATTCAAAAACCAAAAGATTAATTAACCTGCTTTATTTGTCCTTTGCATTATTTATAGTTTTATCTTTTAACGGTTGTTCTGAACAAAAATTAGATGCGAACGAAATAGTAAACAAAGCAATAAAAACTCACGGAGGAGAATTATTTACTTCTTCAAAAATATCCTTTGACTTTAGAGACAAACATTATTCCGTAAAAAGACAAAACGGTTTGTTTGAATTCACAAGAGAGTTCACCGATACAAACGGAAATAAAATTAAAGATATTTTAAGTAATAATTCCTTCGTACGATTAATTGATAATAAAGAAGCGGACATTACGGATGAAATGAAAAACGTTTTATCAAGTTCGGTTAACAGCGTTGTTTATTTTGCGCTTCTTCCCTACGGATTAAACGACAAAGCCGTAAATAAGGTATTGCTGGGTGAAGTAAAAGTTGAAGGTAAATACTATTACAAGATTAAAGTTACTTTCTCACAGAACGGCGGCGGCGAAGATTTTGACGATGTATTTATATACTGGATAAATAAAGAAAATTACTCTATGGACTTTCTTGCATATCTTTATCATGTTAACGGCGGCGGTACGAGATTCAGAAAAGCTGTTAATAAAAGAAAAGTAAACGGCATAATTTTTTCGGATTATTTAAATTACGGAAGTGAAAAATTGAATTATGATATTAATAATTATGATAAGGATTTTGAAAAAGGAAAGTTAAAGCTGATATCGGAAATTAACTTAAAAAATATTTCGGTTGAAAAATTATAAATCTTTTGTATGTTAAAATGAAAAATTATTTCTCGCACCTTGAATGCAGCAATTGTAAAAAAATATTTGATAGTGATCAAATATTAAATTTATGCGACGAATGCGGTAAACCCCTGCTCGCAAAATACGACCTAAAATCCGCTTCAAACGATTTGGACAAATCATATCTGTTAAACCAGCCCGGAAATATGTGGCGTTATTCACCGCTGCTTCCGGTTAAGAATGACAATTTTAAATTGTCCTTAGGCGAAGGTTTTACCCCTCTTTTTAAAGCCGGAAGACTCGGAGAGGAAGTGAACCATACCAATTTATTTATTAAAGACGAAGGGTTGAATCCGTCAACTTCATTTAAAGCAAGGGGATTGGCAATGGCGGTTTCCCGAGCTTATGAATTAGGCATAAAAGAAATCTCTATTCCGTCTGCGGGTAATGCCGCCGGTGCAATGAGCGGCTATGCGGCACTTGCCGGAATAAAAGCACACGTTTTTATGCCCAAAGATGTTCCCCCTCCTTTTGTTGCCGAATGTAAAGCACTCGGCGCGGAAGTGACTTTGATTGACGGTTTGATTACCGACTGCGGAAAAGCCGCCTCGGAAGGAGTTAAAAACCTCGGCTGGTTTGATGTATCGACATTAAAAGAGCCGTACAGAATTGAAGGCAAAAAAACCATGGGTTATGAAATAGCCGAACAGATGGGTTGGGCGCTGCCCGATGTAATTATATATCCGACCGGAGGCGGTACGGGACTAATAGGCATGTGGAAAGCATTTAACGAAATGGAAAAATTAGGCTGGATTGACGGCAAAAGACCGAGAATGGTAAGCGTTCAATCCGAAGGATGCGCACCCATAATAAAAGCTTTTAAGGAAAACAAAAAACACGCCGAACTCTGGCCGAACGCTTCAACTGTTGCAAGCGGTTTGAGAGTGCCTGCGGCAATAGGTGATTTTTTAATACTGGATGCAATTAGAAAAAGTAACGGTACTGCCGTAGCGGTTTCCGATAAAGAGATTATGGATTGCGCAAATTTAATAGGCAGAACACAGGGCATTTTTGCCGCGCCGGAAGGCGGAGCAACGCTTGCGGCTTTTAATAATCTTTACAAAAGCGGCTGGATAAAAAAAGACGAAAGTGT
>CAZAOG010000140.1:0-6867 GCA_964486645.1 uncultured Ignavibacteriaceae bacterium | reverse complement strand
ACATTAAAACATCCCGCAAATTTAACATTTCAAAATTCAACTGCGTCCGCAGTTAAGATATTCTCTTTCTTTTTTTTCCTCGAATTTCATTCGAGGCTATTATAAGTTCAACTGCCGTTGCAGTTGTTTCTTTTTCAGTTTCAGAAAACTGCGCTTCATCAAAAAAAAACGGGTTTTTGAAATATAATTTTATTTCTTAAATCACTTCAAAACGCAGCCAGCTTGCACGCGATTTTTCCGAGTACGGCGCGCCCGCCGTAAATATTACAAGATTATCTTTTTTAATTAATCCTGCTTCTAAAAGTGATTTTTTTGCCTCGTCAATCGCCAGATGTTCCTTGTCAATACATTCGGAAAAGAATGAAATAACTCCCCATCTTAGAGATAAATTGTTCATTGTTTCAAAACTGTTGGATAAAGCGATGATTTCAGCCTTCGGTCTGTATTTGGAAAGATTAAATGCGGTTCTTCCCTTGAAAGTGAAAACCACTATTGCATCGGCGTTAATATGTCTGCTCAACGAAACTATCGATCTTCCCACCGAATCAAAAAGTTTTTCTTCTACCGTAGAAGGCGTTTCGTATTCTTCGTCTTTTAAAGGCTGAAGATGAGTCTCGGCATTTAAAATTATTGAATTCATCATTTTAACGGTTTCCACCGGGTATTTACCGACTGCCGTTTCACCGCTCAGCATAACAACGCCCGTCCCGTCCAAAACAGCATTTGCTACGTCGGATGCTTCCGCGCGCGTAGGAACAGGGTTATGAATCATTGATTCCAGCATTTGCGTTGCCGTTATTACAAGCTTTCCCTTCGAGTTACATTTCTTAATTATCTCTTTTTGTATTAAGGGTACTTCCTGGGGCGGCAGTTCAACGCCGAGGTCGCCGCGTGCAATCATAATTCCGTCCGAAACTTCGAGGATGGAATCAAAATCGTCGCAGGCTTCTTTCTTTTCTATTTTTGCAATTACGGGAGTCTCCTTTCCTTTTGCTTTCAACCAATTTTTCAATCCCATTATATCATCCGCTTTACGTACGAATGATAAAGCTATGTAATCTACACGATGTTGAAGAATAAATTCCAAATTCTCGTAATCTTTTTCCGTTACCGACGGAGTTGACAGTTTCATTCCGGGTAAATTGATACCCTTTTTAGGTTTTAATATTCCTCCGTTTACAATTAAGCATTTGAGAGAAGCTTCTTCTTTTTGTAAGACCTCCAATCTCAGTAGTCCGTCATCAATTAAAATAATATCCCCGGTTTGTGCATCTTTTACAAGTGATTTATACGAGGTTGAAATTTTTTCGGATGTTCCTTTTATATCCTCGGAGATTATTTCAATGGTTTTTCCTGTTATCAGTTCAATTTCAGGTGTGATTAGTTCGCCTATTCTAATTTTCGGACCTTGCAGATCCGCTAATATGGCAAGCGGTGTGTTTTGTGCAAGACATGCATTGTGAATATTATTAAATATAGTTGTAAAGTAATCTTTATTGCCGTGTGAAAAATTTAATCTGACTCCCCGGCAGCCTGCTTTTATCAGTTCTATTATTTTTTCGGTTGAATCCGAAGCGGGCCCCAGAGTGCAAAGAATTTTTGTTTTTGATGAAATAGAATTATTATCCGCCATTACTTTTTCGTTTTTGTTTTTGTGGTTGGTTTTCTTTTTCGTTTGACCGGCTTTGTTTTTGTCTTTTGATGAAAGTCCATCAGTTTCTTTTCTACCAGTCCGAAGACAGAGTCCGGTTCATAATTTCCTCGTGAGTTTAATTTACCGGCTTTTACTCCCGTTAATATTTCAATTCCTTCTTCAATCCTTTCTATTGCATATATATGAAACTCCTTATTTTGCACCGCTTCAACTACTTCTTCTTTCAGCATTAAATCTTTTACATTTTGAATAGGTATAATTACCCCTTGTTTTTTAGTAAAACCCCGATGTTTACAAAGATCAAAAAATCCCTCAATCTTTTCATTTACTCCGCCTATGGGCTGAACATCGCCTTTTTGATTTAATGAACCCGTTACGGCAAATGATTGTTTTATCGGCAGACCTGAAAGTGTTGAAAGCAAAGCAAAAATTTCGGCACAGGAAGCGCTGTCTCCGTCAACACCTCCGTATGACTGTTCGAAAACAAAATTTGCATTGAACGAAAGAGGAAATTTTTGTCCGAATGTTTCTTTAAAATATCCCGCAATAATTAATACACCTTTTTTATAGGTGTTTCCTGCCATTCCTGCTTCTCGATCTACATTTATTATGTTGCCGCTTCCTATCGAAACGGAAGCCGTAATTCTGGTGGGCTTACCAAAAGAATAAAAATCAGAGCCGTAAACTGCAAGTCCGTTTATTTGTCCGACTCTCTCACCGTCGGTGTCAATAAGTATTACGTTTTCGTTTATCATATCGGTTACTTTTGACTCCGATAAACCGTGTCTTTCTTTGGCAAAATTATATGCTTTTTCTATGTGTGCTGCGGTAACTACGTTAAACCCGTCATCACAAGCCCAGAAGTTTGCTTCGCGTGCTACGTCCGCTATGTAAGAGAATCTTGTAGTAAGCTTATCCTGCTGTCCGGCATAACGTGCACTGATTTCAATAAGTTTTGCGATTGCCGTTTTGTCGAAATCGTGCATGTTTTCTTCTTTAATTAATTTTTTAATAACCCTTGCATATTCAATAAGTACTTCATCCGTCCTTTTTATTTCATAATCAAAATCCGCAATAATTTTGAATATCTTTTTGAAATCTTCCTCGTAATTTGACAATGCCGAATAAATATGTGAAGGACCGATAAGAATTATTTTTGTATCTATATTTATCGGTTCGGGCTGAAGTATGGAACTTGAGAACTGGAAGGGTCTGTGGTCGTCTCTTATCCGTAAAATTCTGTAAGTAAGTATTCTTTTTAGTGTCTGCCAAACATTGGGTTCTTCAAAAAGATGATTAACATTTAAAACCAAATAACCTCCGTTCGCCTGCAGAATAGAACCTGATTTGATTTTTGTAAAATCGCTGTACCAGCCGCCTCTGCCGTCGTTTACCTTTTCTATGGTTCCGAAAAGGTTCAGGTAACTCGGAGATGTTTCAATTATTACCGGACAATTGTGTGTTTTGCTGTTGTCTAAAATTATATTTACTTCGTACTCTTTAAAATAATCTATTGTAAAACCTGCCTCTGTTTTTTCGCCCTCGGTTTTAATACCTTCAAACACTTGCAGATTTTCAAGTATATTTTCTTCAACGTTGTCTAAATAACAAATTACTTTTTTGTCGGTAAATTGATCGCGTAAATTATCCATTACTCCTTTTACAACAACCTTTGCAGTACTTTTTTCAAGTTCGCTTAGTTTCTCTTGGAACTTCTGGCTCAGCTTCAGACCTTTTTTGAAAAGAGTTTGAAGTGACTGCTGATAGGTATTGTGTTTTTTTACAATTTTTTCAACATCTTTCTGTGTCAGTTGTTTCTTTTGTACTAAGTCTTCGAGCTGTAAAAGAGATACGGGTTTATTGTTTATTACCGGGAACAATTCCGGTCTGACGGATTGTCCGTCCTGTACCTGCCCTAAAGTAAAATTATTCTTTTTCAATTTTTCTTGAAACGGCTGCATAAGTTTTTGCTGCTGAGTTGTAAAGTCGGCAACTATTTTTTTCTTTTCTTCCTGATAACTTTTACTTTCCAGTGATTGAGGAATTTTGTTTTTTAACATTTCTATGGAATCGCTCAATTCTTTTTTGAAAATCTTTGCGTGTCCTTTTGGAAATAAAAGAAGTGTCGGTCTGTCGGGATCTTTGAAATTATTTACGTAAGCGTAGTCGTATAACATCGGACAGTTTGAGCTTATTGCTTCGAGCATTTTTTTTACCGTTGAAGCTTTACCGGTACCCGAAAGACCGGCAATATAAATATTGTATCCGGGGCTTCGTAAATCAACACCGAGTTTAATTGCCTTTAAAGCACGTTCCTGACCGAGTATTCCTTCAATAGGTTCCAACTCGTAGGTTGATGCAAATTTGAAAATTTCGGGATTGCAAAACCATCTGATTTCTTCGGGTTTTAGTTCCTTATGTCTGCGGGCTTTAATTGATTTCATTTTTTTACTTGATTTTAATTGTTAAAATTTTGTCTTTCAAAAGAAAAAACATCCTACATAAAAAAAATTCATTATTAATTTACTAAAACGTCTCCCTTTTTACTATCGATAAAATTGTAAAACACGAAGCAATTGATTGTGAGTAGTGTCACCCTAAAATTGAACGAAAAAATTCTTAGTTTTAAAGAGATGAATTACAAAAAGTTAATGTTGCATTTTTTTGCGTTGCCTTGATGTTTTTTTTGAAGAATGATTGAATGAAAAAATGAACGGATGGAAGAATAACCGGCTGTTTGTGAATTGGAATCAATTATTTCATAACAATCAACCAATCATCCATTCAACCATACATTCATGCCTCGTTTTATTTGTAATGACCATTATATAAACACTTAATTTTGGAATAATAATAAATGGATATAATTAAAAACGTAAGAGATTATTTTCCCCACATCGGCGAAGGTGTGATTTTTTTTAACAATGCTTCCACCGGACCGCTTTCCAAACCTGTAATTGAAGAAATCAATCTTTATACAAAAGAAAACAGCCGAAGCGATATTGACGGATTCAGATCTTTTTTATCGAGAGAAAAAGAATCAAAAAAAATTATTGCGGAAATGATAAATACAACCTCCGATAGAATTGCTTTTGTCGACAACACTTCCAACGGAATTAATATTTTGGCGCAAGGAATCGATTGGAAAAAAGGGGACAGAGTGCTGCTCAACGATTTGGAATTTCCGGCAAATGTTTATCCTTTTTTGAATTTAGAAAAAGAAGGTGTAATTGTAGATTTCGTTAAATCAAAAGAGGGAATTGTAACCGCCGATGATTTGATTGAACAGATAAAACCCGAAACAAGATTGGTCTCTGTAAGTCAAGTGCAGTTTTTAACCGGTTACAGAATAGATATTGAAAAATTGGGAAGCGAGTGTAAAAAGAGGGAAATCATTTTTTCCGTTGATGCCATACAGGGAATGGGCGCCGTAAATCTTGATGTAAAGAAATGCAGCATTGATTTTCTTTCTTCGGGCACTCAGAAATGGATGCTCGGACTTCAGGGGCTGGGATTTATTTACTTATCCGAAGAACTGCAGAAAAACATCAAACAGCGTTTTGTCGGTTGGAAATCCGTTGTAAATGCGTGGAATATTTTAAGCTATGACCTTAAATTAAGAGAAGATGCATCAAAATTTCAAAACGGAACAATTTCCGAAATCGGGGTTTACGCAATCTGTGCTTCGTTAAAATTGATGAAGGAAATCGGTTTTAAAAACATAGAAGAAAAGGTATTAAACAATGTTTCATATTTAACCGAAAAGCTTAATGAAATAGGACTTAAGTCACTGCTTGCAGGCTGTAAAAAAGAAAACAGATCGGGAATTGTTACCTGTAAAGTCGATAATGCCCAGACAGTGCACGATGAATTATTAAAGAGAAAAATTCACACTGCAGTGAGAGAAGGTTATATCCGTTTCTCGCCGCATTTTTATAACAGCAGAGAAGATGTTGATAAAGTTGTTGAAGTAATGAATTCGGTTCCCAAATAGAATTCGATACTGTTAAAAATTGCAGCAAAAGAACACTGTAATGTTTAAAGTTAAAAAATAAACGCAAAATTTATTTGGAGAATAAAATGAAACAAACAAGACGGCAGTTTTTAGTTACGGGTTCGCTTGCATTGACGGGTGCTGCAATTACAAAATCTTATCCTAAGATAAAAAATGTAGCAGCGGTAAAAGGTCCGATAAGTATATCTACATGGTCGCATGGATACGAAGCAAACAAGGTTGCGATGAAGGTAATGCAAAGCGGGAAGACATCACTCGATGCCGTTGAGCTTGGAATACAAACAGCAGAAAACAATCCGAAAGTAACCTCTGTCGGTTATGGAGGTTACCCGGATGCAGAAGGGAACGTAACTCTTGATGCATCAATTATGAATTGGGAGGGAAACGCCGGAGCAGTCTGTTTCCTGCAAGGAATAAAAAACCCTATTTCGGTTGCAAAATTTGTAATGGAAAAAACACCTCATGTAATGTTGGCTGGTGCAGGTGCTCTGCAGTTTGCATTAAAAAACGGATTTAAAAAACAAAATCTTTTAACTCCAAAGGCAGGAGAAGCTTGGGAACGTTGGAAGAAAAAGAAAGAAACGGAATTAGAGAAGGAAGAAAATCACGATACAATCGGTCTTTTGGCAATTGATAAAAAAGGAAATATGAGCGGCGGGGTATCGACAAGCGGCATAGCTTTTAAATTGTACGGTAGAACGGGTGATTCGCCAATTATAGGAGCCGGTTTGTTTGTAGATAATGAAGTCGGAGGCGCGTGTTCTACCGGTTGGGGTGAATTAGCTATGAAATCCGTAGGTGGTTTTTTAGCCGTTGAAAAAATGCGGGAAGGTTATTCGCCTCAAAAAGCGTGTGAATATGTAATAAAAAGAATAAATAAAGAAGCATATTTTAATAATAAACAAATTTGTTTTTTAGCAATGAACAAAGAAGGTGAATTCGGTGCTTTTTCTTTGTATAAAGGCTTTGCATTTGCGGTAGCCGATGAAAAAGGAAACAAATTGCTGCAAAGTGATTATTTGCTTAAGTAATATAACAGCTTAAAATATTGAAAAATTAAAACGGAAGATCTTGAACTCTCTTCTCATTTTGTAATTTTTATAACAACAGAGAAGATATTGATAAAGTTTTTTCAGCCTTAATAAGGTTCTAAATTAAATGATTGATTGATATAAGAATTATTCGCATTTTCAATTAT
>CAZAOG010000139.1:0-6905 GCA_964486645.1 uncultured Ignavibacteriaceae bacterium | reverse complement strand
TTAATTTTTTCATTGGTTAACAGTTGAAAAATCGTTATTTTTATATTCTTTAAAAGGATTATTTTATGTTAAAAAGTATGACGGGATTCGGAAAGTCTTTTGCCGAAAACGAAAGAATTTCGGTAGATATCGAGCTGAAAAGCGTGAACAGCCGTTTTTTGGATACTTTTTTTCGTTTACCCAATTTTTTAAGTTTAAGAGAATTTGAACTAAAAAGTGTAATTAAAAACGGAATAAAAAGAGGTAAAATTAGCGTTACTCTTCAAGTAAACTTTAAAGACCGGAAGGATTCTCCCTGGGGAATAAATACCGAAAAGTTAAATGATTTTCTTCTTACAATAGAAGATATAAAAAAACAGAGCAATATTGATGAAAATCTGAAATTAAATCACATACTTTTAAACAAAGATTTATTTTCGGGTAATAAAATTGAAATAAGCGAAGAAGATTTTGAATTTATAAAAGAAACGCTTAACAAAGCAATTGACGAACTAAATATAATGAAGACCAACGAGGGTTCGGAACTTGCGAAAGATCTTAGAAAAAGAACCGAAGAAATTGAGACAAAGGTTGATGAAATTAAGGACAACGCAAGAGAAACAGTAGAAGAATATCACTTACTGTTAAAAGAAAGAATAAAAAATTTAATTGACGATGTAAATATAAACGAAGAAAGATTGGAAACCGAATTGGCAATTTTAGCCGATAAAGCTGATATCACCGAAGAATGTGTGAGGTTAAAAAGTCATTTGAAATTTTTTAACGATTGCTTGAACGGTGACGAATCGAACGGAAGAAAATTGAACTTCCTTTGTCAGGAGATTAACAGAGAAGCAAATACAATCGCTTCAAAAACATTTTCGTCCGAGATTTCTCACAAATCAATTTTTATAAAAGAAGAAATAGAAAAGATTCGGGAACAAATTCAAAATATAGAGTGATAGATAAATTTGGAAAAAGGAAAACTAATAGCAATTTCCGCTCCGAGCGGTACGGGGAAAACAACAATTATAAGGGAGGTTTTAAAACTTTTTCCGGATATTGTTTTTTCCGTTTCCGCCACAACAAGGGCTAAAAGGGAAAACGAAGAAGAAGGTAAACATTATTATTTTATCACCGAAGAAGAATTTAAAAAGAAAATTGAGAACAATGAATTTATTGAATGGGAAAAATTTTACGATTATTATTACGGTACATATAAGCGTTTTGTCGATGATTTAATTAATAAAGGCAAGTCAATAATTCTTGAAATTGACGTTAACGGAGCATTAAATTTAAAAAAGATGTATCCCGATTCCGTCCTTATTTATATAGTTCCGCCAAGCGTTGAAGAATTAACAAGAAGACTGAAAAAAAGAAATACCGAAGACAAAGAAGATTTGAAAAAAAGGATAGAACGCTCTACTATGGAGTTGAGTTTAAAGGATAAATTTGATTATCTTGTTGAAAATATTGATTTGGATGTAGCACTTGAAAAAATAAAAGTTTTAATAGAAAAAATTACAAAAAAGGAGAAATAAACGATGGCAATAGAACCGATTGATTTGAGAGAAATTGAGAATCACGCCACAAACATTTACGAGGCAATTGTAGTTTGTGCCAAAAAAGGACGTCTGATTAACGAAGAAAACAAAATTGAATATAACGCTATACTTAGTACAATACCCGAAGCAGCGGGTGAAGAAGAAACGGAAGAATTTGAAAATCCTGCACAATTAAAAGTATCGTTGGAATTTGAAAAACGCCAAAAGCCGCATGTGCAGGCGTTAAATGAATTTTTAGAGGGAAAAATAGAATATAAATACAAAGATAAATAATATTCCGTATTTTATTTTATCCTCTTTTG
Source organism: uncultured Ignavibacteriaceae bacterium (assembly GCA_964486645.1). Classification (GTDB taxonomy): domain Bacteria; phylum Bacteroidota; class Ignavibacteria; order Ignavibacteriales; family Ignavibacteriaceae. The sequence continues at coordinate 5,059 of CAZAOG010000139.1, read as the reverse complement.
TCATTTTTAACCTTATAAAGGTTTGTGGTGCATAAAATAATATTTAAAAATAAAAAGATACTGCTCGGTGTAACGGGCTGCATAGCCGCTTATAAAGCGGCTTTTCTTACCAGGCAATTAAAAAAATTAGGCGCCGAAGTTAGAGTAATTATGACTCCCTCCGCTACCGAATTTGTTTCACCGCTTACTTTTTCAACGTTATCTGAAAACCCTGTTGTAATAAATACTTTTCCCCACTCGCAAAAAGATAATACAGGATTAGCAACCTGGCATATCGATACTGCCCTTTGGGCTGATATTATGATTATAGCACCGTGCACCGTAAACACGGTTGCAAAAATCGCTCACGGCTTTGCCGATAATGCCTTAACAACAATGGTTACCGCATTGCGTTCTCCTCTGTTGGTTGCCCCGACCGCAGACGTAGACATGTACCATAACAAAATAACGCAAAAGAATATTCAAACGTTAAAAGAATTCGGAATAAACGTAATTGAAGCCGAAGAAGGTGAACTTGCAAGCGGACTTACCGGCAAAGGACGAATGCCCGAGATAAACAAAATTATTGATTGTGCCGCATTAATCTTAAACGGTGTTAAACGTGATTTAACAGCTCAAAAAATTCTTATTACCGCCGGACCTACTTATGAAGACATCGACCCGGTAAGATTTATCGGCAATCGTTCTTCCGGTAAAATGGGCTACTGGCTGGCAAAAGCCGCTTATTTAAGAGGAGCACAAGTTACTTTAATTTCAGGTCCCTCGGCAGAAATAATTTACCCCGAAATTAATCTAATTCCGGTTAGGTCTGCATCCGAAATGGAAAGAGCCGTTGAACTGAATCTGAAAAAGAACGATATTTTGATAATGTCCGCTGCCGTTTCTGATTTCAGTCCCGTTAAAAAAGCAAAAAACAAGATTAAAAAAGAGACTAAATTCAATTCCATACAATTAAAAGAGAACAAAGACATTTTGTCATCCTTGAATAAAAGAGGAAAATTTGTTGCAGGTTTTGCTCTGGAAACCGAGAACGGGATTATCAATGCAAAGAAAAAATTAAAAAATAAAAATTTAGATATGATTGTTTTAAACGTACTCAAAACAAATCAAAGCGGTTTTGATTCCGATACAAACAAAATAAAAATACTGCATAAATCCGGTGATAAAAAAGATTTTCCTTTGCAGTCAAAATTTACTGCGGCAAACAATATTCTTTCTGAAATTTTAAAAAACAAAAAATAATTACACTTGTCCGATTTATTAAAAAATAGAATTGTCGAATCATTGATCGACCAAAAAGAAATATACGGTGATGATTTGTTAGAAGAGGTAAACATTAAAACAGAAAAACCCCGGTCTGCAACAACAGAAAAAAAAGCACTCCGTTCTGCTGATAATGACGATTGGCAGAATTCGAATTCCCTAAAAGAATTAGAAAATTTGATTAATACCTGTCAAAAATGTGTACTTGCTAAAAACAGGAACAATTTTGTTTTCGGCTCGGGTAATCCGGATGCCGATGTTATGGTAATCGGCGAAGGTCCCGGTGCGGAAGAAGATAAACAGGGTCTTCCTTTTGTCGGACGTGCAGGTAAATTACTAACCGATATTTTAAAAGCGATAAAATTTACGCGTGAAGAAGTTTTTATTGCCAATATTGTTAAATGCAGACCACCCGGCAACAGAACCCCGCTTCCCGTTGAAATGGATACCTGTCTTCCTTATTTGAAAAAGCAAATTGAAATAATAAAACCCGAATTAATCTTATGTTTGGGTAAAACTGCGGCACAAGGGATATTGAAAATGACTTCAAGTCTTGGTAATATGCGGGGTAAGATTTTTGATTTTGAAAATGCCAAAGTTATCGTTACGTATCACCCTGCAGCATTATTAAGAAACCCGCACTGGAAACGAGCAACTTGGGAAGATGTACAAAAATTAAGACTTCTTTACGATGAGTTGAAAGAAAAGTAAACAATGGCAAAAACTAAAAAACAAAATATCGAATTAGAAAATTTGGTGCCTGCCGATGTAAAACCGCCGTACGCACCCGAAGTTGAAGCTTCGGTGCTGGGCGCTATGCTGATTGAAAAAGAAGCGGTACCCAAAGCCATTGAACTTCTTACTCCCGGCAGTTTTTACTTAAAAGAACATAAACTGATTTTTGAAGCGATGATTTCCCTGTTCGAAGCGGGCGAACCCATAGATACCGTTACCCTTTATGAAGAACTGAAAAAGCGCGAACAAACGGAAGAAGTGGGCGGTGCCGTTTACTTGAGCAAACTTTCGCAGAATATATCTTCAGCCGCGAACATTGAATACCATGCAAAAATAATTATTGAAAAAGAAATTTTACGCGGGCTTATTTCAAGTTCACATAAAATTGCTAAATCCGCATACGAAGGCACCGAAGATGCTTTTGATATTTTGGACGATGCCGAACGTAGAATTTTTGAGATTACGGAAAATCATCTTAAAAGATCTTTCTTGGGAATGGACCGCGCGGTAAAAAACGCCCTCGAATATATCGAAGCAATTCATTCAAATGCCAATAAAGATTTTTCCGTACCTACGGGTTTTTTCGAATTAGACGATATGCTCGGCGGTTTTCAAAAATCGGATTTAATAATTCTTGCCGCCAGACCTTCCATGGGAAAAACCGCATTTGCGCTGTCTGCCGCACGTAATGCTGCAATTGATTTTAACATTCCCGTCGGTATTTTCAGCCTGGAGATGTCAACTATGCAGTTGATAATAAGGCTCCTTTGTGCAGAAGGCAAATTAAATGCTCATCAGGTTAGAACCGGAAAATTACCGGCAAGTCAGGGCGTTAAACTCAGTAAAAACGCTCACAAACTTACCCAAGCTCCGATTTATGTTGACGACACCCCTGCACAAACCGTGCTTGAAATAAGAGCAAAAGCAAGGAGGTTAAAAGCAGAAAAAGATATCGGACTTATTATTATTGATTATCTCCAGCTAATGCAGGGACAGGCAAGAATGGAGAGCAGAGAAAGAGAAATATCCCATATCTCCCGTTCTTTAAAAGCTTTGGCAAAAGAATTGGACATTCCCATAGTTGCTCTTTCACAGCTCAACCGTGCCGTTGAATCCAGAAACGATAAAAGACCGCAGCTGTCCGATTTAAGAGAATCCGGCTCCATTGAACAGGATGCCGATGTTGTGATTTTCTTGAACAGACCCGAATATTACGGCATTCAAACCGATAACGACGGGAACTCGCTCGAAGGTATTGCGGAAATAATTATCGGTAAACAGAGAAACGGTCCGGTTGGTACGGTAAAAATGGCATTTATAAAAGAGTACGCACGTTTTGAAAATCTTGAGCACAAAAGACAAATAGAAGAGAGCTTCCCGGAAGAAATAAGCGAAGATATAATATAGGAGTTTTATGAGAGCAACGATAATTACAATCCTTCTTTTACTTTTCAATTTCTCAGTTTATTCTCAGAGCTACACCCCCAAGGACGTTGAGATTTTTAATCGGATTATCAAAAAAGCACAGACCGATAATCTTCAAAAAGAACCCATCGGAAAGATTATAGTTGAAATCGGCAAACAGTTTATCGGAACGGATTATGTTGCACACTCATTGGAAATAAACGATAAAGAAACCTTGGTTGTCAATCTCCGGAATTTTGACTGCACCACTTTTTTGGATAACTTATTGGTACTTGCAAGGTTGGTTAAAAAACAGGATTCCTCTTTTATTAGTTTTACTAAAGAATTGACAAAGGAAAGATACAGAAACGGAATAATAAACAAGTACCCTTCAAGACTCCATTATTTTTCGGATTGGCTTTACGATATTGAAAGAAGAGGTTGGATAAAAAATATTACAAAAGACATCGGCGGTAGAGTTTATAACAAAAAGATATTTTTTATGTCGAAAAACAGAAAATTATACAGACAATTAAGTAATGATAATTTTGTTGAAGACATTAAAAAAATTGAGAATGAAATCAATAAACGAAAATACTATTACATTCCCAAAAACAAAGTAAGGGAAGTTGAACAAAAATTAAAAACCGGCGACTTGATAGCGGTAACCACAAACATTAAGGGCTTGGATATCTCACACGTTGGTATTGCAATTAAATTGGACGACGGAAGAATTCATTACTTGAATGCCCCGTATGTAGGAAAGAAAGTGAAAATTTCCGATAAGCCTCTCTCCGATTATTTAATGCGGAATAAATCACAAACTGGAATTATGGTAGCAAGGGCTTTGGATCCTGATTAAAGCAAAACTCAAACAAGAAAATTTTGCACAACATCTCTCACCGCTTCTTCCAGACTTTTAACGTTTACTCCAAAAGAAGAAAGTTTTTCCGTATTTAAAGAAACATCTTTCACTCCTGCATAACCGGAAATTTCACTCATGCTAATTTTTTTCAAAAGACTTTTATCCAAATCGGCAGCGTCGCAGAGCAGTTCGGCAAGTTCAGCTCTGGATACTCTTTCTTTTCCGCCTAAATTTATGATTTCTTCTTTAATGTTTTTTTCAATCAATACTCTTATTACTTTTGCAGATTCAGAAACCGAAACAGGTGTTCTGTATTGGTCGGTGAATACTTTAACTTCATTTCTTCTTTTTAGAGCATTATATGTAAATTGAAAATAATTGTTCTCGTTGAATTTTGATAAGCCGAATAAAAGAGCCTGCCTTAAAATCAGATAATTATCAAAAGTCTCTTTTATTTTTACTTCTCCCATTAACTTGGTTTCGGCGTAAAACGAAGCAGGTATTAATTTTGAATTTTCATCGAGCATAGAACCGCGGTAACCTGCATAGACTAAATCCGTTGAGATATAAATTAGTTTGGAGTTATTTAATTCACAGAGCTGTGCAATATGTTTTGTAGCGTTTACGTTTACGTTGTACACAATTCTGCTGTTTAATTTGTTACATAAAACAGGGTCGGCAATTGCGGCGGCATGAATAACTGTATCGGGATTAAAATCTTTGAATATTTTTTCCAAACAGCCTGTATCGGTTATATCGGTTTGAACGGAATTGAATAAATTACAACTACCG
>CAZAOG010000138.1:0-6926 GCA_964486645.1 uncultured Ignavibacteriaceae bacterium | reverse complement strand
GAAGTTGTTGTCCAAAAATCCTGTCGTTCATATGTAAGAGTTTCTTTCTTTTGAGACACTTCCATTTGTCATAGGGTTTTACTTTAAAAATGTTTATTGCTTCTAATACAACTTTCATCTAATTTTAAGTATCAATTTTACATTTGCAGGGGAAATGTATAATATTAAATATTGCATACTCTTTTCGCATTCTACTTCTACAAAATACATTTCCGACTATACACTTTTTAAAATTTATTCAATGTATGAATAATAAATTTCAAAGGTGATATAATGAATACAAAACTTTCCTATTTCCTGTCAATACTTCTCTTTTTATTTATTGCCTTTACTATCGAAGCTCAGGACATAAAAGTATATAATTTTATCGGAAAAAAAACTTCTGTTGTCTTAAAAAAATACGGCAAGCCCGCATTCCGTGATAAAAGCAATCCAAACATGGATTGTATGTTTTATCAAAGCAAAACAAAAAAGATTGTTTTTGTGTCGGATGCCGATGGTGTTTATCAAGCCGAAGCATCAGCATATTTTAACAGCAAAAAAGCTGCAAAAAAAACATTGAACAAAGTAATTCGTAATTCTGTTTTAAATAAATTTATGATAGATACATTATCCGTAAATAATTTTTCGTTGCAAAAAAAAGGCGTAATAGTTGAACTTCATTTTGCCCGAAATATTTACAAAAAAAAGTATGAAGTCTATTTGAAAGCTATGAGATATATAGAATAGGTAAATGCCGATACGGATTTATATTTTTACAGCCGATAACCCGATTAAAATTATTCATTACTAAATTTTGCCACTCGTTTTTTGACCTAAATTCATATTTATTTTGTCGCAAATACGACAAATAAATATATTCGTTTGCAACATATTAAATCCAACTAACAAACCATTTTTTATCAAAAATAAAAGGATAGTGGAATGAAAAAATTAATAGTTTTTGCAGTAATGATAGCTGTTACATTTGCTTATACGTTTGCAGGAGCGCACGGTGATAATACTTACACCGGTAAATTGGTAGACGGCAAATGTTACTCAATGATGCCTAAAGCAAATGCCGGAAACGATCATATGGTTAAAGGAATGAATGGAAAGCCTATGCAGGTTAAAGCTTGTGCGGCTGCCTGTGCCAGTATGGGTATTCCCGTAGGTTTACTTACAAAAAGTGGAAAGATGATAGTCCTTGCAATTCCGGCAGGACAGCTCTCCCAGCAAATGTCAAAAAATGCAAGAATACACGGTAAGGTTATGAATGGCGTACTGATAGTTGATAAATTAGAAGTACAAAACGGTAAAAAATGGTCGGAAGTTAAAATCTCTTATATGATGTAAAAATCATTTTTTATGGATAAAGAATGGAGCTGGCTCAAAAGTACGGAAAACCGTTACACCAAAGGTGCACAAGTAAAACGGTTAAAATAAATCTCGTTTTTTGCTTAAAATCGCACGATTGAACTTGCCAGCCGGCAGGCCGGATTGTGGGTTAAAACGAAATTTACACTTTTGAGACAGCCTCTTCTTTTTTTTGTTCTGTTTTCAGTCCTAACGAATTAAACAAATTCTACCGATAAATAATTTACCTAAGCTTATAAAATTTATTTTACTTTAACGATAACCAAGGTCATATCATCGTTCGGTTCTGCATTACCCCTGAATTTTTTAACTGCTTCAAAAATGGCGTTTACCTGCTCGGTTGCAGTACTTTTTGCAATTTTGCCGAGAATTGCCGTAAGTCTGTTATCATCGAAAAGTTCGGTTTGCTCGTTCATCGCTTCGGTAATTCCATCCGAAAAGAAAGCAAATGATTCTCCGCTTTTAATGGGTATTACTTCCTGAACAAGAGTTTTTTCAAAAACTTTACCGTTGTCTAATCCTACACCCAATCCGCGGCTTTGATATTTTACTATTTTACCGTCTCTTGAAACATACAACGGCATATGTCCGGCACGACAAAAAGTCAGTATTTTTTTGTCGTAATCAAACAAACCTATAGACATAGTTACAAATGAATTTCTTTCAATGGAATCGTAAAATTTTCTATTTATTTCAGTTAGAATTTCTTTGGGGGATTTATCGGATGTACAGGCAAACTGAATCATAGTTTGCACTTTGGTCATATACAAAGAAGCAGGCAGACCCTTGCCCGAAACGTCTCCAATAATAACGTAGAGTTTAGACCTATCGCCGTCAACCGGAATAAGATCAAAATAATCTCCTCCTATTTTCATTGCAGGAATCATTTCACCGCAAACATCAAGTCCATCAACGTCAGGAATACATTTGGGAAGCAGACCTTGCTGAATGTTTCTTGCAAGGTCCAACTCTTTTTCAATTTTAAGTTTTTCCGTTTCGGTTTTGTATAAGCGGGCATTTTCAATAGAAATAGCCGATTGGTTTGCAGTTGCACAGAGTAATTCTAAATCTTTACCTGCAAATTGAGCGCCCGAATGTTTTAATCCGAACATTAATAATCCCACAATCTTTGATTTCATTATCATCGGTATGATTGTATAAATTTCTTCTTTTTTCAGGTCATCAAGAATATCGGGGAAAACCAATTCAAAATTTTCTCTATCAATTACAAATCTTTTTGAGACTAAACTTTTTTGTTCAACATAATGAGCTAAAATTCCGCTTTTAATTTTTAAATCTTTATTTTCTATCCCCACGCTCTTCATAAGAATAAGGTTGCTGTTTTTAGGACCTTGAATAAAAATTGCTAATTTTTTTATTTTAAGTTCTTCAACAAAGGTTTCCATCATTGAATTTAATATATTATCCAAACCAACCAGCGTAGTAACTTCGGAACTAAATTTTAACAGTACTTTTCTATATGCAAATTGTTCGGGATAAAACTTTGCCGTAATGAAATCTTGAAATTTATCTTTGGACGATTGAAAAATAACGGCAAAAATAACAAACAACACTCCGGCAATTAATCCTTGATATTCGGTACCGATGGCTTTGCTTATACTTTGACCCATAACATAAATAATAAAGAAATAAACGGCAGCTAAAGAAAGTGTTGCTGCTCCGTAAATAATTGTATTTTTTACAACAATGCTGACGTCTATTAATTGGTATTTATAAATTGAGTATCCGAAAGCCAAAGGAACAAGTGTAATAAGAACAATCGGGGTGTAATATTCGGGCGAATTAAAAATTGTATCTGTTAAAGCAGGGGCTATTGTTGATGTATAAATGCTTGCTGCTATAGCTATTGTGCTTGCTAAAAGCACGATAAAAATAGGGCGTTTTTCTTTTTTTTCTTTTAACCTTCGGTAACTTATAATTAAGGATATCCAGCCGATTATATAGCTTATCCCAAGCAGAAGACTTAGTATACTCATTAATTTCATGAAATAAAAAACATTCATTTTTTGTGTCACAAAGGTCATGTATATGTATACAATAATAAGACTAAAAAGAATAACCGGTATTAATACTAAAAGGATTTTTACGGCATTACTTTCTATAAATTTAAATGGCTTGGGGAATACCCAATAAAAATATAAAATTATCGAGGGAAGAGAAGCAAAGCCCAAAGCCCAAAGGAATGATATAGCGGGTATAATTATAGACTCAGAGTAACCGGGTGAATCAGAAAATGAAAATGATTTTAATATTACCTGCATACCCGTTAATACAGTTGCCGTACCGAGTGCAAAAAACAATTTTTGTATAAGTCCGTCAGGTTTTGATGCAAGTACCAGATATCCTATTACAAACCAGATCAATCCGAAGAGAGCAAGTGAAAAATCGCCAAAATTTATAAGTTTTTTTACATAAACCTTGGTTTTAAGTATTTTACCTTTTTGCAGTACGGTGTAATCCGCTAACTCTCCGCTATTAAACTTGTTGAGAATTGCCTGTGCCTGCATCGTTGTTTTAATAGGGATATTGTCGATAGCCAGCAGTTGATCATCGTTTCTTATTCCTGCATTCCAAGCTACGCCGTTTTCTTTTACTAACTTAATAAAAATAGCACTGCTGTCTGCATTGATTTTTTGCGGCACCCACAAACATTCGTCATTGGAAGTAACATTTATTTCCACGGTATAGTAAACATTTACCAATGCAATAAATAATATTAGAAAAGACAAAATTGATAAAAATTTCGTCCTGTTTTTATTATATACTTTCTGACTGATTTTCATTTAATTTTTTATTTTACTTTTATAACAACCAAAGTAATGTCATCCGATTGCACGGCTCCGTTTGTGAAAATTTTTACATCAGCCTGTATGGATTTTAGAACCTCTTTTGCCGATTTATTTCTCAGAGAGAGGACTTGTGATTCAAGTCTTTCATCGGAATATTCATTTTGTTCCTTGTCCATAGCCTCGGTTATGCCGTCCGTAAATAAAACGAGAAGATCATCTCTTTCCAATTGTAAAGTTTCGGTTAAATATGGTTCCTTTGTAGGCATAACACCCAATATCATTCCGCCTTTTTTCAATTTAATTATTTTTCCGTTGCGGACAAGCAGCGGGGGATTATGCCCGGCATTAACATAGCTGATGGTTTTATTTTTATCGTTGATTGTGGCCCAAAAGAAAGTTATAAATTTTCCTCCGGTTACATTTTCCGAAATTAAATCATTTATCATTGAGGTTCCTTCAACCAAGTCAATTCTCTGTCGGCAGATGGATTTTAAGAAAGCCTGAAGATTTGCCATAAGCAGAGAGGCCGGAACACCTTTACCTGATACGTCGGCAATGGCAATGTAACAGTTTTCATTGTCTGCGGGTATTACGTCAAAATAGTCTCCGCCAACTTGTTTTGAAGAGATGTTTTCGGCTGAAATTTCAAAATTATTAAGTTGTAAAATTTCTCTGGGCAGCAGATTTTTTTGAATATCCCTGGCAAGGTCCAATTCTTCTTCTAATTTGTGCTTCTCTAATTCTTCTTTAAATAGTCTTCTATTTTCAAGTGAAATAATTGCCAAGCTGCCGACGGAATAAATAAACTCAATGTCTGCTTCGGTGAACGGTTGTTTGTTTATTCTTCCGCTTAATAAAATAAGTCCCTTGGTTTTTCCCTGTATCTGCATCGGGACAATTAATGAAACACCGAGTTCGAAAAGATAGTTGTATTTTTCTTTCAGTTGATTCCCGTCAATCGAAGTATCAAATTTCTCAATATTTATTTTCATAAAATAATTTTCCAATTGACTTTCGGGAAATTTTGAATCAATTAATTTCAGCTCATCGTTTTCAATAATTAAAACGGCATATTTGGAAATCATAAACTGCCCGATGATAGAATATACAAGCAGCTTTGCAACTTTGGCGGATTCTGCAAACAAACCGAATTCCTTGCTTAATTCAAACAGAGAATTCAGCCTGTTAATTCTTGTATCCAAGGTGCGGTTAACAAGTTTAAGTTCGTTAATAACCATCGAGTTTTGAATTGCCGTTGCGGAAATATTTAATATTGTTCTTAAAAATTGTATATCTTCGTTTGAATAAGGAATTTTGTTAAGTTTTTCACCGAGAAAAATTGTACCGATATGTTTGTCTATGGCTTGTATGGATTCAATGCAGACAAAACTGCCGAAGTTAGTTATTTTATTTAATTGTCCTGTTTTATTAATTGCATCTTTAATGGTAATTGTAGGAAATTTTTCTTCGAAACCGTCGGGCATACCTTTTGAGATCATAATTTTCAACAGTCCGTCTTTGTTTATTGCTATTGCGCCCTTGGTTGCAAAAAATTTGCCCATACAAGTAAGCAGAATATTGTTTAAAATAAATTTTAAATCAAGGCTGGAGTTTACAACCTTACTGAATTCAACCAGTGCATTTAAGTTCCTTTTTATTCTTAAACCGTCAGAAGATGTCATTTTTAAAGTGTTAATTTTTTAGTCAATATTACCTGGTTATATTTGCCTTTTACCGATGAATAATTAACCTCGTCCATCAATGTTTTCATAAGGTACACACCCAAGCCGCCTACTCTTCTTTGTTTATGGTATGTTTCCAAGTTTAATTCTTTAATTGAATTTGGTTCAAAGGTTTCACCGTAATCAATAATTTTTATTCTAAAGGTATCGTTTGAAAATGAAACGGTAATTTCAATATTTAAATCCGGTTTTGAGTGGTATGAATGTTCAATAATATTAGTGCACGCTTCATCAACGGCAAGCACTATGTTTTCAATTTCTTTGGATGTGAAGCCGCAGGCTTTGGCTTTGTTATTTATAAATTTTCTTATTCTAATTAAATTAGAAGTACTGCTCTTTACAGTTAATTTATTCTCATTAACGTTCATCGATTTATCCATACCTTTAACTGACTTCCGAAAATTTGTTCACCGCATCTTCTTCATTGTCAAATATTTCATATAAAAGCGGAAAGCCGAGCAAATCAAAAATGTTAAACACTTTTTCATTCATCGAAGTTAATTTAATGTCACCCTTGTTTTCTCTCATCTTTTCAATAAATGCCATAAATACTCCAAGACCTGCGCTGCTTATGTATGCTAAATCTTTCATATTAATTACCAATTTAAACTTATTTTGTTCAACCAAAGATGAGAAAGTATTCTCCAATACCGGAGCTGTATGAGCATCTAAAAAACCATTTAAATAAACAACATTTACGTCGCCTATTTCTTTTGTGGAAGTGTTAAACTCTGTCATATTTTTCTCCAAAAAAATTAATTCTATTTTTAGGTAAAACGTAATTTACCAAAGCCGATTATTCATTATAAGTAAAAAATATATGAAAGTGTATTTATTGTAAAGAAAAGTTGTATAAGCGGAATATTTGTAGGATAGTAGAGATATTAATAGTTTAAGATAGGACTTGGTTAATCGGAAAAAATTTAATTAAAAAATAATTTTTCAGAAGTCCTGTAAAATTATATGAAAAACCGGTCTGCAGCAGCCTGTTTGTTTGTGTTTAATATCAATAATTAAA
>CAZAOG010000137.1:0-7057 GCA_964486645.1 uncultured Ignavibacteriaceae bacterium | reverse complement strand
TCCCTCGTCCCCAAATTTCTATGTAACCGGCTCTAAAAAATGCATTAGCAATATCTGGGTTTGCCGGTTCGGAGATATGTTTGTGTTTTAAAGTCTCTATGGTCCAACCTTTAGGTAAATCACCAGCATTCCATATCATCAGCCAATCTTTATACACACTTATTTGTATAGGCGTGGCACTTGTATAATCTTTATGAATCAAAGCGTTTAACAAAGCTTCACGTAGAGCATTTTCGGGGTAATCATAAGTCTCTGTACGCGTCAATCCTTCATAAGCGATATTTGCTTTCATATATTTTGTAAGAAGCAAATCCATAGTTTTTTCTACCTGTGTAAAAAGACTTCCGTGAATTTCGTCCTGATAGAGCAAATCTGTATCAGTCCTAAAAAAACCAATTTTTACATAGGCTCCTGTAATTAATTTTTCAGGTTCTTTCCCAAATGCAATTACAGCCGCTCTTTTCAGTTTATTGTTCGATAACAATCCCATTGCGGTTAAAAGATTTTCATCAGTTTCATTAATGTCTTCTTCGGGAACTCTTTTGCTTTTACGTGTTTTTTTTCGGAATAGTTCTATGGCTTCATGTGATAAATCGTCGACAGAGAAACCATGGGCAATAACACCGTCCCATTTTTTCCCCATTTTACTCAACAGAAATTTTTCAAGAGCCGGACCTTTTAAATCTTGGACAGTACTTCCGGAACGATAATAGAAACAACCTTTATATGATATAGGTGTAGAATAAGACGGTACATTAATTTCAATAAAATATTTGTTGTTTTCGGTACGCAAATTTACATCTGCAGTAATTCCCAAAATATCACGAATTTTATTCGGTAAATCTTTTAATAATTTTTGATATTTATTAATCCCAATTACCTTACCTTTATCATCAACACCAATAAGAACAGTTCCACCTTCAGCATTGGCAAATCCGCAAATCCATTTTAAGTATTCATCTTTCCAGACACTTTTCCATTCTATATTTTGATCTTCTGCATCCATTAATTATTTATTATTATTTTTCCGTTACCCATTATTTGATACTTATAAATCCGAGTGTTCAATAATATCATATCTGGTAATTATATCTATTATTCTTCCGTATTCGGTTACAAGAATTGCGGGCGAATCACTTAAATAATTTTTAACGGCAGAAATTTCAGTTTTATCATCTACCGGTTGCAAACTTTTTCCCATCACTTGTGAAATCGGTTTATCCAAAAGTTCGGGTTCTTTTAATAATAATTGCATCAATTGGGTTTCACTTACACTGCCGACGGATACCCCGTCATCAATTACAGGCAGCTGCGAGAAACCGCGGACATTAAGCAACTCAACCGCCGTTTTAATTTTATCGGTTGATTTAACGGATATTAATTCTACTTCTCTGCCTTGTCTTTTTGCTTCTATTATATCTTTAAGTGTTTTTGTTCCGTTGGATATTAACCTTTTATCTCTCAGCCATTCGTTACTGTGGAATTTTGTTAAATATCTTTCACCGGTATCACATACAATAAATACAATCACCGCGTTTTCATCCAATTCGGCTGCTACTTTAAGCATTCCCGCTACAATTGTTCCCGTACTTCCACCGCTGAATATTCCTTCTTCCTTTGTCAATAAACGCGCGTACTTAAATGATTCCTGATCGGTAATGTTAATAATTCTATCAATATATTGAAAATGAACATTTGCAGGCAAACAATCCTGTCCGATACCTTCAACCAAATAAGGTTCGCCTTCTCCCATTTTACCGGTCTCTTTATATTCCTTAAATATCGAGCCGAAAGGATCCGCACCCACTATTTGTATCTCGGGATTTTGCTCCTTCAAATATCTTCCCGTTCCGCTGATAGTACCGCCGGTGCCTATTCCGGAAATAAAGTGAGTAATTTTACCGTCGGTTTGTCTCCAAATTTCCGGTCCTGTAGTTTTATAATGCGCTTCGGGATTTGCAGGGTTACCGTATTGATACAAATAAATTGAATTGGGAGTTTCTTTTTCAATTTTTCTTGCCACGTTTATATAAAAATCGGGATGGTCGTGTTCCAGGGCATTTGACACTACTATTACGTCCGTGCCCAAAGCTTTCAAATAATTTATTTTTTCGGCACTTACTTTATCGGTAAGTACGCAAATAGATTTATAACCTTTTACGGCACAGACAAGCGATAGTCCGATTCCCGTATTGCCGCTTGTTGCTTCTATGATTGTTCCGCCGGGTTTAATTTTACCTTCTTTTTCGGCGGCTTCAATCATATTTATGCCTATTCTGTCTTTTACGCTACCGCCGGGATTTGATGATTCTAATTTGGCAAATATTTGTGGTTTTAAACCTTTATTGATTCTATTGATTTTTATAAGGGGTGTATTGCCGACCGCTTCTAAAATATTGTTTTTAAATTCCATTCAAAATTCCTAATTTTCTTTTTTTTCCTTATTAATAAATATTTTTAAATAGTTTACAATAATAAACATTTGGCTTGAATGATTAAAGGTGTATTTTGTATGTTGACAGACATTAATAGATGCTTTAAAAATAAAATGATTTTTTTACACACGATTTGAGAATATTTAATGAAAAAAATATCAATCCTTTTATTTATAGTTTTTATTGTTTTATCCTGTAAAAATGAAACCGGTAAAGAATTAACCATTCAAAAGATCATTATTTATCCCGTAAATTCAAGCGTCCGTGCCTTAGAAGTGGTAAATGATTCTACCGTTTGGTTTGCCGGCTCAGGCGGTGTGTACGGCTACACAGAAAACAACGGGAATACTTGGAATATTGACAGTATGAGAACCGGAAATATTACTCCGCATTTTCGTTCCCTTGCAGTTACAAGTAAAGCCGTATTTCTGCTGAGTATTGCATCTCCCGCCCTGCTTTACAAATCTACCGATAAAGGAAAAACCTGGAAGATTGTATTCAGAGATAATGACTCATCTGCTTTTTATGATGCTTTGGTATTTTGGGACGATAAAGAAGGCATTGCTATGGGCGACCCCAAGGACGGTAGTTTGACGATAATAAAAACAAGAGACGGAGGAGAAACCTGGCAAAAAATTCCTATAAGCAAACTTCCCGAAACACACGAAGGCGAAGCGGCATTTGCGGCAAGCAACTCAAACATAGCTTTAAACGGAAATAATGTTTGGATTGTTACCGGCGGGAAAAAAGCAAGAGTTTTTCATTCCAAGGACAGAGGCAAAAGCTGGGAAGTATTTGACACTCCCATTATTCAAGGCGGACAAATGACGGGCATTTATTCGGTTGATTTTTTTGATGAGAAAACCGGGATAATATTCGGCGGCGACTGGAACAAGAAAGAACTCAATACAAAAAACAAAGCCGTTACGGCTGACGGAGGAAAAACATGGAAATTAATTGCAGACGGTAAAATTCCCGGTTACAGGTCTTGTGTAAGGTATTTACCAAAAACCGAAGGCAAACAAATAATTGCAGCTGGAACACCCGGAATTTCATTATCAATAGACGGAGGTAAAAATTGGCAGAATATAAGTAACGAAAGTTTTTACACAATTAGATTCGGCAGCTCTTACAAAACGGCTTGGGTTGCGGGGAATAAAAAAATCGGGAGAATTGTTTGGAAATAGGTTTGATTTTTTTCATCTTAATTATTACCGAATCTTTTTAACGGTCTGAAAAAACGTTCATTCTTCCTGTAGGAATTCTTTTGGTAAATGGCGTTTATTTTTATTACCCAATGTGTTTTATTTATACATCATTCTCAGAATCACCAATGATATCTAAAACCGATTGTCTTTCTCTATTGACGGTTAGTTTCGTTATATCCGGACGGGAATAATGTCCAACAGGGTCAAAATTTTGTCGTTCTTGCAATACCCGGTTAAAATCTATAGTGCTGATAATTAATTCTTCTTTTTCCATAATTGGTGCAACTATCCATTCTCCGTCAGGACCGGCAATGCAGGAGCCTCCATTGGCAATTACCGCAGGTGCATTTTTTAGAATCTTTTTTAAATGAGGAGTATCGCCAGGAAAATCCTCGACCCTCATTAAGCCGGAAACGGATACTACAAACGACCGGGATTCTTTAGCAATAAATTTGGTAATATCAACCGTGTTGTAATTCGAACCCGGCCACACTGCAACGTGTAGATTCTCCCCTAAACCGTAAAGCGCCGTTCTAACTAAAGGCATCCAATTTTCCCAACAGTTTAAACCGCCGACACAAAAATGCTTTAAATTATGAACTTGCAAACCATTGCCGTCACCGGCAGCCCAAGTCAAACGTTCTTCGTAGGTAGGCTGCAGCTTTCTGTGAACAGATTTAATTTCTCCTTTTGAATCGATATAAACCAAAGAACAATATAGGCTGTGACCACCTCGATTTTTTGCACGCTCAACAATTCCTAAATAAATGGCAAGGTTATATTCTTTGGACAGCTTACAAATTTCACCCAGTTCGCCGGCCTCAATTTGTATTGAATTTCTAATGTAATGTGCGTGTATTTCCTTTTGAACAGTCGAATTAAATTCGGATCCGTTTGTTAAGGATAACCAAAAAGGATAACCCGGCAGTAATCCTTCTCCAAAGACAATCAGTTCACATTTTTTTCTTCCGGCATCGGCTATAAAAGATTTTATTTTGTCAACGGTTTTTTCTTTATTTAACCACACAGGGGAAATCTGAGCCATTCCTATTTGCAGAGTATTTTCATTATTCATTTTTTTCATATTGGGTAACTGTTTGGCTATACGTAGTATTACTTATAATTTTTGTTGTAAAGCATTCTCCATTTTCTTTTTAAATTCTATTTCTTTGTCAACATGCAAAGCTAAAACTTTAAACTTCTTTTTAATTCCATATAAACCGGTTAAGGTATTTTCTTCATTCAAACGAATAATTACATTGTGGCTTTCAAGCTCACCTAAAGGAGAAAGTTTTTTGCTTGTTTCATCCTGTATTATCGGTTTTCGAGACAGCTCAATTGAGTCAATGTCATCAAATCTTATCTCTGTTTCATTTAGAATACCGTACCTCAAGATTAATTTGTCCGGTAATATAATAATTGGTCTCTTCGTCAAAGATTTTGCAAATCCAAAAACCTGAATTGCAGTGTAAATACTAAGCCCTGAAATAATCCAAGCAACTATTTCAATCCATCTTGAAAGCAAAATGTGAAGAACAAATGTTTCAATGGCAATAATGGAAATTACAGCCCCCAATAATGCAAGCGTTCCACTTTTCTTATGATAAGTAAACTCATTTTTATTTATTGTTCTTGATTTCCAATTTATAAACCCGTAATAAAGTACAGCAACTTCAGTTGCAAAGGGTAAGACAAGTTTTTTAGGTAGAATTTCATAACAAATGTCTTTTAATGTTGTAAAAAAGTCGGGCGAAAATTTTTTAAAATCTTTATGTTTTTGTAGGACACTTCTAACTTTTACAATTAAGTACGCCAAAATTAAAAGCTCGATAACAGGGTATGCCCAAGTCTTGAATAGGTCTAAATAATTCTGATTGCTTTGAGGTAGAAAGTAAGTGCCGATTACAAGACCTGCAACCATCACGGGGACTATCGTCGTTTTGGAAATATTAGTCTTGCGGATGATTAGGAAATAGATAATAGGAATTGAAAGTAATAAGTCCATTGTAATTCCCAAACTTAATACATCCGAATTTATTGGGAACAATGGAGATTTGATTAGCACAATCAGTCCAATGAGCATCACTAATGGAATTGATAGAAAAAGGAGTTGTATGTTTATGTTAATTGTCTTGTTCATATAAGTTTGTTCTAATTACCCACAACGTCTTAATAAACGTATTGCATTTATTACGTAAAATAAAGATTAAAAAATTAAAAACAGTGCCCTCTCAAAAACTCTTCCGTTTTCATTCTTCGGCTTCCCTCTTTTTGTAGTTCAAGAATTTTCAAACAAATCTCCCCCGGTAAAATTTGAATATTTAATTTGAATTCGGGGCTTAACCGACTGCCAAATTCAAAAGCAATATACTTATGGGCAAAAGTTCCGTCGTACCTTCCGGTTTTAGCAATAATGCCGACAGCATTGGTTTTTTGTATCCGTTTTTTTACCGATAACGTAAATCTATTGAGTCCGGCTTCATTTTTAATTCCCTCGAATTCGGGGGAATTAAAATCGGGATTATTTATTCGTTCCCAAATACCTATAAATTCTATCGTATTTTTATTTCGCAGCCACTTTTCAATAAGCGAAAGACCATCTTCAAAACCTTTAACCATATCGTTAAAGAAAATAAAAAAAGTAAGATTAGTTGGAATTGGTTTTAGTCTATTTAAACGACCTTAATATTTAAAGTCTTTCCTAACCCAGATTCTATTATTTTGGAATATGTTGATAATTGAATATCACTTTTACCATTTTCAATTCTTGATATATAACTTTTTTTTGTTCCGGTTCTTTCAGCTAATTCTTCCTGTGTTAATTTAGCTTCTTTCCTTGCTTCTTTCAGCATAATGCCAAGTCTAAAAGCCAAAGAATCGGCATCATATTTAGCACGTTTTTTTGAGCCTTGCTTTCCGTGGTATTTGTCTAAATGTTCTTCATATGTTGTTATGGTCGTCATATCTTAAACCCATTTATTTTTATTTGTAAAATAATCTTTCTTTAATTTTATGGCTAAGTCTAATTCCTTCTTTGGTGTTTTTCGAGTTTTTTTAACAAAACAATTTGTTAAAACAATGATATTGGATTTGTCAAAAAAACAAAAAATTCTTATTTGTTTAAGAGTCGTCGATACTCTAATTTCATATAAATTTTCTGTGCCTTCAACATATTTTAAAAACCGAATTGGTACTCTTTCAATAAATCTTATAAGGTCCAAAACATAATCAATTTTATTTCTTACTTTTATTTGTTGTTTTTCATAGAACTTAGAAAAATAATTTCCATAAAATATAATTTTCCGTTCCACAATATGAAGTTAACTAATTAGTGAATTTTTGTCAATACACGTTTATACAAAACTAAACCCTCTCAAAAACTCCTCCGTTTTCATTCTTCTGCTTCCCTCTTTT
>CAZAOG010000136.1:0-7204 GCA_964486645.1 uncultured Ignavibacteriaceae bacterium | reverse complement strand
GTTGTTAACTGTTTTAAGTGTGGTTATTCTGTTTGAGGAAACCTCAAGGTTTGTCCGGCTTTTTTTCTTCAATCTCTTTGATAAAGCAAGTAATGTAAGTTTCTAAATCAATCTTTCGCTTTTCATCAGTTGTTTTAATTTGTTAAAAGCTTTTGCGCGGTGGCTGATTTTGTTTTTCAATTCCGGTAAAATCTCAGCCGAGGTTTTGTCCAATCCGTCGGGTAAAAAAAGCGGGTCGTAACCGAAACCGTTTGTGCCTCTCGGCTCAAGTATAATTTGCCCTTTAAATTCCCCGCTTGTAACCAATCTATTCCGGGAATCACAAAAAACTGCGGCGCAAACAAATTTTGCTTTATGAGGCGGCGGAAAATTTTTTAATTCTTTGATAAGCTTTAAATTATTTTTTTCGTCGGTCGAATTCTCTCCGGAATATCTTGCGGAATAAATTCCCGGAGCTCCGTTAAGCTGTTCGACAACAAGTCCGGAATCATCGCTGATTACGGGCAGTTTAAAATGCGAATAAATTTCTTCCGCTTTTTTTATTGCATTATCCTCAAATGTATTACCGTCCTCTTCTATATTAAATGAATCTTTAAAATCATTTAAAGATAAAATTTCAATATCCGAATCCGCAAAAATATGCTTTACTTCTTTTAACTTACCCTTATTCTTTGTTGCAAAAATTATTTTCATAAAATATGTTAAACTCTATGAAGCAATTGGTTAAGTTCATATTCTCCGGTTTTTCTCAATTCCGTTTCATCGTAGAGCAAAGATTTTTTATTTTTTACCACCCACTCCCCTTCAACCATAACGGAATCAATATTATTTCTTCCAGCAGAGTAAACAATTTTTGAATATATATTTTCTTCGTCATTCGATACGGGAAGAAAAGGTGTATTTAAATTCAAGATAACAAGGTCAGCTTTTTTTCCGACTTCAATACTTCCTATTTCATTTCCTAATCCCAACGCTTCTGCACCGTTGATGGTAGCAAGCCTGAAAACGGTTTTTGCGTCCATGACGGTAGGACCGTAAACCGGTTTTTGTATCAGTGCCGCCAATCTCATTTCCGTGAAAATATTCAGTTCGTTATTGCAGGGCGCACCGTCTGCACCGAGAGAGACCGAGATGCCTTCTTTCAAATATCCGGGAATGTCCGCAATCCCGGAACCTAATTTCAAATTAGAAGAAGGGCAGTGCGATATGTTGACCCTTTTGTTTTTCAGAATATCAATTTCTTTTTTATTAACGTGAATTCCGTGAGCAAGAATTGTCTTTTCGTTCAACACTCCAATTGAATTAAAGTAATCTATGTTTTCTTTGTTGTATCTTTTTCTAACTTCCTCAATTTCTCTTTTATTTTCGGAGGAATGAGTATGGTATAAACTTCCTTCAAAATCTTTCTGCATCTGTCCGGCTTCAATCATTAATTCTTCCGTACACGAAAGAACAAACCTTGGAGCAAATCCGTATTTTATTTTCCTGTTGTTTTTGTTGTGAAATTCTTCAGCCAGTTCCAAAGTATCTTTTAATTCATTTTCGGTTGAGGATTTGAAGGATGGAAAAAGTTCATTCACGTCCATCATACATTTACCTGCGAAGGCTCTCATTCCCGAATTAATTAGTTCTTCAAAAATCACTTCCTGGTGACGCAGGGTTCCCATATCCAAAATAGTTGTTGTTCCGCCAAGTAAGAGTTCATTTATTCCCAATCTAACCGATGAACGGAGTGAATTTTTATTGTGAGCCTGTTCATACGGGAATATCTTACACCGGAGCCAATCCAAAAGTTCAAGGTCGTCGGCTAATCCTCTAAATAAAGTTTGGCAAAGATGAATGTGTGTCTGCACAAATCCCGGAATTAAAGTCAGTCCGTCGGCTCTTACAACTTCACCCTTGAAGTCGGAAATTTCATCCTCGGTAAATTTTCTAATGTCCGAGATTATTCCGTCCGTAATTTCCACACATTGGTTAGAGAGAATTTTATCGTCTTTGCGGGCGGAAACAATTTGTTTTGGAATAATTAATTTTTTGTCCATTATTTTTCAGCAGTTTTCTTTTCTTCAAAAATTTGATCCGTAATTTCAAAAGCATATCTAAGATGCGGAATTACAATTGAGCCTCCGACAATAAGTGCAATATTAAAACTTTCATAAAGTTCTTGTTTTACCGCGCCTTCCGCAACGGCTCTGTCTATGTGGTAAAATATACAATCGTTGCACCTTAAAACCATAGAAGCAACCAACCCCATCAGCTCTTTGGTTTTTGCATTAAGGGCTCCGTTGATATAGGCTTTATTGTCAAGTGCAAAAAATTTGTTGAAATCTCTGAACCCCGAATTAAGAATTTTGTCGTTCATTTCGGTTCTGTAATTTCGAGTTTCGGTAGTATTTTTCATTTCGTACTCAGGTTAATTTTATTTGGTTATTTTATTCTTCAATTTTGTGACCTGTAATAAGGAAATAGTTTAATTCCCTTTCCCAGGCTTCCATAAAATTTTTATAATGTTTTTCGGTAAAATCTTTTACTTTTTTGTCCCCTTTTTTACCGAGGGATGTAATTTGATATGTTACTTCCAGATCACTTCCCTTTTCGTTTTCCTTTAATTGTAATTTAATATTTGTAACAAACTTATCGGGAACAATTTTTACAATTTCCATTTTAAATTCTTCCGGTTCATAAACAGTTATTACCCAAAATGCTTTGCCTTCTTCGTTGGTAGTTGTAAAAATACAATCCTTTTCTGCAAGCGCAGTGTTGGAAATAATTTCATCGGGCATCCAGCCGTTAACCCAATCAATTTCTCTGTTCGGACATAATAGCGGAAATACAAGCGATGGTTTCGCTTTTATGTTTTGGGTGTAAGTATGACTAACTCTGTTCGGTTTTGTGATTTTCATATCGCCTCTTCTAATTTAAACGTTTTTTAAATTTTAATACGCTCGCCGTAAATATAATAGTGCCGAGTAAAAATAACATTCCTAATTGCGGCAGCAATTCTATAAATCCCGTACCTTTTAAAATAACACTTCTTAAAATTGTAATGAAATACCTAAGCGGAATCAAGTATGTAATATACTGAATTACCCGCGGCATATTTTCTATCGGGAATGTAAAACCGGAAAGATAGATCATCGGCATCATTACTCCGAATTGTGCAACCATCATAGCCTGCTGCTGTGTTTTAGAAATTGTTGAGATCAGCAGTCCCAAACCTAATGTTGATAAAACAAATAATAAAGACGAAAAAAGAAGGAAGAAAAAATCACCCCTTATGCCAATATCGAACCAAAACACCATAACGGCAATTACAAGTAGTACATCAATAAATCCGATAATAATAAAAGGAACGAATTTACCTATAATTAATTGTATCGGTTTTATCGGAGTAACAATCAGTTGTTCCAGCGTACCGATTTCTCTTTCCTTTACAACCGCCATTGACATAAGAATAATAGTGATAACCATGAGAAGAAGTCCCATAATACTTGGAACCATAAAATTTCTTGTTTTCAATTCCGGGTTATACCATACTCTGATTTCGGGAATTAACAGTCCGGCCGAGTTTATTATATTTCCGTTTTTTTCTTTCAAGTCCAGCAAAAGCCGGTTTGAATAGTTTGCAACAATAGCCTGTACATAACCTGCGGCAATCGATGTTTCGTTTCCGTTTGAACCGTCAAATATAGCTTGGACTTTTGCGGTTTGTTTTCTATTGATGTTTTTTTCAAAGCCCTTGGGAATAACAAATGTTAAAATTGTTTCTCCTTTATCAATTAAATTTTCGGCATCATTATAATTATCTACATATGCTTCCACTTCAAAATATCCCGACTCGGTAAAGCGGTCAATAAATTGTCTGCTTGTAACTGTTTTATCCTGATCGAAAACGGTAAAATGTATTGTGTTTACATCTAAAGTTGCAGCGTAACCCAGCAATATAAGCTGCACAATCGGAGCGATAAAAATTACGCCGAATAACTTCGGGTCTCGTTTCAGTTGAAGAAATTCTTTTATTATTATGTTAATTATTATTTGCATACTCTTTAATTATTGGCTGCGGCCTTTTTGTTAATAAAAGTTGCCAAAGCTAAAAATACAATTGCAAACAAGATTAAATAAATGATTTCCTGCCAAAAGGCTTGCAGTCCCACGCCTTTAATTAATATCGATCTTAGTATTACTATATAAAATTTTGCAGGTGTAATGTTTGTAAAAATCCGGATAAACGCAGGCATGCTTTCTATCGGAAAAATAAATCCCGATAATATAACCGACGGCAGCAGTGAAACTAACGTTGCCATTTGAAAAGCAACCTGCTGAGAATCCGCAATGCTTGATACAAAGATTCCCAAATTGGAAGCCGAAAACAAGAAAATAATTGTTGTAATCAGCAGCAGCAGAAGATTGCCTTTTATCGTAAGTCCGAACATCACGTTACCGGCAATTACTATAGAAGCCGAAATTAATAAACCTATCACCGTATAGGGAATTGATTTACCCAATAATATTTCCAGAGATTTGAGCGGAGACACATACAGTTGTTCAATGGTTTCTTTTTCTTTTTCTCTTACAATTGACAATGAAATTGAGACAACCGCCGTAATCGTCAGAATCATTGCAATTAAACCGGGAATTAAAAACAGGGTAGATTTCAACTCGGGATTGAACCAAAATACCGGTTCCAATTTAACCGGTGTATAAACAGGCAGTCCTTTTTTTGAAAAGAATTCTTTTATAATTTTATTATTATAAGCGATGGTAGCGGAATTCATATAATTTGCAATAATAGACGCGGTATTGCCGTCTACACCGTCAATTATTATTTGAACTTTTACATTTTTGTTAGAATTTATTTTCCGGGATAATCCTTTCGGAAAAACAATTACACTTTGTGCTTTCTTTAGGTCGAGCACTTCTTTTATTTCCGATTCTTTATTTATGTAGCCCTGTATATCAAAATATTCGGAACTGCCGAGCATTCTTATTATGTTTCTGCTCTCTACAGATTTGGCATTATCGTAAACATACACTTGGATATGGTGGACGTCAAAATTGATTGCATAACCGAAAATTACAAGCAGAAATATCGGAAAGACAAAAAGAACAAACAGCATTCTTTTATCACGCTTCAACTGAAGGACTTCTTTTTTGGATATTGCTAATATTCGCGTAAACATTTATTTGTTGTCTTTTTCCAATAAATGAATAAATACATCTTCAAGAGTCGGCATTATCGGATCAATCCTTTTTATTTGAATAAGAGCATTCTGTTTTAAGCTGTCGGATATTTGTAATTTATTTTTGTAATTGCTGTTTACACTTAAATGAATATTGTTTCCGAAAATCGTTGAATCATCTACGAACGGTTCTTTGCCAAGTATTTCCATAGCAATTATCGGCAAGTCGCACTCTACTTCAACAATTTCATTTTTTAAATAATCTTTTTTAAGCGTATCGGGAGTTCCCTGTGCAATTAATTTGCCGGCATTAATTAAAATGATGTTGCTGCAGAACTCCGCTTCTTCCAAATAATGTGTGGTTACAAGCACCGTTGTTCCTTCTTCCGAAATATCATTGATTAAATCCCAGAACCTTCTGCGTGCAATGGGGTCTACGCCGCTTGTCGGTTCGTCTAAAAAAACAATTGCGGGTTTGTGAATTACAGCCGTGCCCAATGCCAGTCTTTGTTTAATTCCGCCGGGAAGCGATGAAGTAATAAAATTCTCCTTCCCTTTTAAGTCGGATATCTCCAACACCCAATTTTTCCTTTCCCGAAAAATTTTGCCGTTCAATCCGTATACACCGCCGAAGAAATTGATGTTTTCTTCAACGGTTAAGTCGTTGTAAAGGGAAAACTTTTGTGACATATATCCGATGTTCCGCTTAACCTTATCCGGTTCGTTCATCACGCTGAAACCGCCTACAAAAGCATCGCCGGAAGTCGGTTCGAGTATTCCGCACAGCATTCTTATTGTAGTAGATTTACCGGCACCGTTAGCGCCCAAAAATCCGAAGATTTCCCCTTTCTTAACCGAAAAAGATACCTTATTTACGGCGGTAAAATTACCGAAGGTTTTTGTCAACTCTTTTACATCGATTGATATCATATTTTTTGTCCGCTTTCTTCAATTACTTTTAAGATAAATACATTTTCCAAATTAAGTGTTTTGCTTCTATGACTAAGAACCTGAACGGAATTATCATTTAGAATTTTTTCTGCAATCGAGAAGTCTCTTTTATAATTATCCGTAATAATATCCAGTCTGTCGCCGAACAACTGCACTTCAAAGTTTGTTTTATTTTTTAATATGTTTCCGGTTTTTTTAATATTGTCAGTAACAATTTCAATTACCGTTTTATTTGTCGATTCCTTGATTTTTTCCGGTGTGTCCAGACTAATTATTTTTCCTTTGTTCATTAAAGCCACACGGTTGCATCTTTCGGCTTCGTCAAGATACGGCGTCGACATAAAAACCGTTACTCCGTCTTTTAAAAGATCTGTCAATATTTTCCAAAAATCTCTTCGTGAAAGCGGATCTACTCCTGTAGTGGGTTCGTCCAAAAAAATTATTCCGGGTTTATGGATTAAGCTGCAGGCTAAAGCCAATTTCTGTTTCATGCCTCCGGAAAGATTATCTGCCAATCTGTTTCCAAACTCGGTTAGACGCGTAAATTGAAGGAGTTCATTTCTTCTGCTTTCAAAATTTTTTACTCCGTGAATTTTAGCGAAGAACTCGATGTTTTCGTTAACGGTTAAATCGCCGTAAAGCGTAAACCTCTGTGACAGATAGCCGATATTGTCCTGCACTTTTTTCTTATTTAAAGTTAAATCCAAATTGAAAATATTTATGCTGCCTTCATCGGGAGAAAGTAAACCGCAGAGAATTTTAATTGTTGTGGATTTCCCGGCTCCGTCCGGACCTACAAGTCCGAACATCTTTCCTTTTTCCACCGCGAAAGAGACACCGTTGACGGCGGAAGTATCACCAAAAAATTTTACTAAATTTTTAACTTCTATAATATTTTGCATTTTTTAATCGAGATGAATTACCGCGTCAGCAGGCATTCCCGGTTTTAGTTTAAAGTCCGGGTTCATAATTTTTATTTTTACCGCAAAAACCAATTTCGTTCTTTCATCCTTTGTCTGAATATTTTTTGGAGTGAATTCTGCTTCCGGTGAAATATAGGTTACTTTACC
>CAZAOG010000135.1:0-7213 GCA_964486645.1 uncultured Ignavibacteriaceae bacterium | reverse complement strand
CGGACATATTAAAAAGAAATCTCTTAATTAATCTATCTCCTGCCCATTTGAAGAAAAATCGTTATTTGTAGTTCGGAAAATCAGTCAGTGAGATGAAAGAAAAGAATTTCTATTTTACGAAAAAAGCGTCATGGCTAAAATCTTATCACTCCAAAAATAAATTTCCCTTTCCCAAAATTAAGTTGGGATCAAGGATTTTTTTTATGGTTTTCATTTTGTCTACTGTTTCCTGACCGTACATTTTTAAGAGTAAATGCTTCTTAGTCTTTCCTATTCCGTGTTCCGCTGAAATTGTTCCTTTAAGAAGTATTGCTTTATTACAGATTAAATTATACAGTTCTTTCGATTTTTGGTACTGTAATTCATTATTCGGTAAAAAATTGAAATGCATGTGCGAATTGCCGAAGTGTCCGTAATTTACAAATTTTATCCGTTCTTGTTCCGTAATTTGTTTGGCGTAAAAATAAAGAGCTTCGAAATTTGAGTGCGGTACGGCAACATCGGTGCCTAATTTTCTAAAATTTCTAACCGCCATATATTCATTAATTTTTTCCGAGATTGAATGACGGAAATTTTTAATTCTTTGTTCTTCGTTTTCATTAAATGCAAACCAACAATCCTTTTCGCTTCCGTTACAGGCATTAATTATCAATATCCATTCTTCTAATAACTTATCTTCATTTACATTGTTTATTTCCTGCTCAAACCAAACAGCACTTCCGGATCCACCCGGAATATTGGCAAAATTATTTCTCAAAAGTTCGAGAGAACCTTTATCAAAAAAATCTAAAACCAAAGCATCTATTAAGGTATTTCTTAATTCATTTCTATTCTTCCGAGACCTGTCGCGAGCCTGTTTTACAAAATTTAATCCGTCCATTTCATTTTTAAAAAACACCACGCAGGATATTTTTCTTTTGGGCATTGACATAACTTTCAGATTTAATTTTGTTAAAACCCCCAAAGTTCCTTCCGAGCCTACAAACAGATCAATTGCATCCATATTACTTTTGCAGAAATATCCCGATGCATTTTTTGTTTTCGGAATATCTATATCGGGTAATGCTATTTCTATTTGTTTCCCGTTTTCGGTTGTTAAATGCAATTTATTATTTCCGGCAAAATTTTCTCCTCTGATCAGATTTAGTTTTTCCCCGCCGGCTAAAATTACGGTTAATCCCGTTACATAATCTCTGGTCGGTCCGTATTTGAAAGTTCTTGCGCCGGATGCGTTTGTTGCTACGGTTCCGCCTACAAAACAAGTGGTTTCCGTTGGGTCCGGAGGATAAAGCAATTGATATTTTTTTAATTCATTCTGAAGATCACCAAGCAGAACACCCGGCTCTAACAGGACAAATTTCTCCTCTTTATTTATTTCAATAATTTTATTCATCCTTTCGGTAGAGACAACAATTCCGCCTTCGGGTACACCTGCTCCGGTAAGCCCGGTTCTGTTGCCCGTAATTGTTACCGAAGTTTTAGTATTGCCGGCGTCTTTTAAAATAGAGATAACATCCGCTTCGGATTCGGGAAAATAAACGGCGCTGCAATTACCCTTATAATTAGAAGCATCTTTAAGATAGACTTGTATTTCGTCCTGTGCTTTTTTTATTATCATAAATTATAAGCCGTAAATATAATTCCTCATCTCAATTAAATATTTTTTTTGAATATCCATTGACGGAATTGTTCCTTTATCTCTTTTATTTTCAAAATTAATATCAATCATTTCGAATAATTCATCAAGCGCATCAAACATATTTATTTCACTGTAAATATTGTCTCTGAGATAATGAATTAATTTTAACGTTTTAAATCCATCGAACCATTTAACTTTTTGATTGTAAAATTGTCTGCTTGTTTTTGAGTTCTTCCTAATTTCGGTAATAATATTCAAAAAATTTTGTTCATTTAAAAAATTATAGAGATTATCGGATATTTTTTTTGTTTCATTTAAAATACTTAACGGGTCATCCTCGGCGCTGCTTAGAAATAATGAAAGCCAATTTTTAAGAATATCGAAACTTAAAGGATTGAATAAAACATACTCGTCTTTTTTATTTGATAAAAAACGTTCCACTCTTTGACCTGTTCCGAAAGGCACTCTCCATGATTTTCTTCCGGCAGGGTAAACAACAGCTTTATTTATCTGCCGAATCTTATAACTTTTTGCAAGTTTTTCCAAAAAATAAAAATCTTCCGCCGCTTTTCTTTTATTCATTCCCTCCACATGTACATAACTTTCTGCATCGCAAGCCATAGCGGAACCGATTGTAGGTACGGAATAAGGCGAACCAGCATACAAAAGACCGAGATGGTAGTATCTCAGAAAAATTTCATAGCAAATAATTGCTTTTGTTTCCTCGTTATTTTTTTTTATATCGTGTTCGTATCTGATAACGGCGGCATTTATTTTTTCTTTGTTGAATGTTTCTACAATTTCGGACAGATAATTTTCACTTACACGGCAGTCGGCATCCAAACAAATTAGAATATTTTTAGACGAGTTAGTGTAATCAAATAATTTCAATGCATTATCCATCCCTATTTTTCTCGCCAGACCTACGCCTGCTTTTTTGTCAGGCAATTCTCTGCCTTCCGTAGAAGCATCGATAAAACCAAGGTTTATATTAGACTTGTGGACGGATGAAATAAGAGCATTATTAGTTTTATTTTTTTTATGGATGATGTCTTTTAACAAAGCGATAGTTTTTTTATTGTCAAGTTTTATTTCTTCGGAAATTTCTTCTTTATTATTTACAACAAATAAAAAGAGAGTAGAGGAAAAATATTTCGGTTTTAATTTTACGAGGGAAGAAAGAAGAGTTTTAATGTTCTCGTACTCGCATATAGCCGGTATTACAACAATGTTGGAAAAATTCTTATTTATGTTTAATTCTGTAATCCGGTCAGGCCCTGCATATTTCTGCAAATATTTTTGGATAAACGGAGGGATTTTATTCATTAAAATAATTCCTTTTAATCAACTCTTCCGCTTTTGAATATTCATTACTTTTAATCCAGTTTATAACGCACCCTTCCTTTTCCATTTTTCTGAACCACGTCATTTGTCTTTTGGCAAAACGGTTTATTGCGCTGTTTAACTTTTGGCGCATATCATTAAAATTAAGCTCACCCTTCAGATACATTGCTGCAAATTTATACTCCAATCCGAAAAGTTTAAGCCGCTCATAACTTACACCGGTGTCCATTAAATATTTCACTTCTTCTATCATTCCGTTTGACAATCTGTGATTAAGCCTTGTTTTAATTTTTTCCTTAATTTCGTCCCTGCTCAAATACACCCCGATGTTGAATGAATTCACATCCGAGCTGATAACCTCATTGTTTTGTTTCGCTTTTTCTACGGCGATGGATTTAATTATTCTTTCCCTGTCGAGTAAATCGGTTGTGTTATGAAGTTTTGAGTTTAAATTTTTTAAAATTTCAACCAATTCATCGGTTGATTTTTTTTTAAATTGCTCGATATGATTTTCGCTAAAATCCGCTTTGCTTAACTTGTAATTCTGCAGCACGGAATTCAGGTAAAGTCCGGTTCCCCCGACCATTATAGGCGTCTTCTTTTTCTTTTTTATTTTCGAATAAGCCGAATTGAAATGTTTTACGAATTCAAAAAGATTGAACTCATCTTTCGGCTCTATTATATCAATCAAATGGTATTTAATTTTAGTTTTATTTACGGTGTACTCCGATAAATCCTTTCCCGTACCGATATCCATACCTTTGTAAACCTGCCGTGAATCTGCGGAAATAATTTCGCCGTTAAATTTACGGGCGATATCTACACCTAATTTTGTTTTACCTACTGCGGTGGGTCCGAGGATAGTAATTAAATTGTAACGCATTTTTTGATTAGTATATAGAAAGAATTACTCATTTATAACGGGCAGGGAAATTGTAAAAACGGCACCTCCTTCGGATGAATTGGAGACGGTAATATTTCCCCCGTGTTCTTTTATAATTTTATCCGCAATATTCAAACCGATGCCTATGTTTTTATCATCTTTCAAGGATGTAAATTCAGTAAAGATTTGTTTCTGCATATCAACCGGCACGCCTTTTCCGGAATCCTTAAATTCAATGTTTACCTTTCCGTCGATTAAAGTTGAATTAATATAAACCGAGCCTTTATTTGGCTGCGCATCGCACGCGTTTTTAATAATTTGATAACAGGCAACCAAAAACTGTTTCGGGTCCATTTTAACTTTTGCCTGTACATCAATTTTTCTAAACAGCACAACGTTTCTGGAATCGGAATATTCTACGAGCAGATTTAAAATATCATTTATTGTTTCTTTAAATGAAACAACCTTTAATGACAACTTGGCTTTCTTTTCATTTAAAGATGAAAGATTATCGTTTATTGAATCAATGAAATCCGTTTGTTTGATTATAAGTTGAAGAACCTCCTTTATCTCTTCGGGAAGCTTATCTTTAATTAAAATTTTCGAATAATGTTTAATGGTTTGCAGGGGACTTTTTATATCGTTATAAATATATTGCGAAACGTTTGTCAGAGCTTTTTCTTTGGCTTCACTAATCAGATTTTTAATATTTCCGTAATTTGATAGAGCTAAACGAATACTTTTTGAAAATATTTTTATTACCTCAACATCTGTTTCGGTAAAATTTCCTTCTTTGCTGTTTATTATTTCCAATATCGCCGTTACATTTTCATTTTCGTCGTGTATTGGAACTACAAGCATATTTTTTGTCTTATAATTAAAAACCTCGTCAAAAGTAGGATTAAATTTTTCGTCGGCAGATACGTCATTAATTACAGCAATTTTATTATTTAGTGCGCAATGCCCGGAGATGCTGTTGTGCAGCGGTATTTTTAAATCCGTAGCTGCATTCTCGTCGTCTTTTATTCTGGCTTCAAGCATTTTATCTTCTTTGTTTACAAAAAAGAATATGCTTCGGTCTGCATTAACTAATTCAGGGGCATTTTTAACTATTTCCTGCGTTAAATCGTCAACATCATTTAATTTTTTCAGTAATGAATGTCCGGCAGTAATAATTTGCAGATATTTATCAGCGGTTATTGGTCCCTCTTCACGCTCAATTATTTTTTCCGGCAGGGGTACTCCGGGTATTTCATTTATTTTTTGTTCTTCTTGTTTATCAAGTACTTCGGGTAAGTCTTCCTGTTTTAATTTAACTGTTTCATTTGTAAAAATATTTTCATTCGTTTTTATTTTGTCCGTTTTGAAAATATTTTCAATTGTTAATTCTTTTTCTTTGGTTTTTCCTGCAATTACATCCGTAATCGGTTTTTCGGGATGAATTTTTATCGCTTTATTAAAATCTGTTTTTTCTTTCTCATCTGTACTTTCTTGACTTTCTCGGGTTATTTCTTTTAAGGTTTTTCCTTCGGAAGTAATAGTAACCATTTCCAAATTTTCTTTAACCTCATTACTTTCGGAAATTAATTTATTAAGTTCCGTTTTTGAAATAGGATAAAGCCGGCATGCTCTTTCGGCTACACAGGATGATTTGCGTGATTTATTTTCAAGTAATTCTTTTTCACCGAAAAAATCATTCTTATATTTAAATATTATTTTAGGTGCGAACGGAGGGTTGGGTACTTTTATTTTAACCTTGCCTTCCAAAATAAGATAAAGATTGTTGCTTTTATCGCCCTTTTTAAAAACAATGTCTCCTTCATTAAAAGTAAGCAGCTTATCGGAAGAAAATTTAAACTTGATTTTTGAATTATTTACGTTGGTAAATAATTTGTTTGAGAATATATTTATTTGTTTTTTAGTGCTAAACATATGAGTAGCTTATATTGAAAATTGTTTCACAAAACTTATGTAATAATGAATTCTAATCAAATAGTTAAAGGTATAAAACATATTTACAATAATGATGTTAAAATTGCAAATATAATTGATATTGTAGGGGAATGTAACTTAAAACCGCATAAAAATTATTACTATTCATTATTAAAAGCTATAGTTGGTCAGCAGCTTTCATTAAAAGCCGCTTCTTCTATTAACAAGAGATTTTTCTCTTATTTTAATGGCAAGCCTTCTGCACAAAAAATTTTAACCGCGGAAAATTTAACCCTTAGAAATCTCGGACTCTCTTGGGCGAAAGTAAAATATGTAAAAGCTCTCTCTCAAAAAATAATTGATAAAGAAATATCCTTTAGAAACATTAATAATAAAACGAACGACGAAATTATTTACGAATTGACAAAAGTAAAAGGTATAGGTATTTGGACGGTTCATATGTTTCTAATTTTTACTTTGGGAAGATTGGATGTGCTGCCCGTAAAAGACCTCGGATTAAAAAACGCCGTTAAAATAATTTACGGTTTAAGAAAATTGCCGGACGAAAATAAAATAAAAACAATTTCCAAAAAAAATAACTGGCAGCCGTACCACTCTATTGCAAGCTGGTATTTATGGAAAAGCCTTGAAATCACTGCTGTCCAAAACAAAATAAGCAGTTGAGAATATTCAATAAATCGGGCAGATTCGGCTGTCCGTAAAAAAGTATCCATTCTTGTTTTGTAAAGCGATTAGTTGGTTTTCTCTTGATGAGCGAATCAGCGATTCGCTCAACAAATTTTACTGTATTGTAACATCCGCTAAGCTTTTACGATATTTCATCCTTATCACTTTTGCCTTAGTATTACGTAAGTGCGGTGAAGACTGCTTCTTTGAAGCTACTAATTAAACTTTTACTTTCAAAATCCTTTTTTTATTTCAACGTTTTGGACAGATGTAGGCTAAATAATATTTTGATGTGTCGGAGACGGAAAAAGCAAATAACAGATTTTCATGTGGTTTTTAGGTGTTAAATTATCCGACTGCGGATACAGTTGAATTTTGGGATGTTGGGTTTCCTAATTGAACTGCTTCGCAGTTCTTTTTTGTTTTATTTATCTTGCCTATGGATTTCATCCATTCCGTCAAATGCCGGATTTGCAAAGCTATTAAAATTGAAGTGCTTTCGCACTTCCGAATTGTTGTGTTTTTTGTTTGTTTTTTCGTCGGAACAACCCCGCGATTCTGTTTGTCCGACTGCGAAGGCAGTCGAATTTACAATAGCCTCGAATGAAATTCGAGGTAAGAAAACAACAAGGAAAAACACAACTGCGACAGCAGTTGAATTTTGGAATGTCGGTTGATTTTATATTAGCACATCAAAATATTATTTAACCATTATTTGGCCCAGATGT
>CAZAOG010000134.1:0-7256 GCA_964486645.1 uncultured Ignavibacteriaceae bacterium | reverse complement strand
TTCCCGCAGGGGATAAATTTGTGAAGCCTCGTTCAGTGTAAATAAGATTCGATTAAAGCAATTAGTGTTGATTTATCTTTTCAACTTGCTATATTAAACCATTCTAAAATTTCGTTTTCTTATTATTTATATTTGTTTTAAGCATTAATTTTATAATTCATTAAATGAACACACTGAACAAACAACCCGTTGTTAAGGTAGGAATTTTATCCGAAGATAAAATAGAATTCGGACTTTACGGAGATTATTCCGTTTACGGATTTACCGATGTGTTTAACGGTATAATTTATGCCGCTATAGAGGGTGATAAAATTATTTGCAGTTTTGGAAAAAAAACAATTGAAGTCTCGGATGAAATACAATTCGATCCTTCAAACGATAAAGTTGACTATTTTCTTTTTAACGATATAAAGGTCGGTGTAAAATTTCATTGGGAGAATAAAGAAAAAGAAAGATTCAGAGGGTCGCTGTTATTAAAAAAAAGCGAAGGAAAAATTCTTGTTATAAATCTTATTAATATAGAAGATTATATCCGCAGCGTTGTCTCCTCCGAGTTGAGTGATAAATCTACCCTTCAAGTATTAGCGGCACACGCGGTGGTTTCAAGAAGCTGGCTGCTTTCACATATTTACTCAAAGACACAAAAAAATAAAAAAACATATAATGAAAAAGAAAGCCGAACGGAACATATAACCTGGGCAAAACGCGAGGAACACAAATTTTACGATGTATGCGCAACGGATCACTGTCAAAGATATCACGGAATAACAAAACTTTCCACAGGAATGGCTCTGCGCGCGGTTAACGAGACCAGGGGACTGGTGCTTACGTATAAAGATAAAATTTGTGATACAAGATATTCAAAATGCTGCGGAGGAATATCGGAATCTTTTGAAAATGTTTGGGAACCCGAAAAAATTGATTATTTGACTTCGGTTATTGATTATAAATTTGAACCTGAAAATTACAGTCTGGATTTTGCAAATGAAGAGTGTTCCAAAAAGTGGATAGAAAACTCACCTCCGGCGTTCTGCAAAACCAAGGATAAAAATATTCTTTCTAATATTCTGGTGGACTACGATCAAAAGACAAGCGATTTTTACAGGTGGCAAGTAAAATACAGTCAAAAAACCATTGCAAACATTATAAAAGAAAATACTAAAATTGATTTCGGGAATATCGTGGATTTGGTCCCCGGCGAAAGAGGCGCCTCAAGCAGATTAATTACATTAAAAATAGTGGGAACTAAAAAGACTTTAATCGTTGGAAAGGAACTTGAAATAAGAAGAATTTTATCAACCACCCATTTATACAGCTCGGCTATCGTTATAGAAAAGCATGATATTCAAGACGGTATTCCTCAAAAATTTATTATAAAAGGTGCAGGGTGGGGACACGGAGTTGGACTTTGCCAAATAGGCGCCGCCGTTATGTCCGCAGAAGGCTATAAATTTGATGAAATTCTTTCACATTATTTCAGCAAAGCAACGTTAAAGAAAATATACTAAAAGAAAGTATGGTCGAATGTCCGTTTGGATGTATGAATATAAACAAGTGAACTTTTTGCAATAGTTTTAATACTTTACCCCCAATCATTCAGCCATACACACATACTTAATATTTTATTGTTGGTATATCGTCTATGTGTTTTTCCTGCTTAATGCGAAATTAAAAAATACAAATAGTATGAAAATTCTTTATTCTTGTTTATCAAAAAGCTGG
The DNA here is from genome assembly GCA_964486645.1 of uncultured Ignavibacteriaceae bacterium. Taxonomy (GTDB): domain Bacteria; phylum Bacteroidota; class Ignavibacteria; order Ignavibacteriales; family Ignavibacteriaceae. Next base: position 5,534 of record CAZAOG010000134.1, on the reverse strand, counting down.
GGAGGTATGGAAATGATTACCGTCATTTCCATAAAAAATTTACTTAAAAGGAATATTCAAGTAACGCTGCTTTGCTCGGCGGAATCAAGAATTCATACCGAGACAAATAATTTGGGAATAATTACTCACGCAATTAATTCAAATAATTTTGGAATACCCTTTAACATTTTAAGACTTTCAAGCATAATTAAAAAAGAAAATTTTAACATCGTTCATACTCACGCTTCCAAAGATTTATGGCTTTTGGTCCCCGCGTTAAAATTAAGCGGCGGAAACGTTCCGCTTTTTTTAACAAAACACGTCGGATCATTCATCGTTAAAAAAGATGTCTTCCACGGATTTATTTACAGACGTGTAAACAACGTATTTGCAATCAGCAATGTTATAAAGAAAAATTTGCTTGAAACATGTCCGTTAAACGAAAGCAAAGTTACTCTTCTGCATAACGGAATTGATGTTGATTATTTTTTGCCAAAAGAAGAAATGAAAATAAACGGAAGAAAAAAATGGGGAATAAATAAAAAAGAGATTTTAATCGGGATGATGGGCAGATTCAGTCCCGGTAAAGGACACGAAGAATTTATATCCGCCGCAAAAAAATTAAATGAAAGGCACGACAATTTAAAGTTTATGGTAATCGGTGAAGCCAGCCGCGGCGAAGAAAAATATGCAGGAAAAATTAAAAAATTAGCCGAGGAAAATAATATAAAAAACATAATATTTACGGGATACATAGGCGACGTTAGGGAAACTCTTTCGGCTATGGACATTTTTGTTTTTCCTTCTCACGCAGAAGCGTTCGGGTTGGCGCTTGCCGAGGCAATGGCTATGGAACTGCCGACGGTGTGCTCAAATTCCGACGGTGTGCTTGATATTGCGGTTGACGGAGAAACTTCTTTCTTGTTCGAAAACAAAAATGCGGACAGCTTGGCGGAAAAGGTTGAACTGCTTATAAATTCAAAAGACAAGAGAAAATCATTCGGCGAAAAAGGAAGGGAAAGAATAATTAAAAATTTTAATCTAAAAACACAAACCGATAAACTAATTGAAATATATAACAACTATGCACAAACTTCTGAAAACAAATAAACATTTAATATTTTTTTTATCCGTTCTTTTGTTTTTTCTTTCAAATAATTTAAGGGGACAGAAAAAAGACTCGCTTAAAACTTATAAACTTCAGGAAATATCCATTGAAGCGGACAAGGAACTAAAAACAAAAATAGTTATCGATATTGATGCAAAGGAATTAAAAGAAGCCGACGCACTAAATTTAAGCGACGTAGGAAGGTTGATACCATCGGTAAAAGTCCAAACAAATTCAAGGGGCGAAACTTTATATTACATCCGCGGCGGAGGCGAACGACAAATAACTTTACTGTTCGACGGAGTTCCTTTGAATGTGCCATGGGATAACAGAATCGACCTCAGTCTAATACCCGCAGACGTAATAGAATCAATTAATATTACCAAAGGTATTCCCTCGACTACTTACGGCGCAAATTCAATTTCAGGCGTGGTGGAAATAAACTCTCTTTCATTACAGGATAAGCCCGCTTCGGGCAGGTTGTCTTTTAAAGTAGGGGAAAACAACAGTCAAAGTTATTCCGGACTTTACACGGGAAAGCTGAAACCTTTTTCATTTATGACGGCCTTTCAGTACAGCAGAAGAGACGGTTTTTCTTTGCCGGGTTCATACAAAAGTAATGCAAAAACAAGAACGAACAGTTTCAGCAAATCATTAAACTTTTTCGGGAAAATAGGCTACTATAAAAATCCCAAACTAAAACTTAACCTAACGCTTGCATACAACGATGCGGAAAAAGGAGTACCGCCCGAAGATAATGTTGCCAAGCCAAGATTTTGGAAGTACCCGCTGTGGCAGAGATTTGTAATAAATATTAACGGAGAAATTTATCCTACAAAAAAGAACACCGCAAAAATAATCTTTTCATTTTCCGGCACTTCTTTTAAAACACAAATAGACCAATTTAAAGACATCGGCTACGGATCAATTGACGATATCGAAAAGGGGAAAGACGTTACCTATAACGGAAGAATTGTTTATTCCTCTTTAATAAGCAATAACGCTTTAATTAAATTATCCTTGAACGGATACACAACCACACACACGGAAAATATTTTAAGCCAAAATTACCGTGAAAATATTTATGGGCAGAATGTTCTAAGCAGCAACGGGGAATTGGAATATTTTTGGGATAAAACAACCCTTGTTATCGGTGCAGCCTACGATATTTCCGCGACACCGAAAACGGGGAACAAACCTTCAAAAGATGCAATTACGGATTACGGTATGAATTTAGGCGTGGTTCATTCTTTTAACAAAAAACAATCCGCTCATTTTTCGTTCGGCAGAAAGACGAGATTTCCTACACTGCGGGAAACTTTCTCGGGCGCTTTGGGCAGATTCGTACCAAACCCCAAATTAAAAGCCGAATCCGCAGTTACCGCAGAAGGAGGCTTTCGTTTTTCGTTTGACTCGGGCGATGCCGACATTTCTTTGTTCTATACAAATTTAACGGACGGAATAGTAAGAACCACACTGCCCGGCAGACAGTTCAAAAGAATAAATAAAGATGCCGTCAGAACTTTTGGGATTGAAACCGTGATGAGGTACAAATTTTCAGAAAAACTTAAAGCATCTTTCAATTTTACTTTTTTGGATTCCAAAGCAAAGAATACTGCCGGCATGTTTGTCGATACACTCGAATACAAACCGCAGATTATTTCATCTTTGGATATCTCGTATTTTCCACTTGAAAATGTTCAAGTCAATTTTGAATTTATTTATTCGGGTATTCAATACGGATTGAAAGAGGGTTATCTTTATTTTCAAAGACTTCCTGATTACCTGATAACAAACATACGATTTGCCTACGATTTTTTGATTGATAAAAAACACAAGGTGGAAATTTACACTCGTGCAAATAATTTGTTCGACAAGCTTTATTTTACACAATGGGGATTGCCTGAAAGCGGCAGCGAACTTTGGGGCGGAGTAAAAATTAATTTTTAAAATGAAAAATCTAATTACAATATATGCCCCTTATTCCGATGATGAGACCAACAAGAATAATTTAAATAACTTTACCAAGCATCCCGCGGTTAAACGGTTTCTTTTTATTTCCGATAACAAAAGCCGCGGCAAATACAAAAACACAATTTTAGTCGATTCATTTTTCGGTGTTTCTTCATTAAAAAAAATATCAAATATAACGGATACCGAATACTTGATAATTATTACGGCGGAAGGAGTTGTTGATTTTGAAGAACAAGCTTTGAATAAATTTATGGATTACGCAAAGCAATCCGGCGCCGGTTTGGTATATTCAAATTATTATGAATATGAAAACAACCGCTTTAACCGGCATCCCGTAATTGAATATCAATCCGGGAGTGTAAGGGATGATTTTGACTTCGGACCAATTTTGTTTTTCAACAAAAAATGTTTTTCCGAAAGAATAAATTCAATGGATGAAAATTATCTTTGGAAGGGTTTGTATGCTCTGCGTTTGGCAATTTCCGAAAGAAGTCCGATAAAAAACATTCCGGAATATCTATATTCATTAAAAGAAAAAGTAAATTTAAGTAAAGAAGAAAAGCATTTTGATTATTTGGAAAAACGTAATGCCCGCAAACAAAAAGAAGCCGAGATTATTTTTACAAAGTATTTGAAAAACATAGGCGCATATATTTCCCCCAAGTTTGAAGAAGTCGATTTTTCGGATTCGGATTTTGAAGCGGAGGCGTCAATAATTATTCCCGTGAAAAATCGTATAAGCACAATAAAAGATGCGGTTGATTCGGCTTTAAAACAAAAATTCAAAAAAAGTTTTAATGTAATTGCGGTAGACAACAATTCAGATGACGGCACGACGGAAATATTAAATCACATTGCGGAGAAGGATAAAAGGCTTGTTCACATTATTCCCGATAAAGCGGACTTAAATATAGGCGGTTGCTGGAATTTAGCGTTAAAAGATAAAAGATGCGGAAGGTTTTCCGTTCAGTTGGACAGCGATGATCTTTACATTGACGAAAACACGCTGCAAAAAATAGTCGATAAATTTTATAACGAAAAATGCGGGTTGGTAATCGGTTCGTATAAATTAACGGATTTTAATTTAAATGAAATTCCTCCGGGTTTAATAGCCCACAAGGAATGGACAAATTCAAACGGACACAATAACGCTCTTCGGGTTAACGGTTTCGGAGCTCCTCGCGCTTTTTATACTCCGCTTGTTAGAGAAAATAAATTCCCGAATGTTGGTTACGGTGAAGATTATGCCGTTTGTCTTACATTATCAAAAAAATATAAAGTCGGTAGAATTTATGAACCCCTTTATATTTGCAGAAGATGGAAAGGGAACTCGGATGCAGGTTTGTCTGTATATAAAAAAAACAAATATGATTTTTATAAAGATAAATTGCGCACCGAAGAAATTTTAAAACGAATTGAATTAAATAAAAATTGAAATGACAACCGACAATCAAATTATTTTAAAAGAAAAAGTTTTTTTGAAAGATAATGTTGAAGAACTTTTAGAAGATAATAATTATTCCGGTGCTTTGGTTATACTTTTAAGAAACCAAAGGCTTGAATGGGCCGCGCTTGAAAAAGGATATGCCCAATTACAAAATATCAAGACTAAAACTTTTCGGTTCGAAGGGTTCACCATCGATGCTCAATTTAATCCGGGAAGAATTAAATCAACAAACGCAGATGTTTCAAGTGAAGCGATTAAAAAAAGAAAATGTTTCCTCTGTTTGGAGAATCTCCCCGAAGAACAGGAGGGCATAAATTATAACGATGAGTATTTAATTCTCTGCAATCCCAACCCCGTGTTTTTTGAACACTTTACAATAACATTCAACAAGCATTTCCCTCAGAGAATGGACGGTTCTTTTGAAACATTTTTAAAACTGTGCAAAGGACTTAGTAAGTATTATTCCGTTTTATACAACGGACCCCGTTGCGGCGCTTCCGCACCGGACCATTTGCACTTTCAGGCTGTAAATAAAAACTTTCTTAAAATATTTGGCGAATTAAATAATCTTATAAAGAAATACGGCGAAAAAATTATTGACGGAAGAAAAAAAGAAGCCTTCGGCGTTAACGACGGATTACGAAAATTTATAGTAATAAAATCCAAAGACAAACATTTTATAAACAAATTATTTGAAAACTTATACTCCACTCTTCAAAAATGTTTAAATATAAAGACCGAGCCTATGATGAACATTCTCGGTTATTACAGCGAATCATCCGGTTGGACGGTCTGTATTTTCTTAAGAAAAAAACACAGACCCGAATGTTATTATAAAAAAGGAACGGAAGAGATGATAATAAGCCCTGCGGTAATTGATTTATCCGGTACTTTAATTGTGCCGAGAGAGAAAGATTATGAAAAGCTCACCAAGGAGAAAACCGCGGCAATTTTTGACGAAGTTGCGATTGGAAAAGAATTATTCGATTATTTGAAAGCACATCTTAAAAAAATATATTTAAATAT
>CAZAOG010000133.1:0-7342 GCA_964486645.1 uncultured Ignavibacteriaceae bacterium | reverse complement strand
GGCAGCACTTTTTAGACTTTACATCCTGATAACAAAAAAGCACTTTCCTACATTCAGCGTAAAGTGAGTTTAATAAAAAATATTTATATTAAAACGATGAAAAAAATCTTATTTACTTTTCTTCTATCCTTAATAACTGTTTCTTCGGTTAAACCTCAAAATGCTGCTGCCTCTAACGATACAAGCCTGTATCTCAAGAACCCAAGTTACAAAGTAGAAACGGAACTTTATAACATTTACGGAATGAAACGCGCAAAAATTGTAATGCTGGGCAATTCAATCACACACGGCGTAAATTGGAACGAATTATTAAATAGAAACGACATAGCCGAAAGGGGAATCAGCGGCGACCTTACTTCGGGATTTTTACACCGACTGAAATATGTTTATAATTTAAAACCTGAAATATCCTTTATTATGGGAGGGATTAATGACCTGTTCTACGGTCTGCAGCCTGAGGAAGTCTTTAAAAATATAACCAAAATAGTAGATACCCTAAAAACTCATAAAATTAAAATTGTACTGCAGTCAACTTTATTCGTTAAAAACGGCTCTTCGTTTTTAGACACTATTAATGAAAGAGTAAAATATTTAAACGAATTATTGCGGGAATACGCAATAAAAAACAATTTATTGTTCATCGATTTAAATAAAAAATTATCCGCAGATAACCATTTAAAAGATAAATATACAACAGACGGGATACATCTTTCCGCCGCAGGCTATAAAATATGGTCGGTTTATTTAATTAATCTGTTAACAAAACTAAAAATCTGAACTATTTCCTTATCTCAAAATGATAAAATTCTTAAAAAAACTTTTTTGTACTTAAAAAAAATTGTCTTATTTTATCTTCGTCGAAGCATTTAACCTTTTATCTTATATTACACCTTGGTATAATAATTGTAATTTTACCGCTTATAATAATTTCCCGATAAAAGAAGAGGCATAAAGGAATCTTAATTTAATAAAACAAAAATGAAAAAAATTAAAAATATTACCAGACCATTAATTTTGGTCGGTTTAACTATCCTGTTTTCCGTTCTTCTTAGTTTAATACCGAGAGGTACTAAAATTATAAACTATAAGTTGAAGCATACCGATATGTTTTTGGATATTAAACCGGATTCTATTATTGAAATGGAATTAAACGATGAACCCGAAATGGAAATGCAAATAAAATCAATCGATGAGTGATTGTTTTATTTAAATATTGCTAAATGAATAATAACAGTAAAAAGAATAGGAAAAATATGATAGGCACAGCGGCAAATACTATAGAATTAGAATGGGATCGCTGGGTCGCAAATGCTGAAAAGTTTCCCGATAAGGATGCGTTTATTCATTGGGTTGCAGGTGAGGAACCGTTTAGATGGACTTTTTCAAATCTTTTAAAAGCTGCGGAAAGTTTTGCCGTCGGACTAAAGAGAAGGGGGGTCCAACGCGGAGATGTTTGCGCAACAATAATAAGACACAATAAATATTTTTATCCTATTTATCTGGGTATTTCAAGTATCGGCGCAATTCCTGCCGTTTTGGCTTATCCGAATCCGCGCCTACATCCCGATAAATTCAGACAAGGCTTGCAAGGTATGTCAAAGCGTTCAGGGTTGGATTGGATACTTACGGAAAGAGAAATATCGGAAATAATAAAACCTTTAATTACCGAAGAAAACAGTACTATTAGAGGCAGCTTTTTCCCGTTGGAATGGGAAAAAGATCTAAAATTTGAAGGTGTGGAACTTAAAAGAATAAATGAAGTGAGGGCAAACATAAAGAGCTCAAGCCCTGTCTTACTTCAGCATTCATCCGGTACAACGGGTTTGCAAAAACCTGTACTGCTTTCTCATAAAGCCGTACGAGACCACGTAAAAAACTATGGGAAATCTATCGGCATAAATCAGAATGACAAAATTGTAAGCTGGCTTCCTTTATACCACGATATGGGATTGATTGCAGCTTTTCACCTTCCTTTGGCATTCGGCATTCCGACAGTTCAAATTGATACTTTTGAATGGGTAATGGTACCAAGTCTTTTGCTCGAAGCAATATCAAAAGAAAAGGGAACTCTTACCTGGCTGCCTAATTTTGCTTACAATATTTTAGCCGATAAAGTACACGAAGACGAATTGGAAGGCGTTTCACTTGAAAGTATGAGAATGTTTATAAATTGCAGCGAACCGGTTAGAGACAGAAGTAATAAAATATTTTATGAAAGATATAAAAAATACGGTGTAAAGGAAAACATGCTGTCAAGTTCATACGGAATGGCGGAAGTAACGTTTTCAACCACACAATCCCCTCCGGGCGAAAAATTAAAAACATTGAAAGTCGACAAACAAAAATTGTGTAAGGGAATAGTTGAAATAGTTAAGAACGGAGAAAATTCAAAAGTTTGTGTATCATCGGGCAAAGTAATAGAAGGCTGCAAGGTAAGAATTGTGGATGACGGGGGAAATGATTTGCCTGATGGTTTGGTGGGCGAGCTTTTAATTAAGTCTGTTTCATTATTCGACGGTTATAGAAATTATCCGGAAAAAACTGCGGCTGTTTTGAAAGACGGCTGGTACTTAAGCGGTGATTACGGTTTCCGTTATAAAGATTATTACTACATTATAGGAAGAAAAAAAGATATAATCATTGTTGCAGGCAATAATGTTTATCCCGAAGACGTTGAAGATTTAATCGGACAGGTTGAAGGCGTTATCCCCGGACGGGTAATTGCTTTTGGTGAAGATGACGATGAACTTGGCAGTGAACAGATTAGTGTTGCTGTAGAAACTAAAATAACCGATACTCAACAACACAAAAAACTAAAACTTGAAATAATAAAAGCCGGAATGGCTGACGATATAAACATTAAAAAAGTTTATTTGGTACCGCCGAGATGGCTGATAAAAAGTTCTGCCGGCAAACCGAGCAGGAAAGCAAACAGGGAAAGATTGGTAGATAATAAAGAAATAATTAAATGGAGCTGAATTTAATAAAGGGGTAATTAATAAAGGTTTTTTTAATATAAATATTGTTATTAAAGAGGGCTTATTATGTTCAATATTATGACAAAAACACATGAAATAGAATGGGAACGCTGGGTTGCTAACGCTGAAAAGCATCCCGACAAAGAAGCAATAGTTCATTGGGTTGCAGGTGAAGAGCCGTTTAGATGGACTTTTTCGGCTATTGTAGAAGCTGCTGAAAGTTTTGCAGTAGGACTAAAAAAACGCGGGGTTCAACGAGGAGATGTTTGTGCAACCGTAATCAGACACAATAAATACTTTTATCCTATTTATTTGGGTATTTCAAGCATTGGTGCAATTCCCGCTGTTTTGGCTTATCCAAACCCAAGACTGCATCCCGATAAATTTAGACAAGGTATTGAGGGAATGTCCAAACGTTCGGGGTTGGATTGGATACTCACAGAAAAATCAATATCTGAAATTATAAATCCATTGGTTTCGCAGACAAACAGCACAATAAGAGGAATATTTTTTCCTTTGGAATGGGAAAAAGATTTAAAATTCGAAGGAAAGGAATTAGAAAATATTGAACAGGTCAGAGCAAACATAAAGGAATCCGATCCGGTATTGTTACAGCACTCAAGCGGAACAACGGGATTGCAGAAACCCGTATTACTTTCTCACAAAGCGGTGCTCGATCACGTTACCAATTACGGTAAAGCAATTAATTTAACCTCGGAAGATAAGATTGTAAGCTGGCTTCCTTTGTATCACGATATGGGTTTGATAGCAGCTTTCCATTTACCCTTGTCTTTCGGTATAACTACGGTTCAAATTGATACTTTTGAATGGGTTATGATACCCAGCCTTTTGTTCGAAGCAATTTCTAAAGAAAAGGGAACTCTTACCTGGCTGCCCAATTTCGCCTATAATATTTTAGCCGATAAAGTACACGAAGACGAATTGGAAGGCGTTTCACTTGAAAGTATGAGAATGTTTATAAATTGCAGCGAACCTGTAAGAGATAAGAGTCATAAATTATTCTTGGAAAGATATAAAAAATACGGAGTAAAACCTGAAGCTTTAAGTGCTTGCTACGCTATGGCGGAAACAACCTTTGCCGTAACTCAAACTCCGCCGGATACCGAGGCAAAGGTTTTAAGGGTAAAAAGACAAAGTATTGCCAAAGGCGTTATCGAATTAAACGGAGATAACGAAAATTCAAGAGTTTGTGTATCATCGGGAAGGACCATTAATGGTTGTGAGGTTAAAATAGTCGATGAAAACGGAAACGAACTGAAAGAAGGAATGGTAGGTGAAATAGCTATCTCCTCGGTTTCATTATTTGACGGTTATAGAAATTATCCGGAAAAAACAGCCGCTGTATTAAAAGACAATTGGTATTACAGCGGCGACTACGGTTTTTGTTTGGACGGAGAGTATTATATAATAGGCAGGAAAAAAGATATAATTATTGTAGCCGGCAACAATGTTTATCCCGAGGATGTTGAAGATTTGGTTAGTCACGTTCCCGGAGTAATTCCCGGAAGAGTTGTTGCGTTCGGAGAGGATGACGAAGAACTCGGAAGCGAGCAGATCAGCGTTGCCGCGGAGACCAAAATAACCGACAAAGAAGAGCATAAAAAGTTAAAGTTGGAAATAATAAAAGCCGGAATGGCGGATGATATTAACATTAAAAAAGTTTATTTGGTACCGCCGAGATGGATGATAAAAAGTTCTGCGGGTAAACCGAGCAGAAAAGCCAACAGAGAAAGATTGGTAGTTAAAAAAGAAAATATAAAATGGAGTTAATATATGATAACGGAAAAATTTAAAAAAACTATTCTTGAGGAACTTAATTTGGATGATTTTGACATACAGGATGACACAACAGCAGACCAGGTTCCGGGTTGGGATTCACTCAATCATATTAATGTTATTCTTGCCGTTGAAAAAGCATTTAATGTTCGTTTCAAAGGCATTGAGGTATTAAGATGCAAAAATATCGGGGATCTTCAAAACTTGGTAAATTCTAAATTAGAACAAAAATAGAATTAATATTAAAATTTTTACGGAGAATGAATGCTATTCAATATAGATTTTAGTAAGCTGCTTCAATTATTTACTTATCAAGAAGGTGATCCCTTACTTTTCAGTACAAGTTTCTTCCTCTTTTTTTTCTTTACGTTATTAGTTTTCTACAGAATTTTTGCACACAAAAAAAATCTTCGAATTTTTACACTTATATTCTTTTCCCTTTTCTTCTATTATAAAGCCGTCGGTGATTATTTTCTGATCCTTGTTGTTATGACAATTATAAATTTCTATTCAGGACAAATGCTCGGTTCACTGAAAGAAGGAAAAAGTGAAAGGAAATTACTTTTTATTTTAACATTGGTGATTAATCTTGGTGTACTCGGCTACTTTAAGTACACTAACTTTTTCATTCAAATTATTAACGATATCAGTTCGGGTAATATTAGCGCGCTCGATATTTTTCTTCCCATCGGTATTTCCTTTTATACTTTTAAAGGATTGAGCTACGTAATTGATATTTATATGGGTTCGCTCCAACCTGTTAAAAGTTTTAGGGATTTTTCACTATACATGTTTTTCTTTGCCGATTTGCTAATCGGTCCTATAGACCGAGCATCCAAAATGCTGCCTCAAATTCAAAGCGAAATAAATGTTCCGAAAGAAAATATCGGAAAAGGCGCTTATCTTATTATGGCGGGTTTATTTAAAAAAATTGTTATTGCCGATTTTATCGGACTTAATTTTGTCGACAGAGTTTTTGGCGACCCGACAAGATACACCGGAGTGGAAAACTTATTAGCATCGTATGCTTACACCCTTCAGCTTTATACCGATTTTTCCGGTTACACGGATATGGCAATCGGTGTGGCTCTTTTATTGGGCTTTAATATTATGGATAACTTTAACGCGCCATTTAAAGCTACAAGTATAGCCGATTTTTGGAGGAGATGGCATATCTCATTATCTTCCTGGCTGCTCGATTACCTGTTTGCACCTCTTCAAATGAAGTTAAGAAATCTTAGAATTTACGGAACGGCAATAGCTTTGTTTGTAACTTTCTTTTTAATAGGTTTTTGGCATGGTGCGGCTTGGACGTTCGTTTTCTTCGGCACATTGCACGGGCTGTATATTGTAATATCCGTATTTTTGAAAAAGCCTAAAACCTTGCTTTACAACAAATTGAAACTGAGTAATACAAAAATCCTGAAGTTTTTCCAGATTGTTATTACATTTCATTTAGTTGTTTTTGCATTTATATTTTTCAGAGCTTTCTCAATCGAAAGCGGATGGGAAGTAGTAAGTCAGATTTTCGGATTCTTCCAGGCAGGGGTATTTATGCAATTTATAGATGCTTATCCTATGATTATCATATTAATGGTAATCGGATATGTACTGCATTTTCTGCCGGAATCTTGGGAAAGATGGACGGAAAATTTTGTTGTAAAAATGCCGATTGTTGTTCAGGCTTTATTATTAGCCGCAATGATATTGCTTATTGTTCAATTTAAATTTGCAGACTTGCAGCCTAATATTTACTTCCAATTTTAAGAGTAAACGGAAAATAATTATCGATATTATATTCCGTTGAAAAAAAATCATTGAAGTAATAAGACCGGCAAGGTAAGTTATTTGCCTGCGGCTATTCATCATTGGCGTTTAAACATTAGCGAACCGGCGGCTAAGTTTTTTTTTACGGGTAATTTATTAAAAATTTTTGAATTGTTTACCGGTCTGCTAAATTTCCCCATTTAACTTTCACTTGAAAAAAAGTTAATTGTTCTTAGCTCCTTCCAAAATCCAAGTTCTGATACCCTGTATTTGATTCGGCGTTAAAGGTCTTACAAACCCGATTGGTGGCATAGGTGCAACTCCGGGTTGTCCTTCTATTGCCCAAACCAATTTGCTGTTATCAGGTTTAAAGGGGAAGATAATACTTGGGTCTATCGTTGCGTTTGCCCAACTGGTTAAACTTAAACCTCCTGCACGTGTTCCGTCGTCGTGGCAGCCGGCAGTTGAACATTTTACATTAAAGACGGGGAAAATATATTTTGAAAAACTCACATTGGAGCTGGGGATAATCACTTTATCGATATCTTCACTTCCCGTTACAGTATCTTTACAGCCTGTTAAACCAATCAGAAAAGTTAATAACAACAAAGGGAGGAAGTATTTTAATAATCTTATTTTCATTTTATGGATTGAGTTATAAAAGTGGAGCTAAGCGGGATCGAACCGCTGACCTTTTGAATGCCATTCAAGCGCTCTCCCAACTGAGCTATAGCCCCAAAAATTTGAATGCAAAATATATAACTATATCTATTCTGTCAAATAAGATTTTTGTTTTTTAA
>CAZAOG010000132.1:0-7395 GCA_964486645.1 uncultured Ignavibacteriaceae bacterium | reverse complement strand
TAGATTAAAACTTTGGCTCCGAAGCGCTGAAGTAAACTGCTATTAATGACAATTCATTAAAAATTAATTATATTTGCGTAAATAATTTTTAACACAAAAGCCGTTAGGGGTGTTATCCGGCAGCTGCCGGATAACTGAGATAATACCCTCTAACCTGATCCGGGTAATACCGGCGTAGGGAAACGGGCTGCAACAGTATTACAGTTCAGCCGTTTCTCCGGAGTAGTCCTTCGGACATTAAACGGCTTTTTTCATTTAAAGGAGGTAAAAAAATGAAAAACGTAATTCTGTTGTTGTTTCTTATTTCTTCGTTTGTAAGTGCACAGCAAATAACTATCAACGGTAAAATAATTGATTCGGCAACCCTGAAAGCTCTGCCCAATGCTAATGTTAGAATAAAAGGAAGTTCCATCGGTACGGTTAGCGGCAAAGACGGAAAATTTGTTCTATCAGGCGAAATAACAAAAAATAATGAAATAGTTGCCAGCTATGTGGGATATACATCCGCAACAGTAAAATTAAAAGATATTGATCTTTCCGAAACAGTGGAAATTATGCTTGCTCCCAAAATTATTCCTTCACAAACTATATTTGTTGAAGGAAATTTAGGCAAAAAAGGATTCACTCCCTTTACGTTCAATAAAATAAAAAGGAAAGAAATTGACGATAATTATACCTTCCAGGACATACCGGAATTTTTGAGCAATTTGCCCTCGACTACTTTCTATTCTGAAAACGGTAACGGTATAGGATATAATTACTTAAGTATAAGGGGCTTTGACCAAAGAAGGATATCTGTCTCAATTAACGGAATTCCTCAAAACGACCCGGAAGACAATAATGTTTACTGGCTTGATTTTCCGGATCTGATCGGAAGCACGGAGCTGATTCAAGTTCAAAGGGGAGCAGGATCGGGTATCACAGGTTACCCTGCCGTCGGAGGTTCGATTAATATTATTACTTCCACTTTTTCAAATAAACCGTTTCAAAAAGCAGAAGTTTCTTTCGGCAGTTTTAACACAAGAAAATATTCCGTATCTTTTTCAAGCGGACTTATTGATGACAAATATTCCGTATATGCCAAACTTTCCAAAACTTTGAGCAGCGGTTACAGAAATTTGAGCTGGACAAATTTCAACTCTTATTATTTATCCGCAATCAGATATGATAAAAATCTTACAACTCAATTAAATTTTTACGGCGGTCCTATTTCTGACGGTCTGGCTTATACCGGTCTGCCTAAATTTGCAGTCAAAGACAGAATCTTACGGAAGCAGAACTTTTCATACTGGGAAGCAGCAAATAACGCTTATACTTTTGTAACTCCGAGAAGACCGAGCGAAATTGAAAATTTTTCCCAGCCGCATTATGAAATTCTGAATGAATATCAATTGAATAAAAACGTGAAATTGAATTCGGCTTTATTCTTAGTAGTCGGTAACGGTTTTTTCGATTTTGACGGATCTTGGGCTGATACTTCTTATTTAAGGTTAACGTCTGCAAACGGGTTTAATCCCAACGGTAACCCGGGGAATGTTTTGATAAGAGCACAGGTTGAAAACACACAGTTCGGGTGGATACCGAGAATAAGTATAAAGCAGAGCAAGGGAGAATTGATAATTGGCGGCGAAATAAGAATTCACAGGTCTGATCATTGGGGAAGCATCGGCTTCGGAGAAAATTTACCCGCTAAACTGACAAAGGATTACAGATATTATTTTTACAAAGGCGGTAAAAATATTATCAACGGCTACCTGCACGAAAACTACAGGGTAAACGAAAAGCTTAATTTATTGGGCGAGCTTCAAGTTGCTTACCATAAATACAAACTTTACGATGAAAAATATTTGGGTAATCAATTTGATATAAGCGATGTTTATTTAAACCCGCGTTTCGGTTTAAATTATAAATTGGATAAAAATCAAAGCGTGTATTTTTCCTTTGCAAGGGTTACGCGTGAGCCGAGGCTTGTAAATTACTACCGTGCAAGTGAATCAAGCGGCGGAGAAGTACCGAAATTCGAACAAAATCCCGACGGTACATACAACTACAACAAACCTTTAGTACAGCCGGAAAAGATGAATGACTTTGAATTGGGGTATACTTTTAATTCTTCTAATTTTTCAGCGACCGTTAATTTGTATTATATGATATTTAAGGACGAAATTGTAAAAAACGGAAAAGTTGACAGGTTCGGTCAGCCAACCACAGGCAACGTTGACAAAACAATTCACAGAGGTATAGAATTTACGGCCGAATTAAAAGTTAAGGAAGGGTTGAAAATTTTCGGAAACGCCACTTACAGTAAAAATAAAATAACGAACGGCAGATTTTTCTTGAGTGGAAGCAATATAATTGATATAAGCGGTAACAGCATCAGCGGTTTCCCGGATTTCTTAGCCAATTTTGGAATTCAATATAGATACGAAAATTTCTACTCCCGATTTTCCGGTAAATATGTGGGCAGGTTTTACTCCGATAATTACGGTGAAAATCTTTTAAATTATTTGAAAAAATACCCCGGATTCGTTTCGTACAACGATAATGTAAACGAAGCCTATTTCTCGGCTTCGCTGCTTATCAGCTATGAGTTCAATTTGTTTAATTCTTTAACGGCTTCAAAAATATTTTTTCAAGTAAACAATTTATTTGATAACTTATACTCTGCAAATGCAATCGGCGGGGAGTTCTTTCCTGCAGCGGACAGAAGCTTCTTTTTCGGACTAAATATCGGATTATAAATATGAAGAAATGTATTATCATCGCCAACGGAAAACCCCCGAAAAAAAGTGAAGTAAATTACTTTATCAAACATGGCTATTCCACAATATTCTGTGCCGACGGCGGAGCCAATTCCGCCTCCAAATTAAAAATTATACCGGATTACATTATCGGTGATTTGGATTCCGTGGATGCTTCAACATTAAAATATTTTAAAAAGAAATCCCAAATAATTCAATATAAAAGACAGAACGATACGGATATTGAAAAATGTCTGAAGTTTGCCGTAAAGAAAAATTTTAAGTGCGCTGTTTTGCTCGGAGGAACCGGCGACAGACTTGACCATTCAATTTGTAATTTGGGAATACTTATCAAGTTTTACGATATAATAAAAATTGTGATGTTGTCCGGTGAATCTTTTATAACACCGTTAAAAGGCAAATCAAGTTTTAAAGCACAAAAGGGCGAATTTATTTCTCTTTACGGTTTCGACCGGAAAACAAAATTTGTTTCCTCCGGATTAAAATATCCGCTTAAAAATATTTCTTTACCTTTCGGGGAAAAAGAAAGTACAAGCAATCAAGCCGTTAGAGAAAACGTTACCGTAAAAATTAATGGTGGCGTGGGACTTATTATCAGAGAGTATAAAATGATAAAGAAAAATGGTCTCTTTTAGCAGTCCTGATATTCTTGTAATACTTGCCTTTTTCTTTATTGTTTTGGCAATAGGTTTTTTTACGGGCAGAAAAACAAGCAGCGAAGCAAATGATTATCTGCTTCTCGGCAGAAATGTAGGATTGTTTTTATTTGTACTTACAACCGTTTCTACCTGGTACGGCGGTATTTTGGGAGTAGGTGAGTTTACATATAGATACGGTCTGCTAAGCTGGTTCACACAGGGTTTGCCTTATTATATTTTCGCTTTTTTATTCGCACTTTTTTTTGCAAAGAAAATTCACAAAGCCTCGCTTTTTACCATTCCCGATAAGATAAATGAACTCTATGGGAAGAAAGCAGGATTATTCGTCGCAATTTTAGTCTTCGTTTTAGTTTCGCCCGCTCCTTATCTTTTAATGATTGCAAGTTTAATCTCTTTGATTTTTAACATCAACTTGTTCCTAAGTTTATTAATTGCTCTTATATTATCCATCTCTTATTTGTTGAAAGGCGGTTTTCGTTCAAACGTTTATGTGGATGTTTTTCAGTTTTTTGTAATGTTCACCGGCTTTATTTTAATTGTAATTTTATCTTACTCAAATTTAGGCGGAACGGAATTTTTAAGCAAAAATTTACCTGCAGAACATTTGAGTGTAAGCGGAGGTGCTTCGCTGTCTTATATTTTGGTCTGGTTTTTTATCGCTCTGTGGACTTTTGCCGACCCGGGGTTTCATCAGCGCTGCTATTCCGCAAGATCCGGCAGCATCGCACGTAAAGGTATTCTCATTTCAATTTTATTCTGGGCTTTGTTTGATTTTCTTACAACATCAACAGGGTTATATGCCAAAGCTCTGCTGCCCGATTTAACCAATCCGGTTTTGTCTTTCCCTCTATTTGCGGAAAAAATATTGAGTCCCGGGATTAAAGGTATTTTTTACGCGGGTTTATTTGCAACCATACTTTCAACCTCAAACAGTTTTTTATTCTTAAGCGGAACGACAATTGCGCGTGATTTTATTTTCCGTCTCGATAAAAAGAATGATGAAAGTCTTCTTAAAAAATATACTTTTATCGGTTTAATAATAGCCGGAATTATTGCTTTGGCATTAGCTTATTTTATCCCTTCGGTAATAGATATTTGGTATTTGCTGGGTTCTTTTTCTGTACCGGGAATAATCATGCCCATTGTTAGCGCTTACTATCCAAAAATAAAAATAGCCGGTAAATTAATTTTATATGAAATGATTTTATCGGTAGGAATAAGTGTTATCTGGTATTTTGTAAGGAGTAATTTCTCTTCCGTATATTTTTTAAAAGATGTAGAGCCGCTTCTTGCCGGGCTGGTAATGTCCGTTGTTTTTCATTTTGTTTGTTTGTTTTTGGGAGATTGTAAATTAAAAGGGAATTAACACCACAGAGCGACACAGAGTTACGCAGAGGTCTTATCCTTCCTTATAATCAAAGATAAAATTATTGAAGCCGCTAATAAGAATATAATCACACCTAAAGAAATTGATGTGGGAATTATAAATATTTCGGAAAGCAACATTTTGATACCTACGAATAATAAGATCAAACCGACACCGTATTTTAAGTAATGAAATAAATCAACAAGTCCGGAAAGAGCAAAGTACAGCGATCTAAGTCCCAAAATGGCAAAAATATTAGATGTGATAATTATGAAAGGATCTTTTGTAATTGATATTACGGCAGGGATGGAATCTACCGCAAAAATGATATCGGACGATTCAATTAGAACCAAGGTTAAGAACAATGACGTTACAAAGAGCTTACCATTCTTCCTTATAAAGAATTTATTTTTTTCAAAGCTCGTATGAATATTAAAATGCTTACGCATAAATTTTATTAAGTAGTTGTTCTCATAATCAATCTTCTCCTGCTTGTCTCTCATCATTTTATAAGCAGCGTATATAAGTATTAATCCGAAAAGGTAAATAACCGGGTGGAACATATTTATCAGTCCCACGCCCAGCAAAATGAAAATAATTCTGAAAACAACCGCGCTTAAAATTCCCCATTTTAAAATGTGCGGCTGATTTGCTTTCGGAACGCCCATAACCGTGAATATCATAAGGAAGACAAAAAGATTATCTACGGATAGGGAGTATTCAATTAAATAGCCGGTTAAAAATTCAATTGATTTTACGTGTCCTTCTTCCAAATAAAAATATAAAAAGACACTGAATAGAAGCGCCGTGCTTATCCAAACGCCGCTCCATATTAAGCTCTTTTTTAATGGCGATTTAGCCTTGGAGTGGTCGGTTAAATACAGGTCTATTATTATAATTGTAATAGCAATAGCAGAAAAGATAAACCAGAATGTAGTTTCGTTAAAAAGCATAGTATTTTATGGTAGTAATATTGCTGTTGCAAGTACAGTTGTCCAGAGTCCTTTCTTCTGTCCTCTTGCCGATTGAGTAATGTTAAAACTGCGAATAATTTTTCCGGACATTTTATAAATATTTTCCCTTTCGTTCCAATCTGTGTCGGGGTTGAAATCAACGCCGAGTGTTGTAGCAAGCATGGTAGCCGCAAGGTCTTCGGCATATTCACCCGCTACTTTTTCCGTTTGTCCGTAAGGATGATGTTCCGAAAGATATCCGTACATTTTCTTGTCCTTTGGCAGTGCAACACCTATCGATGCCGCAATAAGTCTGTTTGGTTCGTTAGTTGAATTTCTTGCCATCACCGCAAAAGTAATTTGTCCGGGTTTTAAAAGCTTTACACCCTCTTCTCGCGTTAGACGTTTGCAGTTCGTAGGATAAATACTGCTGACGGTAACAAGGTTGCACATTTCAATACCGGCAGATCTTAACGCCAGTTCGAATGAAGTTAAATAATTTTTATCTCTTCCGACTCCTTTGGTAAAAAATATTTTTTTTGGTAGATACAATTCTTTTTCCTATTAGATTATTTTTTAAGTTTAGCAAATTTACGTTTACCCACTTTCAAAATTTGCCCGTCATTAATTTTAATATTTGTTTTTATATCGTTTATTTTTTCTCCGTCAATAGAAACACCGCCTTGCATAACAAGTCTTCTCGCTTCTCCTTTTGAAGAAGCGAATTTAACGACGACTATTAAATCCAGAATATTTATTTGTCCGGAGAAAGATGATAAATCAAACTCCGGTATATCATCGGGTACGTCTTTTTTTATAAAAATTTTGTCGAATTCTTCTTCGGCATTTTCAGCTGTTTGTTCATCGTAATACATTCTCACGAATGTTCTTGCAAGATGCCTTTTCAAATTTCTCGGATTTGTTTTGCCGTCTTCAAGTTCCTTTTTAATTTCGGCTAATTCGTCCTTTGAAACGTCGGTTGCCAATTCGAAATAATTGTAAATTAAATTATCGGGAATCGAAAGAGTTCTTCCGTAAATGTCCTTGGGCAAATCCGAAATTCCGATATAATTATCGTAAGACTTGCTCATCTTTTCAACACCGTCGGTGCCGACGATAAGAGGCATTGTTAAAATTACCTGCGGCTCAAGTCCGTGCTCTCTTTGAATATCTCTGCCTACAAGAAGGTTGAATTTTTGATCGGTTCCTCCGAGTTCAACATCGCTTTTAATTGCTACGGAATCCATTGCCTGAGCCAGCGGATAAAGCAGTTCGTGCATGCTTATCGGTACGCCCGTTTTATACCTTTTTGTAAAATCATCCCTCTCAAGCATTCTGGCAACGGTATATTTTGATGCGAGCCTTATTACATCTTCAAAAGACATTTTGCTCAGCCAATCCGAGTTATGAACTATTTTTGTTTTTTCCTTATCCAAAATTTTTGAAGCCTGCTCAAAATAAGACTGTCCGTTTTTCCTTGCTTCTTCAAGAGTTAAAGAAGGACGTGTCTTGTTTCTGCCCGACGGGTCGCCTATCATTCCGGTAAAATCACCGATTATCAGAACTGCCTGATGTCCCAGGCTTTGAAATTGCGCAAGCTTACGCAGAACAACGGAGTGACCGATGTGCAGGTCGGGTCTGCTCGGGTCACAGCC
>CAZAOG010000131.1:0-7399 GCA_964486645.1 uncultured Ignavibacteriaceae bacterium | reverse complement strand
TACCGGCAGGTTTTTCTTCGTTTACTAAAGTAGCTACTTCTCTGCCAAGCACATCGTATACTTTGAGCGATACTTTGCTGAATACTGATAGCTGAAAATTGATAACCGTACTCGGATTAAATGGATTCGGGTAGTTTTGTGATAATGAGAAATTATTGGGAATGGAAGAATTATTATCGTCAATAGCCGTTACTACAAAATTAGGCAAAAGCCAAACACTCATTCCGTTAGTACCGCCTAAAATATCGAAGGTTGTATTTGTAAAAGCAGTTTTATTTGGTTTAGCGATAGGAAGAATAGCTTTAACATCTTTTAATATTAATCCGGTATCTTGATTGCTGTATGTTTCCCCGAAATCTTCGGTTATAAAAGTTCCTTTGGAAGTCGTTACAATCCACGAACTTTCGGAAATCACATATACCGATATGACTGATGCTCCTTTAGCATTATTATCCCATTTTTGGGTCCAGGTTTTCCCTCCGTCGATTGACTGAAATATACCCGAGTCACCGGTTGAAGCTAAAATTTTCAGGGAATCTAAAATATTAACCTTGATTACATTCTTACCGTCAAACCCGATTTTTACAAAATTATTGCCTCCGTCGTCAGATTCAAAAAGACCACCGGAGGAGCCTGCATAATATTTAGTACCGCTCGGATCACTTTGGATATCGGAAACAAACTGTAGGTCTAATCCTCCCGTATTAGTCCAATTTGTTAAATCGGAACTTTTCAAAGCACCTTTGGTTTCGGTGCCGATTACGTAAAGCCCGTTATTGCCGTTATATACTCCCGAGGTAACAGAAGTAAATTCGTCAAGTGCGCCGCCGCTTACTCTTGTCCAAGTATTTCCGTTGTTCGTAGATTTCATCAACCCGCCAAATAGAACGCCTGCCAAAATCATACCTGCAGGTCCGGGGATTAATGTGGCGATAAATGTTTTTGCTAATCCGACCAGCAGCCAATTCAACCCAAAATCTGTTGAAAGAAAAACACCGCCGGAAGTTCCCGCATAAATTGAATTTCCGATCATTAAAAAGGAATTTACGGCAATATTAAGCAAGCCTGTATTTGTTGGCTGCCAGATGATTGAATTCACTAAAGTTTGAAATATTCCGCTCTGAGTACCGGCTACAAGATTTAACCCCAACAATATTAAAGTATTTACAAACTTATCCGTTAATCCGTTATTACTTATTTGAATCCAGTTATTTCCTCCGTCGGTTGTTTTGAATAATCCCAATCCGGCGGTTGAAACAACAAAATTATTTGCATCCGTAAAAGCGAAATTAGTAACCGCGACAAGAGGTAATCCGTTATTCTTAAAATTCCAGGTTGCGCCGTTATCGGTTGTTACTGCAATACCCTTACTGCGTGTAGCAGCCCAAATAGGCGGCGGAGCAGATATTGTAGGTGCAAGCACGTGATGACCTATTCTTTCAATAAAACCGAGTTTCTGGGTGGGGTTTTTTTCTACCCAACTTGCGCCAAAATCAGTGGACGTATAAACGGAACCTTTATCATCGCCGGCAATAATAAATGTATTGTTGGCATCCGAGTAAGTAGTAATTGAAGTAATTGTTTTTCCCGATGTTAACGTCCCTACCTTTGTCCAAGTATTTCCGTTATCATTAGACCTCATAACTCCGCCTACTCCTCCAGCAAACAATACCTCCCCGGCTAAAGCTAAAGTATTTATCCATCCAAGTTTACTTGATGAATTGAAATTATTAAAAGTCTTGCCGGAATCGGTAGAGGTATACACTCCGTAACCTTTGGTTCCAACGTAAAGATTAGGTCCGAACGAATTTATACTGCTGATGCTTTTACCGGCTAATGCCGGAGCGATCGGATTCCATGTGACGCCGCTGTCGGTGGACTTGAATAATCCGAAAGGTGACCCGGCATAAACAACACCGTTGCCTTCAACGGTAAAATTAAACAATGTATTTACATTCCCGCCGGTCGGTCCGTTTGCAGCCTGCCACTGCGCTGATGTAAAACGTGTAAAAATAAATAATACAAACAATAAGAGGAGTAAAGGTTTTTTTTGCATAACACCTTCCTGTTTTTTGTTATTAAGCTAAAACTAAGGCTTAAGCTTTTATATATAATATAA
Organism: uncultured Ignavibacteriaceae bacterium; assembly: GCA_964486645.1. Taxonomy (GTDB): domain Bacteria; phylum Bacteroidota; class Ignavibacteria; order Ignavibacteriales; family Ignavibacteriaceae. The sequence goes on along the minus strand of CAZAOG010000131.1, from coordinate 5,280 downwards.
GGGTTGTCTATTATATACGGACAATTTATTCCCAATTACGGAAAGGAATCAATAATTTTATAGATTTATATAAAATGGAGCCCAATAATACGGATGGGTTTTAAATCCTTTTGTTTTTGCGTCTTTCAGATACTTTCTTTGAGCTGTTGTTAATATTTCGTCGAAACGGGGGTATTCTTTCTCTTGTTTTAAGTATTTAAAGAAATATCTCATTATCAAATATGCGGATTCATCTTCCAATAGCCATTTTGTAGCTATTACGTTTTTAACCCCTCTTTCCAGAAATGCCCTGGTAAAATTTATTAAATCTATTTCCGTAGGGATGTCGTTTACCATTCCGACAGCATTGCCGGTCTTACACGAGCTTAAAATTAACAATACCGGCTTAAATCCCGTTTTAAATATTTCATATATTTTTAACGGTTTATCCGCAAACTCTATAGAAGAATAAAGGGGGTTTTGTGAGTTGATTTTTGTATGACTTGCAATATGAATAATATCATATTCGGCAGCTATTTCTAAAAATTTACTTTTGGTGGCATTTTTACCAGTCAATAATTTCTTAGTTATAAATAAAGAATCGGGGATTTCTTTTATTTCTTTATCGGCGTAAACCAAACCGTTATTGCCCGGCGCAACACCCAAGTATTTTTTTAATTTTGTTCCGCTTTTCCCGCTTATGGATTTTGCCGAAGTAACAAAACTAATATTATAATCTTCTACTAAAAATTTTTCTTTATAGCTCACGACTGTATTTAACAAGGCATTAAAGGGCAATAAATGAATAGAGCCGTGGGGCGATATTATCAAGTTGCTCCCTGCTTTCAGTAATCCGTCGTCTATTACGGGCTTTATAAGTTTGTTAAATAAATTTTTTGCGGGACCCATCCACAATTTATCATCGGGGTTGTCTTTTCCTCTCTTCAAAGTCTTAATAAAATGATTTATCAGCTTTGTTATGTTTTCTTTGTTAACAAATAATTTTAATAATTTGATTTTACTTTTATTTATTACAACGGCATAAAGATTTTCTTCGCCGAAAGCATATTCAACAAACAGGTCTTTAAGTTTTAATTTTTTTTGAACATCCGCGGTTGAAATTGTTGAAAGTGCGGAATGCCCGCCGTAAAAATAATTTACGTTTTTATTTCCATGGCTGTGAAGGGAAATTAACTTTTCCAATTTGTTTATAATCGGCGGCCAAAGGTTTTTACCTTCGGCATCCGATTTTTGAAAATCCATTAATAAATTGGAGAAAGATAGTCCCTCGGTATTTTCTTCATTCTGATATTTACCCCAAAACGGCAGCAACCTTTGAAGTTCGGAATATTTGAAAAATTCCTCGGTCCTGCCGGCATCGAACAAGTTATCCAACAAAAGGGAATAAATTAAAGACCTTTTCCAATATACGGACACCACGGCAGATTCGTAATTATAAACAGATTGCGGCTTATTAATGTTTACGGAATAAATAGAATCATAAACGGCAGCTTTTGCTTTCAGAATATTTATCGATTTATTTATTTCATTTTGTTTTTTATAAATACGGGAAAGAAGCAAATCAATATTTATCGGATTATATTTCCTTCCTTTTTTAGTATAAGTAAGTTCTTTTGCTTTAAGCAAATAACTTTTAGCTTCGTTTATTTTTCCTGTTTCAAATAACGCAGAACTTAAATTTAACAATGACCAAAATTTATATACTTCATAACCCAAAGAATCGCTAAGTGAAAATAATTTTTTATTAACGGAAATAATATTTTCAAAATTCTTTCCTTTGTCGGCAGCATATAATTCCAATACGGTCGATATTATTTGCCCTTCCCCGGTGTTGTCTTCTTTTGAACTTTTTTTTATCTGCGTAGACGGGTAAAGAGACGAATGCTGTAAAACAAATAGTATCAATCTGTTTCTTGCAACAATATTCCCCCATTTATAACCGATACTTAAACTTAAATTGTAGCTCTTTGTTATATATTCATATTCGTAATTCAGCATTCTTTTATTAAATATAGGAACGTGGGCAAGGAAATAATAAGTATCCGCAAGTCCGAGCAGATCATTGACCTTTTTTTGGATTTTATATGCCTGTAAATGGTACGGGTATTCTTTGAACCAATCTTTTTTATCGAAGTATATCAGCCCGATGTCATTAAGGGTAATAGCTTCACCGATTTTATCGTTCACTTTTCTGTAAAGACTGAGTGCGGGAAGATAAAAACTATTGAGAGCCGAATCCAACTTTCCCTTGTACCAATAGATTACGCCTATTTGTCTCAAGGCATCCGCCTGTACGTTTTTAATCCCGGAATTTTTAGAGAGAGCCAACGCTTTGTATTGATATATTAATGCAGAATCGTAGCGGGCGAGATAAAAATTTATCAATCCGATTATATTGTTCGCCTTTGATTCAACTTTATCATTATTGTTTTTTCTTGAGTAGAAAACGGCATTGTTTGCAAATATTGCCGCCGAATCGGGTAAGCCGATGAAGTAATAAATCTGAGAGGTATTTAACAAAAACCGCGGGTCGTTAATTTTTTTATAATTTTTAATCCCCTGTATGTAGCTTTTGGCTTTCTTTATTTTTCCTTCTTTTAAAAGTACTTCAACATAGGCATTAACAAATTTAAGATCGGACTTGTTATCTTCGGCAGCGGGCTCCAGTATTTTTTCCGCATCGATTAATTGCCAAGCAAGTGCTTTCTTTTCTGCAAGTCTTAATCTTTCTTCGACCGGATAATTATCGAACGGTAATAAAAAGTAAAGTACGATAAATAATACGGCTATTATAATCAGCCATAAATAAAAGGAGTAAAATTTACTTTTCGATAAGGGTAAAGACATTTAGTTTCGAATTTATTTTTGACGCATTCGGTAAAAAGGCATCAACCTGCCAAGAATATTTTTTACCGGATATCAACCTTACTTCATTTGAAATATCAATATGGTTAATTTTTGTCCTCTTTTCAACAATAACGTTTCCATATTCGTCAAATATTGTAAGTTGATAACCAACGGCATTTTTAATTTCTTGCCAACTGAAAACTAAATTGTCTTTGGTTAAACTTTCTTCGTCGGAGGGATTATTTATCCGCAATTCAATTGTTGAATTTCCCGCTCTAAAAGTTGAAATGTTTTTCTGATTTACATTAAAGTAATACCACGTACCCGCACCTATAATCACTATAAATATTAAGACAGCAAATGCGGGCAAGGGTTTGTTTATTCTAAATAAATTACGTCCCTTTACTTTGTCTTCTTCGAACCTTACTAATTCTTCTGCTTTTTTAACCGCTTCATCACTTAGCTGCGGCAAAGATTCAATTTGATAATCTTTGTAAGTTCTTATCGATTCGGCTATAAGTTCAAAACATTCGTTACATTTTGCCGCGTGTGCAAGTAATAGCTCCAAGTCATCTTTGGAAATTTTCCCGTCTATCAGCTCCGCTATTTTTTCGTCAGATATATGCATTTATTTTTCTTTTATTTCTCAATAATTATATACGGACAAATTTAAAAATTTACGCTGTCTTTTTTAGCAAACTCTCTTAAATCTTTTAATGTCTTTTCTAAAATTGAATAAACCTGCCTTTCGGAGATATTCATAATTTTTGAAATGGCAGGTGCGGAAAAATTTTCCCAATATTTAAATTTTACAATGAGTTTTTCTTTTTCGGGTAATTTATCCACCCAGCTTCCCAATTTTTCAGCTAACTCTTCCATATCGAAACTTTGCTTTTTAACCGAATCATTTAAATGATAATCTTTGAATTCAACAAAATAAGGTTTTCTTTTGTCCAGTCTTTTCTTCTCAAAACCGGGAGATATAACGTCGGTAATTCTATCCAATGATTCCGTCAGTTCATTTATTTCATCGGATTTTAGATTTAGATATTGTTCAATTTGACTTATTTCATATCCTTTCCAGTAGTACAGTTCAAATACTTTCTTATCAAAATCATTCAAACTTAAAATTGCTTTGGGATGTCTTTTCCTTCCCTCTTTTATGCGGTATTCGTCAATACACAAGTGATTGACAACTACGGTAAGCCAAGCCGCAAGTTTTGTTTTTTTTCTGTTGTGTACAATTTCAAATTTTTTCATGACCTTAAAATCATTTTTACAAAGACTTGAACAGACAAAAAGATATTTGCTCATCGCTTCATCATAATCGTGTGTATACCGCCAAATAATTTTAAGTATTAGCTTGGAATATGAATGGAGGAATTCCCTCCAAGCTTTGTCGGAATTTTTCCCCTTTGAAAATAATTCTTTAAGTATCTTTTTTTCTATCATAAAAAGTTGTCAATAAATCTATTTTTTTTAACTGCTTATAATTAAAATAAATAGTTTTATATTTTGATTTAACCACACAATAAAAACAAAATTCTTGTTATCGTTTAAAATAATCTGTATCCTAAAAAATATAACATTAACTTTTGGCAATAAGTTAATTATAATATAAAAAAAATGTAATATTTCTTTCCGGAGATTTCTGAAAAATTAAAAATGGCAAGAATTATTTTGATTAAATAAAAATAATTTTTCAGAAGTATCTTTTAAATTGTTTAAAAATTATAAAGTAAGTTAACGGATTTGAACTTAGTGTGAAACGGAAACTAAAAGAGTTATATTTAGGGGATCCGCGATCCGTCAACGTCTCCGCTGGCAAGTGCTTTTATTACCAAAGTTTTATTCTGATTTGAAATTGTAACGCTCGCCGGTGCATCGTACACCCAATCAGAAATTGCAAATGATGTGATTAAATTTGCAAATCTTCTTACTATCAACAGGGCATCGGTGCTGTTTATACTTCCGTCGTTATTAACGTCGGCTGCTTTCTTTTGTATGTTTATAAATGTATCGAGATTAGTAAATACTCTTACCGTTCTTAAAGCATCCGTAGAATTTACACCTCCCCAAGTATTAGTTGTACTTAAAACAATTTGATACGTCCCGGGAAGAAGATTATTAAAAATAAATTCGCCTGCAGAATTTGTGGTAGCTTCTACGGTAGTATTAGATGATGTTAATTTTAACGTAACGTTTTGTAAAGGTGAATTGGACGTATTATTATAAAGTATTTTACCGCTAAAAGAATAATATATTACATCTGCATTAAATGAAGCTGAGATTACATGGTCGGTTGTTACATTATTAAAAGTGTAAGTCTGTTGGGACGGTGTTGTTACCGCAACGGGATTTCCGTCAACAGTTATGCTTCCGATTTTATAGCCGGTATTCGGCGTAATTGTAAACGATTTGCTGCTTCCGTAA
>CAZAOG010000130.1:0-7472 GCA_964486645.1 uncultured Ignavibacteriaceae bacterium | reverse complement strand
AGTAGTAAATTGAAAGTTCAGTCTTTCAAAATCCCGCACTACGCATAGCCAAACCCGTTAGGGACCATAAGAACAAAGACAGCAAAATGATAAAAACAAACTATGATTAGACTTTAAAAATGAAAATACCATTAAACGAATTTGAACAAATAATTGATGAAACTATTCTTAAGAGAGGATTGTCCTACTTTAAAAATGGTTATGTAACAGATTTTGCAGAATTATCACTTGGAGAATATGAAGCTAATGTTTCTGGAACAGAGGAATATACTGTTCATTTAAAAATTAGAGATAGTATTATTGTTGAACATAATTGTAATTGTCCTTATGATATGGGACCGATTTGTAAACATATTGTTGCGACAATTTTCTACTTACAACAAGATGAATTGAACTTGAATCAACAAAACATTTCACTTCCCAAAAAGAAAAAAAGAAAATCAGTAGAACAACAATTAAAAGAAGTCTTAAAGAAAGTGTCGCATAATGAATTGAAAGAATTTATAATAGAACAAAGCAAAGTTGATAAACAATTTAGAAACTTATTTCTTTCAAATTTTGCACACTTAAATGAAAGTCAATCAAAAGAGTTTTACCAAAGACAAATACGGTCAATCGTAAATTCTGCAACAGATAGGTACGGCTTTATTGGTTGGCGCGAAATGAAATATTTAGAACAAGGTATTGACCCAATAATTACTATTTCAGAGAAACAATTTGAAAGTGGAAATTATTTAAATGTTTTCTATATCTGTTCTGCATTAATGGAGGAGATGACTGAAGCAATACAATTTAGTGATGATAGCTATGGAGTGCTTGGTAATATAATCGACAGTTCATATGAAATGCTTTATGACATTGCCACAGAAAACATATCAGGGGAAATTAGAAATGAAATTTTTAATTATTGTATAACGTCATTTGAGAAACGTTTATTCTCAGGTTGGCATTGGCATATTGGAATATTAGAAATTGCATATAAATTAGCTGACAATGAAAGTGAAGCCGATACTATTATCAAATGTTTAGATACTGTAAATGGAGAATACGAACGAGAAAGAGCACAATCTTTAAAACTTGATATAATAACGAAATACAAAGAAAAAAATGAAGTTCAGAAATTTATAGAAGAGCATATCACAAATTCATCAATAAGAAATAATGAAATTTCAAAAGCAATTGAGAATAAAGAATTTGAAAGGGCAATAAAACTCTCAAAAGATGGTATTGAATACGATAAAACAGATAAACCGGGATTAGTAAAAGATTGGTATAATTGGTTGTTGAAAATCGCCGAATTGCAAAATGACACACCAAAAATTATAGAATATGCTCGTTACTTATTTATTGATAATTTTATGCCTAAATATGATTATTATGAAATATTGAAACAAAATGTAGCACAAGACAAATGGGATGAATTTTTAGAAGAAATAATTATAGAAATCACACCAAAAAGGGGTTGGAAATACAACGAACTTGTTAGGAAAATTTTTATCAAAGAAAAGTGGTGGAATAGATTGTTTTTAATGCTAAAAGAAAATGTATCACTTCAAAATATTGAAAATAATGAACAATATTTATCAAACAATTACTCGCAAGAATTAATTCAGCTTTATAGTGAAAGACTACAAAAATATGTAGAAAGAAATATGGGAAGAAATCATTATCAAACAGCTTGTAGATACTTACGTAGAATGAAAAAATTAGGAGGAAATAAAAAGGTAAATGAGCTAATAGAATATTTTAGAAAAACTTATCCAAAACGAAAAGCTTTATTGGATGAATTAAATAGAGTTTAAATATAAAACGCTTGAAAATGAAATAAATACGGTTGGTAACAAAAAATATAGTGCTTGCCGCAATTAGCTGTAAACCTGCCTGCCGGCAGGCAGGTATGAAAGTTAATACACAAAATAAAGTTTGCCTTAACACGAAAAATAATCGTTTGAAAATGCGGCACGCACCATATTCAAACCGTTGTAGCCAAAACAAAGAAAAAGAAAGTGACTAACTACTAATAGCAGCAGAACAAGTTTATAGCTGACAATACAACTATAAATAATTAGTTTTTGTCGATTTGTTTCCATATCTTTATAATCAGTTTTAAGCTGATATAATTACTATGGAACATAAACTTATTTCTATACAATCTAATAAATTATTATCTTTTTTAAATGAAGAAGATATTAATTGCTTTGATATAGAATTAGCAAAAAGAGCACTTCCAAACTCTAATAATAGTGCTATAAGAGAATTACTTAGTGCCATGACACGCAGAGGACTTTTGATGAGAGTAAAAAGAGGTCTGTATTATGTAATTCCCTACGAACAAAATCCGGAATCTTTTATGCCCGATTGGCATTTATTAGTTGAACACTTAGTGCAAGATGCAAATTACTATATAGGATATTATTCGGCTTTACAAATACATAATTTAATTACACAGCCCTCACTAAAAGAACAGATTGTTGTTGCAAAACAAATACGACCATCAACAATAAAAATTAAGAAAGTACCATTCCAATTTATCTATCATAATGAAAAACATTTTTTCGGGACAAAAAAAATATGGATTGACAATTTTCACAAAGTTGTTTGTTCCGACCTTGAAAAAACAATAATTGATTGTCTGTTTAAACCGGATTATGCGGGCGGAATTGTTGAAATTGCACGTGCTATGCATTTATCCCGAAATAAAATTAGATTTAATGTTTTATTGGAGTATGTTAATAAATTCAATTCACAAGCAGTTCTTAAGCGACTTGGATTTCTTTTGGAAGCATTAGAAATTGGAACTGATATTATTAAAAATTTGCAAAAACAGAAAACAATTTCTATTGTGCTTTTAGATACCGAACTACCCCAAAATGGGAAAATAATAACCAAATGGAGTATCAGGCAAAACATTGAAACTGAAACAATTAAAGAAGCAATTTATACATGATAAAACCCGCAGAAATACAGAAGAAAGCAAGAGCGGTTGGTGTTAGAGACCAGCAAATTGAAAAGGATTATATCCTCTCTTGGATTTTGCAGGGAATCGCTTTGCATAATAAGCTTTCCAAAATTATTGTTTTTAAGGGTGGAACAGTTTTAGAGAAAGTTTATTTTGAAGATTATCGTTTTTCAGAAGATCTTGATTTTACATTATTAGATGAGAGTATTTCAAATCAACAAATATTTGATTACTTCAATGAAACATTTGAGTATGTACGAGAAGAAGCAAATATTCCTTTAGAAATAATGGAAAAAAATGAGCATACAGATGCCCGCCTGCCGGACGGACAGGGAGGTATAAATTTTTATATTAGCTACATCGGTCCACTTGGTGGAATGAGTACAAACAAACGTGTAAAGGTTGATATTTCGAGAAGCGAAAAATTACAATTTACTCCAATAAACAAATCTATTTTTTTAACTTATACAGATCAAGAAAAACACAGACTACTTTGCTATTCGCTCGAAGAAATTCTCGTTGAAAAAATGCGTTCAGTAATGCAGCGTATGCAGGCAAGGGATTTTTACGATATCTGGTATTTAACAGAAGTTCACGGATTAGAACCTGATTTTTATCAAAATGAATTTATTGCAAAGTGCGAAAATAAAGATATAGACCCATCAGATTTCTTTACTAAATTAGAACAACGTTTACCACAATATAAAGCGCGCTGGCAAAAATCTATGAAAGACCAAATAAAAGGTTTGCCTGAGTTTGAACAAGTGAAAAGAGAAATAATGAGACATTTAAGAAAAATAAAAATATAAGAGAATAATATGTCAAAAGCTCCAAATATTATAATTACAATTCCGGACAATATTGACTCACTAAAATTATTAGAAAAATTGAATCTTACATATTTTGAAGAAATAGAAATGGGGAATGAAAAATTAACTGTTTATAAAATTGAAAATGATTAATAATTTATAAGGATAACAGAAAATATGAGAAATTTATTATTAGTATTATTAACAAGCATCTATGTGTTTGGGTATGGCAATCAAAAATTAAATCAAGACCCGATTCCAAATCACGAAACTTTTAAAATAGAATCTAAACAAGTCGGAGAAACAAGAGTTATAAATGTTTGGACACCTCCAACGTATGAAAATGGAAATGACTCCTACCCTGTACTCTATATGCCTGATGGTGGAATAAAAGAAGACTTCCCTCACATTGCAAATACCATTTCAAAACTTATTAAAGAAAAAAGTATTCCTCCAATAATCTTGGTTGGAATTGAGAATACGGAAAGGGGTAGAGATTTAACAGGTTACTCTGAATCAGAATATGATGCCAAATATTCTCCGGTAACGGATGGGGCGAAAAATTTCCGGGCATTTATTACGGAAGAATTATTCGACGAAATAGGTAAAAGATACAGGGTAAAAAACAGGAAAGGTATTATAGGAGAATCATTGGCCGGACTTTTTGTTATGGAAACATTTATGCAGGAACCTGAAACTTTTGATTTCTATATTGCATTTGATCCTTCGCTTTGGTGGAATGACCATTACTTGGTAAGAAATGCGAATAACCTGTTGGACAAATTTCCTGATAAAAATATTAAACTCTGGTTTGCAGGTTCAAGTGCGGAAGATATTTCACAATATACCAATGAATTGGCAAAAGTTTTAGAAAACAATGCTCCAAATAAACTAAAATGGAAATATTCTAATGAACCAAAAGAAAAGCATAATACCATTTTTAGAGCGACAAAAGAAAAGGCTTTAAAATGGATGTTAAATGAATAACGAAATGCCAACAAAGTGTATAAATCATTGTGTAACAAGTGATTAAATCAATGTTAGGACAGATAAATAAAGTCAGTAATCAACCGAAAACGAAGTGCTTTTAAATGCCCGACGCTTCATGTGCACACCGTAGGAAGCAATAAAAAAACCAAAATGAAACATTACATAATATTTGCCATAATATTTTTGGTATCCTGTACTAAAGTTGACAACAATAAAGCTTTACCGGTAATAAATGAATTCGGTAATGAGTAATACCGCCTCCGATAATGTATATAAAAAATAGACGAAACAGCGGTAAAATCAATATTTGCAGCCTGTTTAAGCTTAATCGTAAATTGAAACATACGGGCTTCCAAGCAGGTAACTTTTCATATATTTAATGTTTAAATTTATTAATAAAAACGAGATAAAAGATGAGTAAAAGAATGTTTGATATAATTATGATCGTTATTATTACCTTATTTTTAATGACACTTTCTTTTTTTGATTTACTTGAAAACTCTTCAAAATTTATGTTAATTCCAATTATAATTTTCTATTATCTCGGACAATATTCCGAAAGAAAATTTAAAAAATAATTACTGCAAACTTTCACAAGAGCGCGGGGAATTTTACAGGAAAAGCACCAACAACGAAAGAACTAAAAATTAACGACATAACGGTTTGAAAAGTGAGTGGCTTCTAAACCCCGCCACAAGCCGTATTCATTGCCATTAACTAAAATTAAACAATAACAAATGAAAGAAATAACAGAATACATTCCAATTGCCACAACAATTTTGGCAGCGTTTTTCACTACCGAAATCTATAAACATTATAAAGCAAGAAAAACCAAATACCTGCTTTGGTGGACAATCGGTGTGCTTACTTTCGGTCTGGGCACTTTGTCAGAAAGCATAAACATCCTATTTGGTTGGAACGAAATTAATATGAAATTTTGGTATATAGCGGGTGCTCTTCTGGGCGGATTTCCGCTGGCTCAAGGATCGGTTTTCCTTTTGATGAAAAAAAAGTTTGCTAAGATTACCTCGGTTATTTTTGTTTCCTTAATAGGTCTTGCTTCCGTTTTTGTCATTCTTACTCCATTAACTATACCCGAGTTTTTCGATTATAAATTTTCAGGCTCCGTATTCACCTGGCAATGGGTAAGGTATTTTTCTCCCCTGATAAATATTTACGCCTTTATATTCTTAGCCGGCGGCGCTATTTATTCGGCTTTAAGATATTATAAATTGGGACAAAAAGAAGCCCCGTTCAAAGGAAATATTTTTATTGCAATAGGCGGTTTGTTACCCGGTGTCGGCGGGACTTTTGCAAGAATGGGATATGTGGAAGTACTTTTTGCAGCCGAATTAATAGGACTGCTTCTAATCTATATCGGATATAGAATTATTAAAAATGACAGAAAAATGAAAGGATGAATTGAACAAAAAAGTAAAAAATATAATTGATAAGATTTATCCGATATCCGAAAAATCTTTTTTGGAAATTGAGAAACTGCTGAAATTCGAGGTGTTCAAAAAAGGAGAAACTTTTATACAAAAAAACAGACGGAACGTAAAGGAATATTTTGTATTAAACGGAGTATGTAAAAGTTACTTGATTAATCCCGACGGCGACGAAATTACGTTATCTTTCTTTTTAGATAAATCCATTTTATCCCCTCACCAAATCAGAACATCAAAAAATATATCGAACCTATATTTTAAAGCATTGACGGATTTAAAATTGGCATCAATAAATGCCGAAGCATTCGAACAATTAATGATTGAAAATATTGAAATCAGAAACTTCGGTAACACCGTTTTGCAAAATGAACTTATTTCAAAAGTTGAAAAGGAAATCGGGTTAGCCTCTCTATCGGCACGAGAAAGACTAATCGAATTCCGTGAAAAATATCAACCGTTGGAAAATTTAATTCCGCATACGGACATTGCCTCATATCTCGGTATAACAAACATTTCATTAAGCCGGCTGCGCAAAGATTTGACCCATTAATTGTTTTTATCAATTGTTAACGGAAAATATTTCTCCCCGCTCTATCTTTGTTCAATAAAAAATAAGAGCAACAAGTATTTTATATACAATGATAAGTTTTATGAACACAAAAACACAAAAGATTGAGCGCATAAAAAACGGAAATGTAATCCTAAACGTTACACTATATTCCGGCGAAAAAACAGAAACGGTGATTTTGCTTCACGGCGGACCGGGGGTGCCCGACGATATGGTTGAAGTTGCAAATACACTAAAAGATAAATATCAAGTAATTACTTTTGAACAAAGGGGTGTCGGACAATCTAAATGCGGCAAATGCAATTTCATAATTAACGATTACATTTCGGATATTGATGCTATTGCGAAATTTAATAATTTAAAATCTTTTCATCTTTTCGGACATTCTTGGGGCGGACTTTACGCACAAATTTATGCGGAAGAAAGACCCGGAAAGATAAAGAGTTTGTTTTTATGTAGTCCAAGCTCAGGAACAAATGAAACTTGGAAAAGAACTGAAAAGGAAGTTATGAACTTCAATAAAAAATCCACATCAAACGGTGAATGGGTGAAAATGGGTTGGTATTCGCTGCTTGGAAAATTAGGAAGCAGCAAAGCATATCGGAAACTTTTTAAACAAGTGTTAATCAACTATCATAAAAATTATACCGATGTAAAAATAGATAATGTTTTTTGGAATAAGATTTATGCAGAACCAA
>CAZAOG010000129.1:0-7629 GCA_964486645.1 uncultured Ignavibacteriaceae bacterium | reverse complement strand
TCCTTTAGCATAGTTAGCTTCTAACGATGCTTGTTTTTCATTTCATTTTTATCATTGACTATAGTATTCCGGTATTTCGTCCAAGCCGTGTTCCGCCGCTCCGAGACGAGGCAGTCAGGCTGCTTCTAAAAATCTATCTATTTATTGTTTCCTTTCAAAATCTTTCTTCTTGGATGTTTGTACGGATGTGAAACGGCTGCTTAAATTTCAACATTTTTATATAATTATTGGCTAATAAAATTTTAGTATTGTATATTAATTATTAAGAATTTCAGAGAAGTTCCAAAAATCTTATAATTAAATCTTTGATATGAAAAAAACAATTTATTCTTTAATCCTTGTCTTTTCCGTAACGGTATTAAGCGGGTGTTTGGTCTCCGAACGAATTAGTTATACCGTTGATTTGGAAACGCCGACCACCGGAAAAGTTACTGTAAACTTTCTTAACATAAAATCTAATGCTATTGGTAAAAGAGAGTTTGAGCAGGACAAAAAAAATCTTTTTGATTTTGCACTTAACGGTAAAAATTTGGTTAAGCAGTTAAAATCCGAAGGAAAATTTGTAACACACCGCTCACTTTCGGTAAAAGATAATGAATTGAACGGAAAGGTTGTCTATAATTTTAAAGATATTAAAAAAGTTGAAGGAATAAGATTTGAGGACGGGTTCTATTATTTAACAATGGCTTTAGACGACAGCCTTATTTCAACAAACGGCAAGCTTATTGTTTCTAAACATTATAAAAGAATTTTGTGGGACAAAAATTACAAGCAGTTGAAATTTGAAATGTATTCAAGCGGATTCGATAATAAAACATACAAAGGGTTAGCCTCATATTTTAAAAAGAATTAAAAATGTTTGTCGAAGTTATTTTTCCCCTCCCGTTTCGTAAAGCCTTCACATACAAAGTCCCGCACGAAATAGAAGGAGATATCCGACCGTATAAAAGAGTAGCGGTACCTTTCGGAAAAAGAGTGCTTACCGGATTTATTATAAAATCTTCCAAAACAACAAAAGTAAAAGAGGAAATAAAAGAAGTCCAAGATATATTGGATGTAAAACCTATCTTCAATAAAACTTCGCTTAAATTTTACAATTGGCTCGCAGAATATTACTTATCTTCATTGGGCGAGGCTCTGAAATTAGGTGTTCCCTACGGATTGGAAGTTGAATCGAAAAAGAAAATAATAGTGGATAATAAAACCTGTAAAAAATTATTAAACAATGAACGTGGGAAAAATTCCGTAAAAGAAAAAATCTTGGATATTATTTCGGACAGAGAAGAAATATCTTTTTCTTATTTGCAAAAGCTTACCGGCAAAAAAAATATATATTCCGTCGTAAATTCACTGGAAAAAAATTCTGCAGTGACGGTTATTACAGAACTTGACAAAGGCAAAGTAAGTATTAAAAGAGCAAACTTTGTTAAACTTATTAAACCCTTAACGGAAGTATATGCCGTACTGCCCGAGTTGGAAAGACGCTCGCCCAAACAAATGAAATTACTTCTCGAACTTATTGATAAGAAAAATAAAGATGTTAGCGTTGCCGATATTCTTAAAAAAACCGGTTCCACACAATCTTCGCTCAAAGGGTTACAAAAAAAGGGTCTTGTAGATATATACGAAAAAGAAATTGAAAGAAAATATTCTGAAGAATATTCCGAAAAACTTTTGGATTTTGAACTTACCCCAAAACAAAACGAAGTAATTAAAATTGTAAGTGAATCGGTGAGTAATAAATCTTTTCAGACTTACCTTTTGCACGGAGTTACAGGAAGCGGGAAAACTCAAGTATATATTGAATTGATAAAGAAAACGTTGAGTTTAAAAAAAACAGTCCTTCTGCTGGTACCCGAAATTTCGCTTACACCGCAAATTACAAGCAGGCTCACAAATAACTTTGGAAGTGAAGTTGCCGTTATACACAGCAGAATGTCTTTGGGCGAAAGATACGATAGTTGGAGAAAAATTTTAGATGGGAAAGCTAAAATTGTCATTGGCGCGCGTTCAGCGTTATTCTCTCCTTTAAAGAATTTGGGACTGATTGTAATTGACGAGGAACACGATTCGAGCTACAAACAGTCGGATTCCACTCCCAAATACCATGCAAGAGACTGCGCAATTATGCTCGGTAAATTCAATAATTGTCCCGTCCTTCTCGGTTCAGCTACTCCTTCGATTGAAAGCATGTACAATGCGAAAAACGGTAAATACATTTTGCTGGAATTAAAAGAAAGAGTTGACAACGCAAAAATGCCCGTAATAAAACTTGTAAATATTACAAAGGAAAGAAAAGCAAACAGGATGGAAAATATTTTTTCCAAGACTCTGCTTGCGGAAATTGAGGAGAGATTAAGGAAAAAAGAAGGAGTTATTATTTTTCAAAACAGGCGTGGATTTTCAACTCAAATTTATTGCGAGGATTGTTCCGAAATAGAAACTTGCGAGAACTGCTCCGTTCCGATGGTTTTTCATATTAATAAAAACACGCTGATGTGCCATTACTGCGGGCTGGTTAAAAAGGTACCGAATGCCTGCACCCACTGCGGGTCTCTTTCCATAAAATATTTTGGAACGGGGACGGAAAGAGTGGAAGACGAATTGGAGTTTTATTTTCCAAACGCAAGAATTAGAAGAGTTGACTCCGATACCGTTTCAAGAAAAAATTCACTAAGTAAAATTTTGTATGCTTTCGGTAAAGGACAAATTGATATTCTCGTCGGTACACAAATGGTCTCAAAGGGTCTGGATTTTTCACGGGTAACCTTGGTTGGTGTTGTTGCCGCAGAGACGAGTCTTTGGCTGCCGGATTTCAGAGCTGACGAAAGGACATTTCAATTGCTAACTCAAGTTTCGGGCAGATCGGGGAGAAGCGATAAAAAAGGCGAAGTATTGATTCAAACACAAAATGATTCCAATCCGACATTACAGAAAGTATTAAGGAACGATTATGAAGGGCTGTACAAAAATGAAATTTTTCACAGGAAAAAATTAAAATATCCTCCGTTTGTAAGGCTATTACTTGTTGAGGCAAAAGACCTAAATGAAAAAAGAGCGAAGGGCGCAATAAATGATTTTTACAACACACTGATTCCTTATAAAAAATGGTTAAAGATATCCAAACCTACTTACGCCATAATTGCAAGACTTAAGGGCTTTTACAGGTTTCAAATCTTAATAAAAAGCGACAGAACCGCTGACCCGGGAGGTGCAATTTTAAGGAAAGCGATTTTGGACAGTATGGCTGACTACAAACGTAAGTCGATTTTTAAAGACGTTAAATTATTTTACGATGTTGACCCGCAGAGTATTATGTGATAATACAAATTAAAAAGAAGTTCTTAAACTTCCATTATTTCTTCTTCTTTATTTTTAAGAATTTCGTCAACCTTTTTAGTATGTTCGTCGGTTAGTTTTTGAATATCTTCTTCGGCGTCTTTTAATTGATCCTCTGATATTTTTTTTTCTTTTTCTATTTTTTTCAGATGTTCGTTGGCATCTCTTCTTATATTTCTGATTGCAATTTTTGATTCTTCACCGAATTTTTTAACAAGTTTAACAAGTTCCCTTCTTCTTTCTTCGTTTAACGGCGGAATGGGGATCCTGATGTTTGTGCCGTCGCTTACCGGATTAAGCCCAAGGTTAGCTTCCAAAATAGCTTTGTCAATAACTTGAACCATACTTTTATCCCAGGGTGTAATTGAAAGATTATGTGCATCCAAAACGGAAATATTTCCGACCTGATTTAACGGCGTCATATTGCCGTAGTAATCTACCTTTATTCCGTCTAAAAGTGTGGTTGTAGCTTTGCCGGTTCTTATTTTAACTATTTCGTTTCTGAGAGCTTCTATTGATTTATCCATTCTATGTTTAGCATCTTTTTTAATATTTTCCATAAATGCCTCTTTAATTATTTATTAAAATCATAACCGCGTGATTAGTGTTTTACCAATGTACCCACTTGATTACCCATAACTAATTTAAATAAATTATTCGGTTTATTCATATTAAATACCACAATCGGCAGATTGTTTTCATGGCACAAGCTGATAGCGGTTAAATCCATAACTCTTAAATTATTTTTCATTATGTCTAAGTACGAAATATTTTCGAACATAGATGCTTTCGGATTTTGTTCCGGGTCCGAACTATAAACACCGTCCACTCTGGTTCCTTTAATAATTACTTCCGCTTCTATTTCAACTGCTCTTAAAGATGCCGCAGTGTCCGTGCTGAAATAAGGATGACCGGTACCTGCACCGAAAATTACAACCCTTCCTTTCTCCAAATGCCTGATGGCTCTTCGGCGTATGTAAGGTTCGGCTATTTCTTCCATATGAATTGCACTCATCAAGCGGGAATAAACACCTTGATTCTCAATTGCATTTTGTAATGCGAGAGAATTGATAACCGTAGCAAGCATTCCCATTTGATCCCCGGTTACCCTGTCAATGCCTTGGTCGGTTGCACTCAGTCCTCTGTAAATATTACCGCCGCCTATTACAATTCCAAGTTCGACACCGGCATCGTGAACTTTTTTAATTTCTTCCGCAAAAAATTCAACAACTTTATGGTCAATTCCGAATCCTTTACTACCCATTAAAGATTCGCCGCTTAGTTTTAGAAGGATTCGTTTGTATTTTGGTTTTTCCATTTATGTATTCTTTTTTCTTATTTAAATATAAAAAAAGGTCTTAAAAGAATTAAGACCTTTCGTTAAAGATTATTTATTTTCATCACTTAGATGAAAACGGTGAAAATGAACAATACTTACGTCGCTTTCGTTTCGTTTGTTATACTCTTCGATGAGCTGACGTACGGATTTTGTGTTGTCTTTAATAAAGGACTGTTCAATAAGACAATTTTCCTGATAGTATTTGTTCAATTTGCCCTGTGAAATTTTATCCAATATTTGTTCGGGTTTTCCCTCTTTTTTTGCTAGTTCTTTATATATCTCTATTTCTTTGTCAACCACTTCCTTGGGTACTTCTTCACGTCTTACACATATTGGTTTCATCGCTGCAATCTGCATGGCAATGTCTCTGCCTAAGCCGTTTAATTCTTCCGTCGGATCAGTAACATTACCAAATTTTACAACGACACCCAATTTAGAACCCATGTGTACGTAATCGACAAACATTGCGTTGTCATCGCTTTCGTTAATAAAACGAGAAATTTCAATTTTTTCCCCTACCTTGCCCATCAAATCCGTTAATGAATTTTTAATTTGTTCGTCGGCTAAAAGTGAATCTAAATTTTCAGGTTTGTTAGAACTTATGTGTTCTAAAACCGAGTTGGAAAACTCAATAAAATCATTTCCCTTTGCTACAAAGTCGGTTTCGCAATTAACTTCTACTATTGTTGCAGATTTTTTATCGTCGGAAACTTTTGTTAGTACCATTCCTTCGCCCGCTGACTTTTCGGCTCGTTTTGCTGCAACTGAAGCTCCTTTTTTTCTTAATATTTCAATTGCTTTTTCCATATCGCCGTCGGCTTCTGTAAGAGCCTTCTTACAGTCCATCATACCGGCGCCCGTTTTCTTTCTTAATTCATTTACTTGTGACGCAGTGATAGTCATAATTTTTATTTCCCTTTTTCTGTTTCATTATCTTTTGATTCGGATTTTTCATCCTTTTTTTCTACTTTTTCTTCTTTGGTTTCGGTTTCTTCTTTTTCCGTTTTATTGGCAACCGATGTTTTTTTAATTTTTTTCTTAAGCTTTGGCCTGTCATCCGAAGCGTCTTTTACTTCTTTCTTTTCATCATTTGCCTCATCGCCGGAACTTAGTTTTTCAAGATCTTCTTTTTCTTTAGCAGCTTTTTTAGCTGCATCTCTTGCTCTCTTTTCTTCTGCTTTTTTCTCTTCCCTTTCTTTTTTCAGTCTTTCCTGTTCTGCTGTTTCCTCTGCTTTCTTTTCTTTTGCTATTCTGTTTCCTTCCATTACGGCTTCCGATAAATAGGAAACGATAAGTTCAATCGTTTTTACGGCATCGTCGTTGGCGGGAATAACGTAATCGACTTCGTCCGGGTCGCAGTTTGTATCAACAATGGCAAAAACCGGAATGTGAAGTCTTTTTGCCTCTTTAATTGCGATTGATTCTTTTTTGATGTCAACAACAAAGATTGCTCCGGGGATGCTGTTCATCGATTCTACGCCTTCAAGAACTTTTTTCAATTTGTCTCTTTCTCTTGTTCTGAACAGTCTTTCTTTTTTTGTAATTTTATCGAACGTTCCGTCGGTTTCTTGTTTTTCTATTTCGTTCAATCTTTTAACACTTTTTCTAATTGTGGAAAAGTTTGTCAGCATGCCTCCGAGCCATCTTTCACTTACCCAATTGGCTTCGCATTTTCTTGCTTCGTTTTCAATTACATTTTTTGCTTGTTTTTTTGTACCGACAAAAAGGATTGTTTTCCCCTCGGCGGCAGCCTTTGATAATTGTTCGGCAGCGTAAATTAATTTTTTCTGTGTTTTTTTAAGATCGATAATGTGGATCCCGTTTTTTTCCATAAAAATATATGGCTTCATTTTTGGGTTCCAACGGCGTGTTAAATGTCCGAAATGTGCACCGGACTCAATAAGATGAGATAGTTCTATGTTTTTCATATATGTATCCTGTTTTACTTCTACTTTCGTCGTCTTTACTTTTCATCCGTCAGCTGACGGACACAGGAAGCAAATCAGAAAGTATGAATAGTTGTTAAATAAATTATCTTTTAGAAAATTGAAATCTTTTTCTTGCTTTTGGCTGTCCGTATTTTTTACGTTCAACCATTCTCGGGTCTCTTGTTAAAAGACCATCTTGTTTTAAGTTTGTTCTAAATTCAGGGTTAATGTTAACGAGTGCGCGTGCAATTCCCAACCTTATTGCCTGGGCTTGTCCCGTTGGACCGCCGCCTCTTACGTTGACCTTTACATCGTAAGTACCTTCGGTTTCGGTAACTTTAAAAGGACTCGTAATATCTTGTCTGTAATATAGCTGAGGAAAAGCTTCTTCAAATTTTTTACCGTTAACCGTAATTTCACCTTTTCCGCTTCTTAAAATTACTCTTGCTACAGATGTTTTTCTTCTTCCTACAAATATCTGATCTGCCATTGTTTCTCCGTTAAGCTAATTTTTCAGGTTTTTGGGCTTGATGAGGATGATCTTCACCTGCAAACACTTTTAATTTCTTAATTAATTGATTACCCAATCTGTTTTTGGGCAGCATACCTTTTACGGCGTTTCTGATTATAAATTCCGGTTTTCTTTCTTTCATTTCAATATAACTCAGCGTTTTTCTTCCGCCGGGATAACCCGTATGCCGGCTGTATGTTTTCAATTCTTCTCTTTTGCCTGTAACTTTTATTTTGTCGGCATTTATTACCACTACAAAATCACCGGTATCTGCGTTAGGACTGAATGTGGGTTTATTCTTTCCTCTGATGATTGAAGCTACTCTTGTCGCCAATCTTCCCAACACCTGATCCTTCGCATCTATTACGTACCAGCGTCTGTCAGCCGATTCTTTATTAATAAATCTTGTCATTTTTTCCTGTTTCACAATATTTCCTCCGGAGACCTTAAATCATTTCAAATAAAGAGATGAAAAATACATCTACTTGTTAAAAAAGTCAAGATTTTATTAC
>CAZAOG010000128.1:0-7633 GCA_964486645.1 uncultured Ignavibacteriaceae bacterium | reverse complement strand
TATACTTTAATTATTAAATATTTTTAATTTTTAAGGAAATACTTTTGGGCGAAATCGTTTTATGGACTTTGGTAAGAATAACAATCGGCATTCCTGTAATTTGGATTCTTAAAAGTTATATAAACACACAACTGTGGTGGTGGGTAAGTTTTATAATTATTTTTGTGTTTGTTTTTTATCCCGCCGTTATTAGGTACAGACAATTCCAAGATAAAAATAAAAATATAATTGAAGATACTCTTTGTTCTGCGTGCCGGCACTTTGACCCTACCGCCGTTCTCTGCATGAAATTGGATATTCACCCTAAAGAAAATTATATACCATGTGACGGACTTGAATGGGAACCTATAAATGACAACAAATAAAACTGTAATTTAAGCCTTCCTTTTTATTCTTCATTTCTTTAATTATCTTTTCGTTATCAATTTAACGCCGTATCTGTATTTAATGAGTGAAAAACCAAACAACAAAAAAAAGAAAACAAAAATTGAGAAAGAATTAGAAGCCTTAAAAAAGGCTAACGAAGCTAAAGATAAATTTATCTCAATTCTTTCTCACGACCTGCGTGCACCCTTTACAAGCATTTTGGGTTTTTCTGAAATTTTAATCAACGAACCGCTTCTTCCCAACACCGAAAAATTAGAATATCTAAACTACATCCACGAAGCCTCGGAAAATCAGCTTAAGCTTATAAATTATCTGCTCGACTGGTCAAGGCTGCAGACGGGCAGGATGAAAATAACACCTAAAAAATTGAACGCACAGTCTCTGATTTATAATTGTGTGTCATCGCTTACGGGCAACGCAATTAGAAAAAATATTGATATAAACGTAGAAGCCGAAGATGAGCTTTTCATTCAGGCAGACGAAAGATTATTAATGCAGGTAATCACAAATCTTGTAAGCAACGCCATTAAATTTTCCCCCTCAAATAAAGAAATAAATATTATTGCAAAACACTTCAACCTTGATTTAGCCGAATTTGTGGTTAAAGATCAAGGAATAGGGATTTCCGAGAAAAATAAAGAAAAACTGTTTAAAATTGATAAAATGTTTACAACCGAAGGCACAAAGGGAGAAAAAGGCACGGGACTCGGTTTATCCCTTGTTAAAGAAATAATAGAAAAACACGGCGGAAATTTGTGGTTTTATTCTGAAAAGAATAAAGGAAGCGAATTTCATTTTACAATTCCGAATTCGCGGGAAAACATTCTATTGGTAACAAATAAACTCGATGAAAAAAAACAGATTGAATCAACCGTGAGGCAAAATTTTTCTAATTATCAACTGCAGATTATGGACGACGGTTATAGCGCATACAGTTCTCTTTTCCAAAACCCTCCGTCTTTGGTCGTTACCCGGCACGATTTACCTTTAATGGATGCTTTACAGTTGGTTAAATTAATTAGAAATGAAGAAAGAGGTAATAAACTACCCGTAATTGTTATTGTTGATAAATTGGACGAAGAAATTAAATCACGGTATAAAGAAGTTTCCGTTACATCGTTTATTGAAAAACCCATTGACGAGGATTTGATAATAAAAGAAATTGAAACATATCTGCATTAAGTTTGTTACAACTTATTTTTCATTTGGTTATATTTTTATTTTAAAAAGGAGGAAATATTGAATATTGCAGTCGTTGGTACGGGTTATGTCGGTCTGGTTACAGGTACCTGCTTTGCAGAGACCGGCAACAATGTTATATGCGTAGACATTGACGAAAATAAAATTCAAAAAATGAAAAACGGCGTTTTACCCATTTATGAACCCGGATTGAAAAATTATTTTGAAAGAAATACAAAAATAGGAAGACTAAATTTTACTACCGACTTAAAAAAAGCCGTTGAAGAATCTACCCTAATTTTTCTTTGTTTACCTACTCCGCAAGACGGTAACGGGAGCGCCGATTTAAGTTATATATTAAAAGTCGCGGGTGACTTAGGGTTGCTCTTCAGAGATAATGCCGATTGGGGATTTAAAATTATAGTGGATAAAAGCACCGTGCCCGTCGGTACAAGCGAAAAGGTTAAAGAGGAAATTAAAAAATCCGCACCCGGTTTTAATTTTGATGTTGTTTCCAATCCCGAATTTTTAAGGGAGGGACTTGCCGTTGACGATTTCATGAAACCCGAAAGGGTAATCGTCGGCACCTCGAACGAAGAATCAAAAAAATATTTGGAACAGCTTTACGAGCCGTTCGTTCGTTCCGGCAACCCGATTTATATTGTCGATGAAAAATCGGCGGAGATGATAAAATATGCGGCAAACTCATTTCTTGCAACAAAAATTTCATTTATGAACGAGATTGCTAATCTGTGCGAATTAACGGGGGCAAACGTAGATAAGGTAAGAGCCGGCGTCGGTTCCGATTCCAGAATAGGTAAAAGATTTTTGTTTCCGGGCGTTGGCTACGGCGGTTCGTGTTTTCCCAAAGACGTTAAAGCACTAATCAATACTTCGAAAGAAAATAATTATGATTTTAAAATTCTTAATGCCGTTGTAAACGTAAATGAAAATCAAATAGAATTATTTTTAAATAAAATACTAAAGCATTTTAACGACAATATAAGCGGGAAAAATTTTGCCGTTTGGGGTTTGTCTTTCAAACCGAATACAGACGACGTGAGAGAAGCACCGGCGCTTAAATTAATAAAACGTTTGCTCGAACATTCCTCAACCGTTTCCGCTTATGATCCGGAAGCAATTGAAACCACAAAGGCTGTGTTGGGTGATTCAATTAAATATGTAAACGAACCTTACGGGGCTTTGGAAAACTCCGATGCATTAATTTTAATGACCGAGTGGAATGAATTCAGAAATCCGAATTTTGAAAAAATTAAAACTTTGTTGAAAAATCCCGTAGTGTTCGACGGACGCAACGTTTACGACGTGAACAAAATGAAAGAAAACGGTTTTAATTATTATTCAATAGGTCGTTAATAAAACAAATATTGCAAATGACAGATAACAATGAAAGAAAATGGTTTGCGCTCTACACAAAACCGAGAAACGAATTTAAAGCCGCACTGCAATTGGAAGCCGTAAATGTAAATCATTATCTGCCCGTTATTACAAGGTTTAAACAATGGAGCGACAGAAAGAAAAAAATAACCGAACCCTTGCTAAGGGGTTATATTTTTATCTTTGCCGACGAAAAAGAAAGATACATTTCGCTCCAGCAGATATCTATTGTAAGGTGTATTTTTGATAACGGTCGCCCTGCGGTAATTCCCGAATGGCAAATTGATAACCTAAAGAAATTTTTAAATAAAGAAACCGAAGTTATTGTTCATTCAGGAATAGTTCCCGGCGCTAAAGTTAGAATTTTAGACGGACCTTTTGCAGGAATTATCGGCGTTGTGAAACAGGAAGTAAAAGGCAGAACTATAGCCGTTAATATTGATTTGCTTAACAGGTCGGTTCTCACTCAAATTTCAAATGACATAGGATTTGAATTAATAAAAGAATAAAAATGAAAGATCAAAAAAAACTTAACGAGTTGAACACGGGGGATACCGTAAGCCATTATTTTCTTTTAAATAAGATTGAAACGCGGGTAACAAAAACAAACAAAAATTATTTGAGCCTGGAGTTTTCCGATTCTTTCCGTTCGATAAACGGCAATATGTGGGATAACGTTGAAGAAGTAAGCCCTTTAATTCAACAAGGACAAGTTGTCTTTGTAAGCGGAACTATGTCGGAATACCAAGGAATACCGCAAATAAAAGTCTCAACAATAAGACCGGTTAGTACTAATGATAATATTTCGCCCCGTGATTTTCTCCCTAAATCTGAAAGAGATTTGTCGGAAATGCAAAAAGAATTTAAAAACAGAATTGAGAAAATCACAAATCCGTTTTTAAAAGAACTTATAGTAAACATTTTTAACGAAGAAAATTTCAAAAAATTTTCCAACGCGCCCGCAGGTAAATCATGGCACCACGCTTACGTTGGCGGGTTGATAGAACATACGCTTGAAATAATTAAAATATGCGACTTAATGTGTGACTTTCATCCGGAGTTAAACAGGGATTTGCTTATCGGCGGTGCAATGCTTCACGACTTCGGCAAAACCGCGGAATTAAATTATGACTCTTCTTTTGAATACACAAACAGCGGAAAGCTGATCGGACACATTGTAATGGTCGCGATGTTAATTGAAGAGGAAACAAAAAAGACAAAAAACTTTCCGGAAGAGTTAAAAAATCATTTGATACATTTGGTTCTCAGCCATCAAGGGAAACTGGAATATGCTTCTCCCGTTGTTCCCAAAACGGTTGAAGCGATAGCTCTTTATCAAGCCGACGAGCTGAGCGCAAAAGTTAATGCGTATAAAAATGCTATAAAACAGGGCGTAAAAGAAGGTAATAATTGGACGAGGTTTATCAATCTTGCCAACACCGATTTAACAAAAACGGATATTCCCGATAATACGGAAGAAGACACAAAAAATTCTTTGTTTGATTAGATAAAATTAATAATGTAAAAAGATGTCATCTTTGAGTTTAAAATGAACATTTCACTCGATGATAAAACGAAACGAACCCTGCTCGATGCAAAATCAATTGTTTTTTTTACGGGCGCCGGTATTTCAGCCGAAAGCGGAATACCGACGTTCAGAGGCAAAGACGGGATTTGGAACAAACTGAAACCGGAAGAACTTGCCAACTTTAACGCGTTCTTAAAAAATCCAAAATTGGTGTGGGAATGGTACCGGCACAGAAAAGACATAATTCATAACTGTCAGCCGAATCCCGCGCACAAAACAATTGCGGAAATTCAAAAATCCTTCGACAAAGTTTCGGTCATCACCCAAAACGTCGATAACCTTCATAAACGCGCCGGAAGTAAAACCGTTTACGAGTTGCACGGAAATATCGAAAGGAGTTATTGCATCACTTGCAAAAAAGAATACGGAGACGATGTACCTTTAAAAAACGGATTACCGAAATGCGAATGCGGCGGACTTGTTCGTCCGGATGTGGTTTGGTTCGGCGAATATCTTCCGCAGGATGTTTTTCGGGCATCCGAAAATGAAGCGGGAAATTGTGATGTTTTTTTTGTAGTCGGAACAACCGGAATCGTTTACCCGGCGGCGTCAATTATTTATCTTGCCAAAAACAGCGGCGCGTATTTAATAGAGGTTAATATTACGGAAACGGATGTAACCTCTTCCGCAGACAAATCATTTTTCGGTAAAGCGGGCGAAGTACTGCCTTCAATTTTTTCGGAAATTAATTAATAACCACGACCTTAATTGCAAAAACCATTATAGCCACGAGCTTCAGCTCGTGGATCTAGAAAGTAATAGAAATGGGCTTTAGCCCCATATAAATCTCATAAGAAACAATGTGGCTAAAGCCGGCATCTAAATTATAACCAGTCTTCCACGACCCTGCCTGCCGCAGGCAAGCTAAAGGTCGTGGCAATTCAAATTAAATTCCTTCGTAAAGTGAGTTAATAATCCGAATCCCCTTAATCGTTTAATCCGATCTTTTTACAAATCCTTTGCAGCTCTTTTTTATCTTTTTCTGTAATAGACCCAAGTTCTTTAACCAATAATTTTAATTGATCCGGAAACACTTTTTTGTACAACTTTTCACCTCTTGATGTTAAGTGAACAAAAAACTTTCTTCGATCATTTTCATCTCTTATCCTTTTTACCAAGCTGTTCTTTTCCAAATTATCAACAACCAACGTAATGTTACCTCCGCTGCGGGACAGTTTTTCTCCCAATTCTTTTTGGGTAAGCGGACCCAGGTGATAAATTGCATCCATACAATAAAATTGGTTTTCGGTTATTTGAAATTGAGAAAGCCGACCGATTATTTTTGAACGAATCGATTCCGTTGCTCGGATCAATTTGATATAAGTGTTTAAAGCCGATACTTCTTTTTTACTGCCTTTATGTTTGGTACCCATAAAAATAGATTTTTTGAAAATTATTCCCCGTAAAATATCACATTATTTTGTAAATTGTGTTGTAAGATTCTGCCTTATAAAAACAAATTAAAAATTTTATTATGAAAGTTACTATTGCAGCCGACCACGGTGGGTTTGAATTAAAAATTTTTTTAATCGATTGGCTTAACGGACAAGAATTTGAAGTAAATGATTCCGGTAATTTTGTCTACGACGCCAAAGACGATTACCCCGACTTTGCAATTACCGCCTGTAAAAAAATTATAGACGGAACAGCCGACAGAGCAATTATTATCTGCGGTAGCGGAGTGGGTGCCTGCATTACGGCTAATAAAATCAAAGGCATTAGAGCGGGTGTGTGCCACGATTCTTATTCGGCACATCAGGGCGTTGAACACGATGCAATGAATGTTCTTTGTCTCGGTGCAAGAATAATAGGAACCGAACTTGCAAAAGAAGTGGTTTCCGCTTTTTTAAATGCCGAATTTATTGAAGAGGAAAGATTCATCCGCAGATTAAACAAAATTAAAGAACTCGATAAATAAATTTAAAAGGAAAAAATGAGCAATCCATTAATTGAATTAAAAAAATTCGGACAAAGTGTTTGGCTTGATTATATAAGCCGCGGTATACTTAATAATAATGAACTTAAGCAGCTTGTTGAAAACGACGGAATAACGGGCGTAACTTCAAACCCATCCATTTTTCAAAAAGCCATGGCGGATACAAACGATTATGACGAACAAATAATTTCTCTTCTTTCGGCAAATTCCAATTTAAGTGCGGAAGAATTGTTTGAAGACCTTGCGGTAAAAGACATACAGGATGCTGCGGATGTTTTGCTATCGGTTTATAAAAATACAAACGGAACAGACGGTTATGTTAGTCTTGAAGTTTCACCCGAACTTGCATACGACACACAAGGAACAATAGAAGAAGCCCGCAGGTTGTATGGTAAAGTGGGCAGAGAAAATGTGTTGATTAAAATTCCCGCCACACAAGAAGGTCTGCCCGCTATTGAGCAGATGATTTATGAAGGTGTAAATATAAATGTTACTTTAATTTTTTCGCCTTTGGTTTACGAACAGGTTGTCGATGCATACTTAAAAGGATTGGAAAGAAGGACGAAAGAGGGAAAAAGCATCGGTTCCATTTCCTCTGTGGCAAGTTTTTTTATAAGCAGAATAGACACTGCGGTTGATAAGGAATTGGAAAAAATTGAGAACAAAGATTTACGGGGCAAGATTGCAATTGCAAACGCGAGGTTGGTTTATAAGAACAGTGAAAGAATTTTTAGTGACGAAAGATTTAAAAACTTGGAAAATAAAGGTGCTAAAATTCAAAGACTTTTATGGGCAAGCACAAGCACCAAAAACCCTGCATATCCCGATACTCTTTACGTTACCGAATTAGTCGGCAAAAACACGGTTAATACAATTCCTCCGGCAACAATGGAGGCATTTAAAGACCACGGTAAAGTATCCGATGCAATTCATAAAAATTTAACCGAAGCCGGAGAACAAATGAAAGCTCTTGCCGCGCACTCAATTGATTTTGAAACAATTACCGAAAAACTAACTGCCGAAGGTGTGGATCTGTTTGTTCAGTCTTTCAGAAAATTAATTTCTGCGATTGAAGTTAAAAAAGATAAAATGACTTCTAAATTAATAACAGACGTTACGCAAAAGATTATCCGTTAGCTGACGGA
>CAZAOG010000127.1:0-7848 GCA_964486645.1 uncultured Ignavibacteriaceae bacterium | reverse complement strand
CCGTCCATTACTTTTTGAATGTCCGAAGTTTCTTCGTTTGTACGGTGATCTTTAACCATATTGTAAGGATGAAAAACATAGGAACGAATCTGACTTCCCCACTCTATTTTCATTTTACTTTTTTCCACTTCATCCAATTCGGCTTCCTGCTTCTCCAACTCCAACTGATAAAGCTTGGATTTTAAAAGCTTCATTGCATTTGTTCTGTTTTGCAATTGAGACCTTTCACTTTGACACGCTGCAACTGTGTTTGTTGGTATATGCGTGATTCTAACCGCCGTTTCAACTTTGTTTACATTCTGTCCCCCTTTCCCGCCGGAACGGTATGTATCAATACGCAAATCAGCCGGGTTTATTTCTATTTCAATCGTATCGTCCACTTCCGGAATTACAAAAACAGAGGCAAACGAAGTATGCCTTCTTTTGTTGGAATCAAAAGGCGAGATTCTAACCAAGCGATGCACCCCGTTTTCGGCTTTTAAGTAGCCGTAAGCAAATTTGCCTTCAACTTCTATTGACACACTTTTTATTCCGGCGCCTTCGCCTTCAAGTATATCGAGCAGCGACATTTTATAATTATTCTGTTCGCCCCATCGCAGATACATTCTCATCAGCATATCTGCCCAATCCTGTGCTTCCGTTCCTCCGGCTCCCGAGTGAATAGTTAATATGCAGTTTCTCATATCGTCTTTACCGCTGAGCATACTTTTAAATTCTGCATCTTCTATTTCTTTCAACAATTCTCGTATATCGGATTCAACTTCTTGTGTTAAAGAGTCGTCTTCTTCAAGTTGAGCCAATTGGATAAATTCGATTAAATTTTCACATTTGTTGTACAAACCTTTCCAAAGGATCACCCATTCATCGAGTGATTTTACTTTTTGAAGGATCTTTTGAGCCCGGTTTTGGTCGTCCCAGAATCCTTCCGCTGTAGTTTGAGATTGAAGTGTTTTTATCTTTGATTGTTTTTCATCTATGTCAAAGATAACCTCGTAATTTATCGATTCTTTGTTTATAATTTTCTAAAGTTTTTAATTCTTCTTCGTACATAAGATTATTTTTTTAAAATTTTATAATGTCTGAATTATTCTACTTCCAGTTCCATTCTCAGCAATGCAGCAGCCAAGGTTTTACCTTGTGCATCGTGCTTTAAGGAAACCGTACCTCCGCCGCCGAGTGTATTATTGAGCAAGAAATTTAATGCCCTTATATTCGGCAGTTCATATCTTTCAACTTCACCAAAGCAAATGCCTTGAAAATGTTTTTTGACTCTTTCGGCAGTAACGTATTTAGATAGTATTTTATAACCTTCTTCGTCGTAGGCTATAAGTCCTACATTGGCAGCGTCGCCTTTATCACCGCTTCTGCCGTGTGCAATATCTATTAGTTTTATCTTCATTATTTAAGCTCCAAAATTTTTACCTTCGGTTTAACTAATTTTTTTGGTATCAGTGCAGGCCAGTAAGCTACGACTTCATTCGGTTTCGGTCTACCGCCTGCAAAACCTGTTACACTTGGCGGACCTGTTAAAATAAGAGGCGCAATTTCCTGTCCGAATCTTTTCACTGATTCTCTGTCTTTTGAACGTACGGCAAACCGTAAAACAATTTCATTAATATTATCTTCATCTATTTCTTTGGCAAGTGTTTCGTGGGTAGCGTTATAGCCTATATATTCGCTTCTTATTTCGTCAAAATTAAGGTTAAGATTTTCCAATCTTTTTCTTAATATTTTATCGGCTGCTTTGGCTTTGGTTAACGCTTGAGGCCATGAATAAGTTAAAGTCCCGACAGCCGAATAACCGTCATTATAAGAACAAGAGACCTTATAAAATTCGGTTTCAGGTTTTCCTTTTACGTCAAATAGTTTTACTCTGTCATCCCCCAGATCTTCTAATTTAATAGTAGTAAAATCGGCTATACAGTCCGGGGTTATATAATTTTTAGGGTCCCCTATCTCATAAACCAATTGCTCGGCAATGGTATCAAAATTTACTTTTCCGCCGGTGTTTTTATGCTTTGTTATTATCACTTCCCCGTTGGGATACGCTTCTGCTATGGGAAATCCTATTTCAGCCAAATTTTCAATTGACTGCCAATCGCCTAAAAAATTACCGCCTGTGGATTGTCCCCCGCACTCAAGAATATGTCCGGCTATAGTACCCAACGACAAAAGGTCATAATCATCATTTTTCCATCCGAACTCGTAAATCATCGGTGCTAATGTTAACCCGGTATCCGTTGTTCTTCCCGTAATAACAATATCGGCTCCATTTTGCAAAGCTTCTACTATTGGGAAAGCACCGAAATAAACATTTGCACTTAACAATCGATCTTTAATTCCGATTATTGATTCTCCGGTTTCCATATTGTTCAGTTCATTCCCGGAACCTATAATTACATCCAGACAATCTTTGATATCATCACCTAAAACCACGGCAATTTTTACATTTTCAATGCCCAGTTCAACGGCGCTTCCCAAAATCGCATCGGCGCAGGCTACGGGATTTACACCGCCTCCGTTTGTTATTACCTTTATCTTTTTTTCAAGAATAATCGGCAATATTTTTTTCATAAGTACGGGCAGATCGCGTGCATACCCATGCTTTGGATTTCTGTTTTTTTGTTTCTGTAATATTGACATTGTAACTTCAGCAAGATAATCCATAACCAAGTAGTCAATATTTCCTTTAGTTACTTGTTGAACCGGTGCATCGAGAAGATCACCCCAAAAGCCTTGTCCCGATGCTATTCTTATTTTTTCTTTCAATTAAAATTCTCCAATTTTATAAGATTAATAAACTAATTCATAATAAAAAATATTTTTCGAACTAAGGAATGCCGATTGAAAAGATTAACCTCAGTTGGAACCAATAAATAGTAAATTTTACACTTAAAATGTAAAATAAACTAATCTAAAAGTTAACATTTGAAAGTTTAAGTTACAATTGCTTTATAACCGTAACAATGCAAGCCGGAAACTCCTTCGTCCTGAATTTTCCTAAAAACGAGTTTCACTTTTTTTCCGATAGCTACATCATTCAAATTTGTGTCTGCAATCATTGCCGTTAACTTAGCTCCGTCGGTAGTTTCAATAATTGCCACTGCATAAGGTGTTTCGCGGCTGAAAATATCGGAGCCGACTCTAATTATCGTATAAGTTAAAATTTTACCTTCGTTACTTAAATTGATGGTTTCAAAATCGCGTGATTTACAAGACGGACAAATAAGCCGCGGCGGAAAATTAATTTTACCGCAGGCTTTACATTTCGATGCTTCGAGTCGATAACGCTGCGGTATTTCTCTTGCATATCTCGGACTTATCATATTGCCTCCAGTATATTAATTGTACAACTTGCTCCTGAGCCGCCCATATTTTGAGCCAAACCTATGCGGGCATTTTCAACCTGTCTTTTCCCTGCTTGATTTGTCAATTGTTCATAAAGTTCTATAATCTGCGCAATTCCCGTAGCGCCTACAGGATGACCTTTGGATTTTAACCCTCCGCTTGTATTGATAGGAATTTCGCCTGTTTCAATCGAAGTTTTTCCTTCTTCAACGGCTTTGCCGCCCTGCCCTTTATTAAAGAATCCCAAGTCTTCACTTACAACAATCTCCGAGATTGTAAAACAATCGTGTATTTCAGCAAAATCAATATCGGACGGTTTTAGGTTAGCCTGTTTGTAGGCTTTCTCAGCTGCTGTCGTTACGGCTTTCAATGTGGTAAAACTTTCTCTCTCATAAAGAGATATTGTATCCGATGCCTGTGTGGATGCTATAACCTTTACGGCTTTGTCAGTAAAATTTTTAGCCATTTCCAACGTGCAAAGTATTACGGCCGCACCGCCGTCAGTTACAGGCGAACAATCCAATAAATGAAGCGGATCGGCAACCATAGTAGAATTAAGTACGGTATCAATTGAAATCTTACTTCTAAATTGTGCATTCGGATTATTAAATCCGTTATTATGATTTTTTACGGCTACCGCTGCAAGTTGTTCTTGGGTGGTGTTAAATTCGTGCATATGCGCATTAGCAATCATTGCATAAAGACCGGGGAAAGTAATTCCGTTATAGACTTCATACTCCTGATCCGCTGCAGTGGCAAGAGCAGCCGTTACGTCTGCTCCGTCGTTCATCTTTTCAACGCCGCCTGCAAGCACTATTTCGCTATTGCCCGAAGCTACATCAAGGTAAGCCTGACGAAAAGCCATACCGCCCGAAGCACAGGCAGACTCGACGTGTGTTGAAGGAACAGGCGCCATACCGAGATAGTCGGCCATAACAGCCGCGATATGTTCCTGTCCGACGAACAGACCGCTGGACATCGCACCGACGTACATTGCATCTATATGGTCAACACCAGCGTTTTCAATTGCTTTAAGAGAAGCTTCAACAAAAATATCCTTTATGGATTTATTCCAGAGCTCCCCGAATTTTGTCATTCCTATTCCTATTACAGCAACATCTTTCATAATTTTTACCTCGGTTACTCATTAAGAATTATTTTTTCTCTGAATTTTGCATACTCACCGTAATCAAGATATATTTTATTGTTGTCCAGCATATCCCTTACTTTAGGTGCTTTATCCTGAACGTCAAGAATTTTATCCGTTACATTAAAAATGAATCCGTCGCTGCCTGCACCCGAACCGAATGAAACCATAAAAATTTTATCTCCCGGTTTTGCTTCGTCTAAAACGGCGGACAACCCCGTAGGTGATGAACCCGAATATGTGTTGCCCATCCAAGGAACAATCCAGCCGGCTTTCATTTGTTCTTCTGTAAAACCTAACTTTTTACCTGCCACTTGCGGAAACTTACCGTTAGGCATATGGAAAACGGCATATTCAAAATCTTCCGGTTTCATATCAGATTTTTCCAAAAGTAATTTTCCCGCATTTACTACGTGTTTGAAGTAAGCAGGTTCTCCGGTAAATCTTCCTGCGTGTCTCGGATAAAACTCGTGCTCTCTCCGCCAGAAGTCAGGCGTATCCGAAGTATACGAATTGCTGAATAGAATTTCGGCAACGATATTTTCATCACCGAAAATAAAAGCGGAACCGCCGGCGGATGCCGAATACTCAAGCGCATCTCCGGGTGCTCCTTGCGATGTATCAGCGCCGATGGCAAGTGCGTATTTAACTTCACCTGCTTTCACTAAGCTGTTAGCAACAAACATTGCTTCGGTACCCGCTTTGCAGGCAAACTCATAACTTGCAACGTGAACATCGGGTCCGATTCCGAGCGCGTCTATTAAAATTGTACCGCTTGGTTTAACTGCGTACGGATGAGACTCCGAGCCGATATATACCGCACCAATTTCCTTCGGATTTATTTGAGCACGTTTTAATGCGTTCTTTGCGGCTTCAACGGAAATTGTTATTGTGTCTTCGTCTAATCCGGGAACGGTTTTTTCGAAAAGTTTTAATCCTCTTTTAATAGAGGCAGGGTCCGAACCCCATTCTTTGGCAATGTCTTCCACTTTAATTCGGTAGCGCGGAAGGTAGGAACCGTAACCAATTATACCAATCATATCAATCCCCGGTTTGTTAGATAAATCGGTTTAAAGAATCAGAAATAAAAATATTTAATAATTCTAAAAATGCTTAATAAAATATATCTAATTTTTATCAATTTTGAAATAAATTATCAGTTTCTTTTTAAAATGGTTTCCGCTGCTTTATCTATACCATTCCTTTTGTCAATACTAAGCCAAACAGCGTTCGTATTGTTTCTGAACCAGGTCAACTGTCTTTTTGCAAATCTTCGTGTATTTCGTTTTATCAATTCAATCGCTCTTTCCGGTGTTATTTCGTTTTCTAAATAAGAAATAATTTCTTTATAGCCGACAGTGTTTAAGGAATTAAGATTTTTAGAAAAGCCTTTGCTTAATATACCTTCTACTTCTTCTATTAGACCGGATTTGATCATTTTATCTACACGGGTTTCAATGTTTTTGTACAAAACATCTCGCTGCCAATCTAAAACATATTCGTTGAATTTATATTTTCTGTTTGTGTCTTGTTCCGAATGAAATTGACTTAATTTTTTGCCCGTCAGATGGTACACTTCCAATGCTCTTATAATTCTTTTCCAATAAGACGGATGCATTTTTTCTGCACTCTCCGGATCAATTTTTTTTAATTTTTGCAGAAGATATTCATTCCCGTATTTTTCTTTTTCAAGCAAAAGCTCTTTTCTGAATTCTTCATCTCTTCCGGGAGTTTCAACTATCCCCTCTACCAAAGCTTTAATATATAAACCTGAGCCGCCTACTACTATCGGTTGTTTGCCTCTTTTATAAATTTCTTCTATCCTCATCAAAGCGTCATGTTCAAATGTGCTCGCATTGTACACTTCGTCAGGTTCAAGTTCGCTTATAAAATGATGTTTCACTTTTTCCAATTCTTTTTGTGTGGGTTTAGCCGTTCCTATATCCAAGTATTTATAGATTTGCCGGCTGTCGGCAGATATGATTTCTCCGTTCAAGGCTTCAGCAAGCAGTATGCCTGCTTCCGTTTTGCCAGAGCACGTGGGACCGGTAATAACATTTATGTTTCTTTCCAACCCTCTCTTCCGATTAGTGGAACAAATTTAAATTGAGGATAATCTTTTTCTGAAAATGTTTCTTCATCTTCTCTCGTAATCACTTTTAATATTTGTGTTTCTCTGTCGCCTACCGGAACCACCATTTTACCGTCGATTGCCATTTGTTTTTTTAATTTTACAGGTACAGTCGGTGAACCGGCAGTGACTATAATACCGTCAAATGGCGAATGCTCTTTCCAGCCTAACGTTCCGTCACCGCATTTGCAGGTAACCCGTATTCTTAGATTATCAAATAATTTCAAAGTTTTGGAATAAATATTAAAATTTCTTTCGATGCTGAATACTTTCATTCCCATATTAAAAAGCAATGCTGCCTGGTAACCGGAGCCTGTGCCTATTTCCAGCACTTTAGATTTAGGTTTTAATTCAAGTAACTGTGTCATAAAAGCAACGGTATAAGGTTGCGAGATTGTTTGTCCGTGTCCGATTGGCAAGGCTACATCATTGTAAGCGTAATGTTTTATGGCATCGGGAATAAATTTTTCTCTTTTGATTTCGCCCATTGCCTTTAAAACATTTTTATCCGTTATGCCTTTAGAAATCAATTGTTCAATTAGTATTTTTCTGTCAGATTTGTGCATTTTATTATTATAATTATAAAAGAAAGAAATAAATTTTATCTAAAGGGAAATTAAAAATAAAAAACAATATTAAATATTATTTCTATAATAGAGAAATGAATAAGCTTGAAAAAAATATTTTAAAATAAACCAAGAAATGATCTGCAAGTTATAAATCGTATGAATCCGAATTACAATATTTGCCCGTAATTTTCCTTTTGGTGAATAATAAGTCTAAATATTAGCGTGAATATTTAATACTTATTTTTTCAACTCATTATGTTTTGTATGGAAGCCTACTTCATCTTCCCAACCCAAAGGTGCTTTTATTAACAAAAAAGTCATTGTCATAAAAGATAAAAGCAAAATGAAACCGTATATAATAAAAAACAACGGCATGGAAATCTCCAATCTTATTATTTTTATATCAAAGAGATGAAAGCAATTATCATTCCAAACCAACAGCACGAAAAACAGCTGATAAAGTGTTTTTGTAGATGTTGAAGAAGAATTAATATTCTTAATTTGAGATAATTGAAGTCATTGAGATTCCCGTAGAACACGTTCGGGGCTGGTGTATCTCTCAGAGGCGGGTGAAGCTACGGCGGGCGCGCCCATTATTTAATATTCATCTTATCTAAAAGTTCTCGTCCTTTCCCGCTTTTAAGAAACTTTTC
>CAZAOG010000126.1:0-7891 GCA_964486645.1 uncultured Ignavibacteriaceae bacterium | reverse complement strand
TACAGGCTTAAGCACGGGATTTATAAAACCGCTGTAAGGCGAAAGATTAAGTCTTTTATATCTTGCCAACACTTCTTTGTGAAGTTCTTTATCCACCTTCACACCGTATGTTTCAACTAAATTTTTCGCTGCGTTATAATCACCTTCGGATGAAATTCTTTGTATTTCGTTTAACAATCTTCCGAACAAAGCACGTAATTTATTATAATCGTTGATTATAAAATAAGTCTTGCCGTCCTTTATTTTTCTTTCAATTACATTTTCGTCTTTGCCTTTTTCATAAACCCAGCCGGCAATCATTTGTCTGTTGCGCATATGAGCTTCCTCGATATTTTCTCCGGGTTTAATTCTTCTAAGCTGAAGCATCAAACCGTTTTTGATGTATTTTATATATTCCGCTTTATAAGTATCCTTATTCGGAGCCACACCGATTTCCACAAGTTTTGCATCCGGAAGATAATAAAGCGCTACGAGATCGGCTCTTGCCTCTTCAATTGTCGATGCATAATTTTTCAGAGTTTGTTTTGGCGGATCCACTCCCGGAGCCAGTTGACCGGATGCGTGACCTATTACTTCGTGCATATCGGTTTCCAAATCATCGGCTATGGCGCCGTATTTTTTTATAAGCTCTACTTCTTCGGGTGTATATGAAAACTCTTTCAACGATTCAATTGAACCCGATTTGTTGTATGCGTGGACAATATTACCGAGATTAACCGATTTTGAACCGAACTCTTTTCTTATCCAAGGTGCGTTCGGTAAATTTATGCCTATTGGCGTAGAAGGTGACGTACCGCCCGATTCAACCACAACGGTTATTACTTTGGCGGAAATACCGACTACGTTTTTCTTTTTGTATTTATTGTCAATAGGCGAGTTGTCCTCGAACCACTGTGCGTTATCGGCAATTGCTTTTATTCTTTTTGTTGCTTCCAAATCTTTAATTGAAACAACGGATTCATAATAACCTCTGTAACCGAGAGGGTCGTTGTATACTTCAATGTATCCGTTAACTGCGTCAACGCGTGATTTCGTGTCTTTAACCCAAAGTTTATTGTATTCGTCAAATATTTTTAGATTACCTGTTTTGTAGTATTCAACAAGTTTAAGAAGTGTGTTTTTTTGCAGATCATTTTCAGCAACAGAGGCCGCTTTTTCCAGCCAATAAACTATTTTTTCTATTGCCGGTGAATACATCCCGCCAACCTTCCATTTCCTTTCCACAATCTTTCCGTTTACCTTCATCATTTTTGAATTAAGTCCGTATGATATAGGATGCGGGTCATTTTTATCAATGACTTTTTTGTAATAATTTTCTACTTCTTTCTGTGTAACGCCCTCATAAAAATTAACCGCAGAATTTTTTATTACGTCAACGCGAGCATCAAACGTAACCATTTCGGGCGCAACCTTGGGATTAAAAATTATATTTGTTATTCTCTTTAAAAATTTAGAAGTACTTTCACCTTTAGATAAAGGAAGAAGTTTTGTATCGGAGTTTTTAACTAAAGAAGCGAAGTACTTTTTGGAAATTGCAGGAAATATTTTTTTATTGGAATAATGATGATGGATACCGTTT
Organism: uncultured Ignavibacteriaceae bacterium; assembly: GCA_964486645.1. Classification (GTDB taxonomy): domain Bacteria; phylum Bacteroidota; class Ignavibacteria; order Ignavibacteriales; family Ignavibacteriaceae. The sequence goes on along the minus strand of CAZAOG010000126.1, from coordinate 6,312 downwards.
GAGAACCAAACACGTTTTGTGTAAACCATAAAATTATCCCAGTCCTTGCCGCTGCGTTTTCCTTTAAAACTGTTGACGATTGCCTCAAGGGTTCTTCTTACCGTTAAATTATATTTGTAGTTCTGATCGTAAATAATATCTCTGCCTGAAAGTGCGGCTTGATATAAATAATAAACAAGCTTTTTTTCTTTAGTGGAAAGCTCGTTAAAACCCGGAACTTTATAACGTAAAATTCTTAGATCGGCAAATTTTTCGGTTTGATATTTGAAGTTATCCGGAGCTGCCGTATCATTAGTGTTTTTGATTTGTTCGCTGCATCCCATAAGAGCAACAACGAAGAAAGCAATAATAAATAAATTAAGTTTTTTCATTTTAGCACCATTAGTTTTACTTTTAAATAAATAGGTTTGAAATATAAGAATTATTGATTTAGAATTAATGATAATTTAAAGATGATCTCACTTTAAAAGGTTAAAGACACTTCAATCTAGAAACCAAAGATGATTAACTTAAAAATATTCTGATGTATGTTGTAAATTTTACTCATTGCTTTGAGTATTTTTACTCTGTATACTGAGTAAACACAAATTAAATTTACAATATTTTTCTGTTCTTTAATTCGGTAGTTAGGTTATTGTAGTCGGTAAATTGAACTGCATCCCACCCCAATTTTTTAGCTGCGTTTACATATTCAAGAACGTCATCAATAAAGATATGGTGGGCTGCCGGTTCTTTCGTAAAGTTTTCAACACATTTGTAAATTTCTTTTTCAGGCTTTACTGCACCTGCTTCGTGAGAGAGAATAAGCTTATCGAAGTATTTAAGAAAGCCGTAATTTTTCCAGCCGTATTCTTGATGAATGGAATTAGTATTGGAAAGCAGAACCAGTTTATAGTTTTCTTTCAACCTGGGAAGAAGCGCGGCTACTTCTTTATTTTCTTTAAACACACTTGAATAAATTTCACAAAACTCATCAGCCGTAATTTTGTAATTAATTGCATTAAGCATTTTACTTATAAAATCATCTTCACTTAATTCCCCTTTTTCGAATGATCTGTGAAATCGATAGTTAATTTGATAAAAGTTTGTAAATTTATCACCGAGCCCGGCTTCAATTTCATTTAATTTATTTACGGCAATATTATAGTCAAAAGGAAGCAGGACATTACCCAAATCAAAAACTATTACCGATATTTTAGTGGAAAGCATGGTGTTGTTTATATTTTAATATTTAGTACAAGCAAGTTAAGAAACACAATAATAAAAGGTAAGTTTTTAGTAATTAGCCTAATCTAAAAGAAGTCAATTATGCAAATTTAAGAACCGATTTTGAACTGTAATCAAACAATGTTATTAACGAAAACACCTTTTAGGGGGAAAAGTTGTTATTGATCGATATTTTAAATATTTCTTCTTTTTTATTTAATTTGTTATATTCTTATTAAGATTTCGCTGCTCAAAAATAAGTGCTTTAAAAATAAAGAAGGGAAATGGCACTTTCATATAATCCATTTACCAAATTAATTACTACTCTTCGAAGGCGTTGGGGTTTTTGGTCGGGACTTATTTTATTTTTCGTTGCTTTACTTATACCCGTTTCCGACACACTTAACGTTTCGGAAAGAAATATGATTGCAATTACTCTCCTTATGGCAATCTGGTGGATGAGTGAAGCTTTGCCTTTAGCCGTTACTTCATTATTACCTCTTGCATTATATCCTCTTTTGGGTATAATGAAAACCGGTGAAGTTGCACCGAACTATTCCAATCATTTGGTTTTTTTATTTATGGGCGGATTTATAATTGCCATCGCTTTGCAAGAATGGAAATTGCATAAAAGATTTGCCCTATTTACAATTGCTCTCATTGGCAATAATGCCCGGCGCATGATTTTAGCATTTATGTTAGCCACCGCTTTACTTTCTATGTGGATCAGCAACACGGCAACCGCAATTATGATGCTTCCTATCGGTTTGGCGGTAATAGGACAAATTTATGATTCTAAAACGGGCGGGTCAGCCGCGCCAAATCGGTTTGGAACTATTTTAATGTTGGGTATTGCATACAGTGCAAGCATAGGCGGGATCGGCACTTTAATTGGTACACCGCCAAACGTAGTGTTTGCGGGAATATATGAAAAATATTTTCCTTCTCTGCCCGAAATAACTTTTGTCCGCTGGATGATTTATGCCATACCCCTTGTAGTGCTTCTTTTCATTGCTTTATGGTTTTACCTAACACATATAGCAATAAGAAAAAAAGATTTACCGGTCATGAAAGAAAAATCCTATTTTAAAACTAAGTTAAAAGAACTTGGAACCATGACCGTTCCGCAGAAATGGGTTTTGTGGATTTTTGTAACCACCGCATTATTGTGGATATTCAGATCGGATATTCAATTGGGATTTGTGACTATTCGCGGTTGGCCGAATCTATTTGGTCTTCAAAATGTAATTCAAGATAGCACTATTGCCGTCGGAATGGCTATTTTACTTTTTACCATACCCGTAAGAGATAATAATAAAATAAGAAACCTTCTAACCTTAAAAAACTTAATGGAACTACCCTGGGATATTCTGATTCTTTTTGGCGGCGGATTTGCATTGGCAGACGGTATTCAAAAAACCGGTCTTGCCGAATACTTGGGGCAACATTTGGTTTTTCTGCAAGGTTTATCCTTTTTTCCCATGTTGTTTGTGTTAACAATCAGCATTTCTTTTCTTACGGAATTTACCTCGAACACAGCAGTGGCAACAACTCTGCTGCCCATATTTGCGGCTTTGTCGATCGAACTAAAAATGTCTCCTTTACTTATTATGTTGCCGGCTACGGTTGCTGCTTCGTGTGCTTTTATGCTCCCGGTTGCAACGCCCCCAAATGCAATTGTATTCGGCTCACGGTATGTGCCGATCAAAAAAATGGTTCGTGTCGGATTTGTTTTTAATTTTATTTCCGCACTGATTGTAAGCGCCTATTTTTACGTCGTTTTCAAATTAATGTGAGTAAATAAAACGTTCCGATAAAAAGGAAGAAAAACATTCAATACTATGATATTAAAACCCCCAAAAATCTTTAAGGTTATTGGTATTGTTAAAAAAATCCATAAATAAAAAACTCATTCCACTTTAAATTTATCGTCCTTCAAACCGGTGTTAACTTTCAGCGAACTTACTTTAAAATCCAAAGATTGGGGACCCATTGTTTGTTTTATACTAAAAGGGTATTTCACACCACCTACCGCCTTATAATTTCCGTAGTACGTTGTTTGAGTAAAGGAGCCTTGGGGGGTGTTTATAGTTTTTGAACTTTTTACTTTTAAACCGGATTTAATATCGTAAAACGATTTCCAAACTTCTCCGGAAGGAAATTTCATCTCAATTTCATAAGCATCATTTTTATCAACTTTTGTTTTGCCCAAAAGTTTTAAGCCGACGTTTAACTTATCCAAGTTTAAAATAAAATCAAGCATCGCTTCATACTTAAGACCTTCTAATACCGAGCCGGTTAAATCCCTGCTGTTTTCACCGATAGTCATAACGGCTTTTTTTCCATCGTATTTTATTACCTGGTTAACTGCACCCGCATTTATTTCTTGCAAAAGTTTGTCGGGTGATTTTTGGTAAATAACCATACTTACGTCAATTCCCGAAACAGAGCCTCTAAGGACCGATGTTTTATCTTTAACATTTGCCAAACTGTCTCTGCCGCCTATTGCAGTAATGTATTTTTCAATAACCTGTTTCGCGGTTATCTCTTCATTTTTTTTATCTTGGGCAAAGATCAAATTAATTGATGAAAGTAAAACTATAACACTTATAAAAATTTTTGTTTTCATTATGGGTCCTCATGTTAATATAATTACAAAAATAAAATTTAAGCATTTATGAATGTTTATAAAAATATTTTGTTATAGTGCATTTGCCCTATGGAAATTACCGTCTTTTATTTATTATTTACAATTCAACTTAAAAGAAGATATATGAAAAAACATTTATTTCCATCCGCAGCATTTGCAATATACTTTTTTACTTTTTTTTCTTTAAACGGAAGCGCAAGTGCAGATAAAAACGGGAGTATCCCAAATGATAAAATTGTTTTTAACGGCAAGATTACTTATTCCGCAAAAGCCGAAGGCAAGAAAGAAGGGGTAAATTTATTCAAGCTTGCAGCGAGCAAAATAAACGTCTACTGGGGAGATGGAAATTACAGACAGGATGAAGTTGACGGAATTAACGAGGGAAGTGTAATTTATAATATTAAAACAGGCGTTGGTTATTATCTCAATCATAAAAAGAAACAGGCAGTTAAAGTTGTTGTAAACGATTTATCGAAGACGGATGAAAAAGTAAAAAAACTACTACCGCATATATTTAATTACAAAATTGAGACAACCGGTATAACTGAAAATATTTTAGGTTATAAAACAACGGTTTATAATCTGGTTAAATCAGGTTTTGTAAGAAAAGGAGCAAAGGCAAAAATATGGGTGGCTGATAATCTTAACTTTCCCAAAACGCAGTATGATTTTCAAACAAAACGGAAAAGGGTAATTGCTCCGGTTCCGCTTTCGTTCGGAATAGATGAAGGAGCCGTATTAAAAGCTGAGATAACTGAAAACGGAGTGACGGTAAGATATGAAGTAATTTCTATAGATGAAGGAAATCTTCCGCAAAATAAATTTGAAATACCGAAAGGGTATAAAGTTCTTAAGAGAAAATAATTTTTTTTACTATTCAATACCTAAAATTAATAAAGGCACCGGAGGGCTATTTCTACCTTGTCTCATAACATTATAAACTTCACCTTCGAAATAAGCGATTCCGGATGACATTTTACTTTGCATATTTTTAGTTGGTAAAATTTCTATGCCTAAATTTATAATCCCTCCTGAGTAAAATAACATATGCTTTACAAATAAATCATAAGCAACAAAAGAATATTTACCGAATTGAACTTCAATGGCAATTTTATTCTTCACAAAATCTGTTTGATTATAACTAAATATTGGTTCTTTTTCTCCATTATCGATTAAAAATTTCTTTTGTTCATTTGTTGGTAAGAGAATGCTTTGTTCCATAAGTTCTCTGTTCAAAGTAATATAGTAATTATATCTTTGCTCGGCCCAACCTAATTTAGAAAATTTAGAATGAAACGCTTTATTTAGATCAATAGGGCTATAAAGCATTTTACCTTTTTTAGTTTTTTCTTTACTTATTTTATTCAGTAATTCATTGGCATTTATAGAGATTATAGTTTCTTTTATTTCATTGTAAAGTTTTTTGTGGTGAACTATAAAATATTCTTCACCATTCAAATGAGAATATTTATTAGCTATTTTCATGTTTTTCCAGTTTGTATATTAAAATATCCTTGTGACCATTCAGCAGGTTTCTGAGCAACAATGTCTGTAGGTTTGGGTACATGTATTGGTTTATTAATAGGTCTTAGTTTTAATTTACCCTCTTTTAATTTACTGATTCTTTCATTTATAATTTTAAAGTATTTTTCTTCTTTTTCTATTCCTATTACATTTCTATTATTTTTTAAGGCGGCTATAATTGTTGATCCAACTCCGGCGTATGGATCTAGAATCCAACTATCATTATTAGTTAAAGCAAGAATACATCTTTCAACTAATTCCACGGGATATTGACAAGGGTGTTCAGTTTTTTCAGGATGATTTGATTTTACATTTGGTATATTCCAAAGTTCTTGTTCCCAATCTTTTATAACAATTTCCCATATATCAGAAGGGTTTTTACCCTTAGGGTTTCCGGATAATTGTCCTTTTTTCGGACCTTTAAAGTGTCTTTTCCCAGGGTATTTTGAAGGAATTCTAACATCATCGAGATTAAAAATGTAATTATCTGATTTAGTAAACCATAAGATAGTTTCATACCTACCAGAAAATCTTTTCGAAGCGTGTAATCCATGTCCAAAATGCCATATTATTCTATTTCTAAGTTTTAGTCCATGTTTTTTGAAAATATTATAATAGAAAATATCTAATGGAAAAACCTCCCCTTTTTTTATGTAGTTGCCTACTTGCCAGCAAATACTTCCGCGTTCAGATAAAACACGAATTAATTCTAAAATTATTTGTTCTTGAGTTTCAAGATATTTTTCAATAGAAGTTTTCGTTTCATAAGATTTACCTACATTATAAGGTGGTGAGGTAATTATTAAATCAAACTTATTTGGTTCTATATTCTTAATTAATTTTTGAGAATCACCATTTTTGATAATATACTTGGAATCAGGGTTTATATAAGGAAACAACGGTTCTTTTATTTTCATTTTTAAAATTTTAAT
>CAZAOG010000125.1:0-7898 GCA_964486645.1 uncultured Ignavibacteriaceae bacterium | reverse complement strand
GTTGTTTTTGGGTAATTTTAATTTTGGCTCTTAATTGCTGTAAATTTTTAATCCGTAACCGAATTTATATTTGGTTTTCGGAATTGTTATGGGCAGTGAACCTCTTATGGAAATTTTACCCAATATGGCTTTTACGGTAGCTATTTGAGAAACCTCAACATCGTTATATGCGGATATATAAGTTTTTGTTTGCGGCAGAGCGGAAATAATGTACGGATTGCCGAAGTCAATTAAAACGGACGGGGTTCTCAGTCTCATTATTTTTTTTATAAATTTTAAATATTTTTTGTAAAGTTTCTTTGATCTTTCGTCGGATTGCGGGCGCAAAAAATACGGAAGAAATATAAGCTGAGCTTTTCTTACGTAATAATATGCTTTTGAATAATCTTTCCTTCTGCTTTTTTTGTTAAGTATAACGGTTTTTACACTTAAAAATTTCTTGGAAATCATTTTGTTAAAAGTCAGCACGGAATCTTTTTCAATTCCATAAGAGAAAGCGACGGATACAACTCTTTTGTATCGTGAAGTTTTAACGGGAATAATCTTTCTACTGTTTTTTACAAGGGTTACGGATCTATCCGCAATTTTTTGAGCAAGTTTTAAATGCGGGGGATATGAGTTACTGTTCTGAAAAATATCCCACTTCGGTTCGGTATTTTTTATCCATCTTTTTGCCGAAAGTATTTTCCTGACGCTTTCGTTTATTCTTTCTTCGCTTATTTCGTTTGAGAAAACGGCGTTTGAAACTGCATCAATTACAACTTTAACATCCGGCGACATAAGTATGATATCGTTCCCGGCTTTTACCGCCATTACCGCGGCTTCGGCAACCGAATAGTATTTGGCCAAAGCCTGCATCCGCATTGCATCGGTTACTATCAATCCGTTAAAGCCGAGTCTTTTTTTCAAAAGATTTGTAACCAATTCATACGAAAGAGATGCCGGCAGCAATGTATCTTTCTGTAAAGCAGGTACATTCAAATGACCTATCATTATTGATTGAACACCGCTATTAATTGCGCTTATAAAGGGTAAAAGTTCATTATTAAATAATTCCTCTTTTGTCTTGCTTATTTTCGGCAGATCGATATGCGAATCTATTATTGTGTTGCCGTGACCCGGAAAATGTTTTACGGTTGAAATAATTCCGCCCAAGTAAGACCCGTTAATAAAAGCTTTTGTGAATTTAGATACTATCTCTTTTCTGCTTGAGAATGAACGAATGCCGATGACAGGGTTATCCGGATTATCATTTATATCGGCAACAGGCGCAAAATTTTGATTAACTCCCAGCGCTCTTGCTTCTCTCGCTATCGCTTTTCCCATATTGAAAGCAAGCGACGTATCGCCCGTGGCGGCTACCGCCATGTTGTAAGGAAACGTATTGCCGTCGGTAAGTCGCATACCCAAACCGTTCTCAAAATCGGATGCAATCAAAAGGGGAATATCGGACATAATCTGCATATCTATTATATCCTGTCTCTCGTTGTTAATGTCACCCTGAAAGAAAGCAAAGCCTCCGACTTTCAGCTCTTTGATTAATTTCCTGATCCTTACTCTTTCAAGCGTGTCCGCAGTTCTGTTAAAACCCATCACCCAGGGCATAACCATTTGGGCAACTTTTTCCTTTGTTGTCAAACTATTCAATTTACGTTCAACCCAGTCCTTGTCGGCATTGTTTAAACTAAAAACTTCCGGGTAAATACGGGTGTTCTTTGATTTGTTTTTACCGGAAGGTGTTATCATCGAAAAATAAAAAAAGGAAAATATCACTATTATCCACAAAAAAAGAAATTTATTTTTATTAATGATTTTCATTGTTACTGTTTGGTTCCGTTACTCTTTTTGGATGTATGACTGTATGTAAAGAATATTAGAATTTTCTATCTTATATATTTAAATCAATTTCATCCATTCCATTCATCCATCCATCCATCCATCCATACATCTATACTTATATTCTTTAGTATTTTACTAATTTATCAGATTCTATTTTTATAAATCGATCTTATTATTTCATCGTGCAGCTTCGGTCTGAATTTAATAATTTTCCTGTTCCTTCTTGTAGGATAGACTCTGTTTGTAAGAAAAACGACAAACACTTTTTTTATCGGATCAACCCAAAACGATGTACCCGTGTAGCCCGTGTGTCCGAATGATTGGGGTGAAAAGAAGTTGCCGGCAGAAGATTTTTCAGGAGATTTAATATCCCATCCCAAAGCTCTTTCGGAATCCGGCTGTTTTTTGGTAAAAAGTTTCACGGTATTACTTTTAATAATTCTTTTATTATTGAACACGCCTTTTTGAAGAATCATTTTCAAAAATTCAGCCAGATCACCTGCGGTTGAAAAAAGTCCGGCGTTACCCGATACACCGTTTAGCTGTGATGCGGTTTCGTCGTGGACTTCTCCCTGCAGTTGTTTGTGTCTCCAATAGTCGTCAAATTCCGTGGGTGCTATTTCATTTTTAATTGAATCCGGCGGGTTAAACATAGTTCGTTTCATCATTAACGGTTTAAATATTTTTTCTTCCGAAAATTCATCCAAACTTTTACCGGTAACTTTTTCAATAATTTTCTGAAGTACTATCATTCCCAAATCGGAATAAACGGTTTTGGTCCCGGTCTTATAAACAAGCTTGGTGTTGTAAATATCGGTAATTACATCATCGGCATTTGAATAGAGTTTATAAAATCTTTTATACGCCGGTAATCCGCTGTTGTGCATCAGTAAATTTTTAATTGTTATTTTTCCTTTACCGTTATTATCGAACTCAGGTATATAATTTATTACTTTGTCATTCAGTTGAAACAGGTTTTCATCGATGCAGATCATGGCGGCGGTAGTTGTGGCGACTATTTTTGTAAGCGATGCCAAATCATAAATTGTATTTAAAGTTACTTTTGACGAATGTTTATCATAAGTATAATTACCGTAAGCATTTTTATAAATTGTTTTTCCTTCTTTTGAAATCAGCAATACAGCACCGGGGAAAACGCTGTCCGCAATTGCCTGTTCGATTAATTTATCCACATTCGAAAAATTTATTCGGGTACTTTGACCGAAGGAAGGATTCGACAACACAATAATGAACAGAAAAATAGTTTCGTAAATTTTAATTGTTAATTTCATAATTACTCTATGTTTGTTTTCTTTCCAAATTCCGGATCAATATCTAAAAATACAGCAATAATAAAAGCCGGAACAGTAGAAACGGTAACCCAAATAAAAAATTGATTGTATCCTATCATTTCCTGCAGCCACCCGCTAATCATTCCGGGTATCATCATTCCCAGCGCCATTAGTCCCGTAGCTATAGCATAATATGCGGTTTTGTATTTTCCTTCGGAGATGTAAATTAAATACAATAAAAAAGCGGTAAATCCGAAACCGTAACCGAACTGTTCGACTGCAATGGCGGAATTTATTAAAATCAGACTTGTTGTTTGCGTGTATGATAAAAACACATAAACAAGGTCCGGCAGATTTATTGCGGCAAGCATCCACCAAATCCAGAATTTAAGTCCATGCTTGGCGGTGACAAACCCGCCAAGCAGTCCGCCGATTATTAAAGCAATGACACCAACCGTTCCGTATGCGAAACCGACTTGCGAGGTTGTCAGCGCCAATCCGCCGGCATTTCTTGAATCCAACAGAAAAGGTGCCGCAATTTTAGCAAGCTGTCCTTCGCCCAATCTGTAAAATAAAATGAAAAGTAAGATTACGGTTATTTGTTTCTTTTTAAAGAAAAGAACAAAAGTTTGAAGAAATTCTTTTGAAAAAAGTTGAAACGTCAATTCTCTTTTTACTCGGTCTTTTTCGGGTCTCGGCAAAACATAATTGTGGTATAAAAAGAAAAGAATAAACAATCCGGCTAAAACAAAAAAAGTTATCATCCAGGCAAAAGATATTTTGCCCGAAACATTTAAATTACTCGTTTCCAAAAATCCCGCAAAAATTATAAGCAGTCCCTGTCCGAAAATCATTGCGAAACGGTAGGCTGTGTTCCTTATACCCACAAACCAAGCCTGGTTGTGTTTTGAAAGAGCGAGCATGTAAAACCCGTCTATGGAAATATCGTGTGTTGCCGAGCTGAAAGCGACAAGCCAAAGAAAAGCGAGCGAATATTTAAAAAAATCGGTTGTGGGAATCGTAAGTGCAACTCCGGCAAAGCCTGCACCCAATAAAAGCTGCATTGTAATTATCCACCATCTTTTGGTTTTTAGAATATCAACAACGGGACTCCAAAACGGCTTAATTACCCACGGCAGGTACAACCAGCTTGTGTAAAGGGCGATATCGGTATTTGACACACCGAGCCTTTTGTACATAATTACGGAAGCAGACATTACAACAATATAAGGCAGTCCCTCTGCAAAATATAAAGACGGCACCCATTTCCACGCTTGTTTTTTATTTTGCCCCCGGGTCATTTATTATCCGTAAGATATTTTTTTGCCAATAGAACCGCTCCCGCAGCAGGTGAGTTTTCGGCTTCGGTTACCTCGACAAATTTAAGCTCTTCTTTTATTCTCTTTCTTAAAAGATTTGAATAATAATTTTTGTTGCCGATTAATGAACCCGAAAAGGCGAGTTTCAATTTTTCTAATTTCAATTTTTTCTTAATTGCAATAATATGTTCAATCAATTCACACGACTCATCATTTAAAATTTTTATTGCCGCTTCATCATCCTGTTCGGCAGCTTGTATTACCAACGGTGCTGCATCCGGAACGGGTAAATTTTTGTTATAAACACCTGCAATCAGCCCGTCAAAATTTTTTATGTTGAATTTTTCTTTTACCAATTCGGTTAACAGGGTTTTATTTCCCCTTCCGTCAAGTTCTTTTGAAACTGCCGTTAAACCCTTTCTGCCGATCGAATATCCTCCGCCCTGATCTCCGATGATACTGCCGAATCCGCCAACACGATGTAATTTTCCCCTTTCGTCCTTACCATAAATTATCGAACCTGTTCCTGCAATTAAAATACACCCCGGACTGCCCGAAAAAGCTCCTTCCAAGGCAATATTTGCGTCGGTTGTAACTTTTATGTTTCTAATATTTGAAGTTCTTTTTAATTCATTCAGCAATTTATCCGCATCTTCTTTTCTGCCCGTTCCTGCAGAACCGATTACCGCAATACTCACTTCATCATAATTTACTTTAATTTTTTTATTGCATTCGTTTATCGCCGTCAGGATGTTTTCCGCCGATTTACCAATTCCTATTATCAAAGGATTACCGCCTAATGTAGTCACCTCCGACAAAATATTTCCGTCGGCATCTGCAATTATGCACTCTGTTTTTGTACCTCCTGCATCGACGCCTATAATATATTTCATATATAATTTTTATGAATTAAACGAATTGTGTATTTGGTACTTAAAATAGCAATTCTAAAAGAAATTAAAAAAAATAATTAAAAGAGATTTTACATAAATTTGAAAAATGAAATTTGTTATATTTAAGATATAAACATTTGAAAAATGAATGGATGAATGGATGAATGGTTGTGAGTTAAAATTCTAACATTAATTCATACAGCCCTACATCCATTCAACCATTCATTCATTCTAATTAATTATACAATGTAAAATTAGATAATAAAATTGATGAATAATTTAGAAGAATACTTTAAGAAATACAGAGAGAACACCGTAGGATATAATCAGACTTTTACAACTCCATACGGTGAAAAAAAAATTATTTATGCCGATTGGATTGCCAGCGGCAGACTCTATAAACCGATAGAACGGAAACTTTCCGAAATGTTCGGTCCGTTTGTCGGCAACACCCATTCGGAATCCAGCGTAACGGGCACCACAATGACTCACGCGTATCATCTTGCCCACAAAATTATAAAAGAACATGTTAACGCTTGTAAAGATGACGTAATAATTACTGCAGGTTCCGGGATGACCGGCGTGGTTAATAAGTTTCAAAGAATATTGGGGCTTAGAGTGCCCGAGCAAATACAAAAATTTGTAAAACTCCCCGAAGAACAAAAGCCCGTTGTTTTTATAACTCATATGGAACACCACTCCAATCAAACATCGTGGATTGAATCGCTGGCGGACGTAGAAGTTATTGCGCCCGACGGCGAAGGACGGGTTGACGTTGAAGATTTAAAAAATCATTTAAAGAAATTTGAAAACCGCTTGCTTAAAATCGGTGCTTTTACTGCGGCGTCAAACGTTACGGGCGTAATTCCGCCGTATTATGAATTGGCAAAAATTATGCATCAAAACGGCGGACTATGTTTTATTGATTATGCATGCGCCGCTCCCTACGTAAAAATGGATATGCACCCGGAAGACCCCGAAATGAAATTGGACGCAATATTTTTCTCGCCGCATAAATTTTTAGGCGGTCCCGGAACATCCGGCGTGTTAATTTTTGATTCAAACCTTTATCACAACATCGTTCCCGACCAGCCGGGCGGAGGAACGGTTGACTGGACTAACCCCTGGGGCGGTCATAAATTTGTAGACAACATTGAAGCAAGAGAAGACGGCGGAACGCCTGCATTTCTTCAGACAATAAAAGCCGCTCTTGCCGTCAAACTGAAAGAAGAGATGGGCGTTGATAATATTTTAAAAAGGGAAGAAGAACTTCTTGAAATAGTATTTGAAGAAATGCCGAAGATACCCGGACTTCACTTACTTGCAGGCAATTTAAAAGAACGACTCGGTGCGGTTTCTTTTTATGTGGACAATATTCACTATAATTTAATAGTTATACTTTTAAACGACAGGTTCGGCATACAGATGAGAGGCGGCTGCTCCTGCGCTGGAACATACGGACATTACCTGCTTCACGTTACACTCTGTCAATCAAAACATATAACGGAAAAAATTGACCACGGCGATTTTTCAGAAAAACCCGGCTGGGTTAGAATGTCACTCCACCCCACAATGACAAACGACGAGCTGTATTTTATAATTAATTCGATTAAAGAGATTGTTGAAAATATTGAAGATTGGGAGAAGGATTATAAATACTCCAATGAGACTAACGAATATTACCACATAAACAGTAAAAATATTCCCGTTGAGGATTGGTTTAAAATTTAAGGGCTGTCACGGCCGTACCGTGACAGCCGTTCAAATCCCCTATTGGTTTGTTGTTTTCGGTATAATATACATAATTCCCAAGTTGAGTATAAAAGGATTAAATGAATTACCGCCACCAGTATTGAAAGAAGCCGACCATTGTTTCCTTAATTCAAAGCTTGCGTAAATTCGAGAGTAAATTTTTTTGTTAATTCCAATTCCTAAACTCAATGCGAGTAATTTTTCATTACTAGGACTATATGAATCACCGGATGTTGATATAATTCCTAAACCGGAAATTAACTTTATTGTAAAGTTCTCTAAATAGTACTTGTAACCTAACATAATAGCAATTTCTTTAGTACTTATATTATTATTAGCAATATTTTCAGAAGGTGAGTTTGAGTAATTTATTTCAGGTTGTAAATCAATTGAGTAACTTAAAGGAATTATAAATGATATCCCTCCGTAAAATCCATATTTTGTAGCAAAAGAATAAGATGAAGATTCAGGAAATTTTATTCCGCCTCTGATTTGAATCCCAAGCCCTATATTGACTTTGCCGGGAACATATTGGAGACTATCAATGGTTTGTTCTAAATTAATAGTATTTGTTGCCAATAAATTTTCTTTTTTCACTGTTTTTGTTTGCTTTGTAGAATCTTCTTTAGCCGGGTAACCAGGTAAAGCGAATGTTGAAAATGAATTACAAATAATTATAAGACTTATAAAAATTATTTTTTTCATTATTGCCCTATTTTAATTTTTAAAATGTTTATAGTTAATTTTAATGAGATTATTTTAAAATAAAAAAACCTTCAAGGTTATAGAAAACCTTGAAGGTT
>CAZAOG010000124.1:0-8001 GCA_964486645.1 uncultured Ignavibacteriaceae bacterium | reverse complement strand
CTGAATTTTTCGGATGACTCGATAAAGCTATTTCTTTTCAAACAAATAAGCGTATTTTACGTAGCCTTCTTTTTCAAGGTCTTCTTTCGGGATAAATCGAAGAGCAGCCGAATTTATACAGTATCTCAATCCTGTCGGCGCAGGACCGTCGTTAAAAACATGACCTAAATGCGATTTTGCTTTTTTACTTTTAAGTTCAATTCTTACCATACCGAATTTTGTGTCGGTGTTTTCAATAATATTGTTTTTATCAATCGGTTTGGTAAAAGAAGGCCATCCGGAACCCGAAACAAATTTGTCGGTTGAACTGAACAACGGTTCACCCGAAATAATATCAACGTAAATTCCTTCTTTTTTGTTGTTCCAATATTTATTGTTGAACGACAACTCAGTTGCACCGTTTTGAGTGACTTCGTACTGTAAAGGAGTTAATTTATTTTTGAGTTCTTCCTTTGAAGGCATTTTAAATCCTGTCTTTAATTTGTTTTTTATTTCGTTCTTTCTTTTATCTCCCCAAATTTTATTCAGATATTGGTCACGCCCCGAACCGCTGCGGTATCTTTTATAATTTAAAGGGTTTTTTTTGTAATAATCCTGATGATATGCTTCGGCTTTGTAAAAAGTTTTGGCAGGTAAAATTTTTGTCACTATCGGAAAGTTATACCTGCCTGATCTATTCAATTCTTCTTTCGATTTTTCGGCTTCTTCTTTTTGTTTTTCATTATGGTAAAAAATTGCAGATGCATATTGTTGTCCTCTGTCAACAAACTGTCCGCCGCCGTCCGTGGGATCTATTTGCCTCCAAAAAACATCAAGTAATTTCCGGTAAGAAATTTTAGCCGGGTTGTATGTAACTTGAACCGATTCGTAATGACCCGTACCGCCGGATGAGACTTGACGATAAGAAGGATCTTTTACTTTTCCTCCGGTATAACCTGAAATTACTTCCGTAACTCCTTCCAATTTTTCAAAAGGAGGTTCCATACACCAGAAACAGCCTCCGGCAAAAGTAGCTTTCCGCAGATTATTGTTCTGTGCAATTTCTTCGGAATTTACATTCAAAGCAGAAAGGATAAAGATTGTTATAAAAATTATAAAAACACTTTTTAATTTTTCCATTTTACTTTTACCTTTTACTTTATTCTCAGCCATTTATTATAGACTAAAACCTGTTTATCCGTGGGTTCATCTACTTCTTCAAAAACAAAATTTTTCACCGGGTTGTTCAGTAATTTCACTTTAATATTTAAAAGTATTCCGTCCCGTGAAAGAAGAAAATCCAAAACCGATCCAACGGGATATTCTTTTATTAATTTA
The DNA here is from genome assembly GCA_964486645.1 of uncultured Ignavibacteriaceae bacterium. GTDB lineage: Bacteria > Bacteroidota > Ignavibacteria > Ignavibacteriales > Ignavibacteriaceae. Next base: position 6,684 of record CAZAOG010000124.1, on the reverse strand, counting down.
TCAAGTAATTTCTTGTCGACTCTGTAGTTGTTAACGGCTATAATTTCGTCGTTTACGTTTATGCCGTTGTTGTATGCCGGTGTTCCGGAAACAACCCCGGTAACGATCAGTTTATTTTCTCTGTATTTGGTTTGAAAACCAGGGTCTTTCCTTGTCAATGATTTCCCTTCATCAATTAATTGCAAACCTGCATAGCCGAAATATTTGTTATAGTTAATCTCCTTTGTCCCGTTAACGTAACTGCCGAAGAAGTTATCAAGATTTTTACCCGCGATTTCTTCAACCGCCTCTTTATATTCGCTTTCTGTAAAACCGCGTTTTAATTTTTTGTAGTACTTGTTATAAAGAAGACGAAGAACGTCATCGTAACTTTTCTTTCCGTTTGTGTTGTTTATTATTTCCAAATCGAGAAGCATACCCAAAACAGAACCTTTTGTGTAATAAGATATTTCGGTATTATAACTGTTTTCATTCCTTCGGTAAAATTTTATCCAGGTGTCAAAACTTGACATTGCTGCGGATTGTACTTTGTTTCCCGGACGGTTTTCCAAAGAGGATATTGATCGGGATACCCTGCTAAGATATTGTTCGGGTGAAAAAAAACCTGCTCTTAGTAGAATTTGACTTCCATAGTATGTTGTAACTCCTTCCATTTCCCAAAGCAGCTTTGTATAATTTTCTTTTTGGTAATCAAACGGTCCTAATTGAAGCGGTCTGATTCTTTTTACATTCCAAAGATGAAAATACTCGTGGGCAACCAAACCCAAAAAACTTTTAGACCTGTTTTCCGTATCGTATGCCCATCTTCTGAATTGGAGTGTTGTCGAATTCAGATGTTCCAGCCCGCCGCCTCTATTGCCTAAATTATGAACGATAAAAGTATATTCTTTATTAGGATTTTCACCGAATATTTCGGTAGCGGTTTCAACTATTTGCGCCATTTGTATTTTGAGCGAGTCAATATTATAATTTCCCTCGCCGTACATAACAATATTGTGAGGAATGCCTGCCGCGGTAAATCTGTAAACATCCTGGTTGCCTATTTCAATAGGCGAGTCCACCAATATATCGTAATTCGGTACGGAATATTCCCGGTACTTTCCTTTAATCGGAGTTAAACCCGTGCTTACTTTTTTCCAATCCTTAAACGGAATTATTTTTAGTGTAGAAGGAATATCTTTCATTCCTTTTATGTACATAAATATGCTGGAGCCGTTTAAGTAACCGTGCGATGCATCAATAAAACTTGTTCTTACGGATAATTCAAAAGCGTAAACTTTATATTTAACTCTAATGGATCTCGATTTATTTAAATAAACCTTCCAAGTGTATTTGTTGGTTTTTTCAAATAGTAACGGATTGTTTTTGTCGTCGTAAGCACGAAAGAATTCCACATTTTTAGAAAACTCTCTTACCAAATAAGAACCCGGTGCCCAAACGGGCATTAAAAATTCTATTACATCTTTGTCGTATTCATTTACTTTAATTTCAACTTCAAAGTAATGGGTATACGGTTCACTCATTGAAAGCACGTATGCAATCTTCGGTTTTGATTGTGAGTACGATAATGAAGAAATAAATAGTGTTAGCAACAAAATAATTAGAGAATACTTTTTCATAAAATTCCTGTAATAAAAATATTAGATTTTAATTTTGGGAAACGGCTGTAATTGGTGATGAATTTATTATAAAGTTAAAACTAAATCAATGGAATTTACATGGATGGAAATCACTATAATTTCAAACCGGTCTTTTTATAAACAAAACTTAAAATCCAAGCCGGACCGATTAAAAGAAATTGAACATCTGTAAAAAAAGAGGGTTTTTTACCTTCCACTTTGTGCCCGTAAAATTGTCCGAACCAAGCTAAAACAAATATAATGGAAGAAAAAAGCCAAAGAGGAATTATACCGGAAGTGTAAATCAAATAGTTAAACAAGAGAGAAATAAGCGATACAATCAGCATTCCGATTGCAATTGATAAGGATAGACGAATATAAAAAACAAGGATTAAAATTATTATAACGGAAGCCAAACTAATAAAAAAAGCATAACCCGAATTTAAATTATCGGTTAAAGACGATATTGATACATAAGAAAACAAACCGATCAAACTGAAAAATATTGTCGGAACACAGACGAAATGTATCCTTTTGTTTGTCGGATTTTGATGACTTTCCCCGTATTCTTCAAACCATTGTTCGATAGTTTTGCTCATTAACACCTCAATTATTAAATTATTTTATAACGCTGCTTTGCTCAACTCTAAGAACAAATGGAACGCGGGTAGCCGGAAGATTAAGCAAATTTTAGCGAATCGTTCATCCGCGTTAATCAGCAAAATCCGCGGAATCCGTGTTCTATAACCCCATTAAATATTAGTGAATTCCGACTATCTCCTTTTCGTTTTATTATTAACTATAAGCACAAATTCACCTTTTAAATTTTTGGTTTCAACTTGTTTTAATATTTTTTCAGCCGGACCTCTGTAAAATTTTTCGCCCTTCATCGTCAGTTGAAAAGCAACAACAACGGGTATGTTTTTGCCCAGCACTTTCACAATATCGGTCATCAAACTTTTTAATCTGTAAGGTGTATCGAGAATAACGATTACTTCATTTATAAATTTCAATTTATGAAGCTGTTGTCTTCTTATTTCTTTTTTTGGTGACAGCCATCCGTAGTAATAGAACTTCTCAAAATCAAAATTAGAACCAATTAAAGCCGGAAGAAGTGAATTGGCACCCGGCACGGGAATAATATCAATATTCTGTGAGATTAAAAGCTCGATCAAAAGGTGTCCGGGGTCCGAAAATAACGGTGTTCCGCAATCCGAAATTAATGCAGCGGATTCACCGGAAACAATTTTCAGCAGCAATTCATCTGCTACTTTGTTTTCGTTATGCTCGTTAAGTGCGAATAGTTCTTTTTTAATTTCATAATGCGAAAGTAATCTTCGTGCCTCTTTATATTCTTCGCAAATAATGAAATCTACTTCTTTTAATGTATTTAAAGCTCTTATTGTTATATCATCCCAATTACCGATTGGAGTTGAGACTATGTAAAGTTTTCCTTTCATAAGTACAAAATAATTATTTCCTATTGAATTAACACTTCTACAATCTTATGCAATGCATTTATTTACGTTAACATAAGAAAGATGAAAGTTAAAAAAGAGTCCTCATTTTCAATTAATATTAAGCAAGTTATATTTACTGTTATAACAGTAAATATAGTCAATTATAGTAGGTTTGATTATGGTTTTTCTAATACTCGATAGTTATTACTGTTAAGACGGTAATAATCTTGATTCTATCAAATATTTTATATAATTTATCTGATATCTTAAATAAATTACTGTTATAACAGCAAATATATGGACTCAAAATTAATAGGGAAAATAATTTATTTCCACAGAAAAAAAAGCGGATTAACACAAAAGCAGTTGGCAGATATAGCAGGAGTAGGAAAAACAGCAGTTTTTGATATTGAAAAAGGAAAAGAGACAGTACAGTTAAAGACTCTATTAAAAATTATTTCTGCACTTAATATTAAAATAAAATTAAATAGTCCGCTAATGCATTTGATGGAGAAAAATAATGAGGAAAGTTAAAGTTTTCAACTTCGGGGAATATGCCGGAGATTTGATAGAATTCGAAAAAAATAAATTATATAAATTTATTTATAATGATGAATATAAAGGAGCCCCTGTTTCTTTAACAATGCCTAAGGATAAAGAAGAATATGAGTTTCAGCAATTCCCTCCTTTTTTTGAAGGTTTATTACCCGAAGGAATTCAACTCGATGCTTTAATCCGTCAAACAAAAACAGATCGAGACGATTATTTATCATTATTAATAATTACAGGTAAAGACCTTGTGGGGTCAGTTACAGTTGAGGAAACAGAATGAATATTTGTCCTATTACATACGAACCCTGTGGTAATAAAAAATACTCTGCAAAGGGATTAAAATTATTGTCTTCTAAACTAAAAAAATTGAACGATCTCTCACTAACACAAGAAGAGCAGTTAAAAGAAGCCGCTACCAGGGCTGTTAAAATGTCAATACAGGGAGTGCAGCCTAAACTAAGCGCAAAACTAAGAATAAGGGAAGAGAGATTCGAAATAGTAGATCGTGACGGTGTGTATATTCTTAAACCCCAAAATAATTTTTATCCTGAATTACCTGAAAACGAAGACCTGACGATGAGACTTGCGAAGCTTATTGGCATTGAAATTCCTCTTCACGGGTTAGCCTATTCAATAGATGGCAGATTTACATATTTCATAAAAAGATTTGACAGGTATGGGAAAAATAAAAAATTATCACTCGAAGATTTTGCACAGTTGGCAGGCAAATCGAGAGAAACGAAATATGATTTCAGCATGGAAAAGATAATTCCTTTACTGGAACGTCATTGTACCTTCCCGCTACTGGAAAAGATAAAATTATTCAGACTAACATTATTTAATTATCTTATCGGTAATGAGGATATGCATTTAAAAAATTACTCTATAATAAGCAGGGACAATAAAATCGAATTATCACCAGCTTATGATTTATTAAATACTACAATAGCTTCAAAGAATGTTACGGAAGAAATTGCGCTGCCAATATCCGGTAAGAAGAGTAATTTAACTTCTAAAGTTTTAATCAAATATTGGGGAAAGGAAAGATTACAATTAAATGAAAATGTAATAAGTCAAATAATCGAAGAAATTAAAAAAGTACAATCAAAATGGGAAGAACTTATCAAAATCAGTTTCTTATCTAATACAATGAAAGAAAAATATATGGATTTGTTAAACTCACGGAGAACAAAACTTAATATTTAAAAGGTATTTTCTTTTTAATTTCTTCTTTCAACCGTACAACATTTTGAAATTAAAAAAATATTTCATCTTAACAATTCCGGCACTTTAGAAATAAGTTCATCAGTACTTACATCAATTCTTTCACCGGTTGCACGAAGTTTTAGTTCAACTTTATTTTCTTTTAATTTTTTGTTGCCTACAATTACCTGTACGGGCATCCCCAATAAATCGGCTTCTTTAAATTTGTAACCGGCTTGAGCATCAATTCTGTCGTCAAATAATACTTCGATATTTTCGGATGTAAGTTTTTCGTAAATGGATTCCGAAGTTTTTGCAACATCTTCGTTTTTCATATTGAGTCCCATTAAATGAACCTGAAACGGGGCAAGAGTTTTATCCCATATTATTCCGTTTTCATCGTTGTGCTGTTCAATATAGCACGCCATAACGCGCTCCACGCCGATTCCGTAGCTTCCCATTATTATCGGTTTTTCGTTTCCTTCTTCGTCTAAGAATGTTGCGCCTAAGGCTTCGGAATATTTTGTTCCGAGCTTGAAAATGTGACCCAATTCTATTGCGGTAAAAACATCCAATTTTTTATCGCAATTAGGGCAACCTTCGCCTAAAGAAACCAACCGAAGGTCAAAATATTCTATTTCCTTTACGTCTCTTTTTAAGTCAATCCCGCCGAGGTGATAATCATTTTTATTTGCACCGCTGTAAAGGTTATTGGCATCTTTCAATCTGTTATCGGCTATTATTCTGCCGTTAAATCCAATGGGACCAATCGAACCCGCATCTGCGCCGGTTATTTCTTCCAGTTCTTCGGGATGAGCAGGGCGAAGATTTCCGCCCAATTCTTTTTGAAGCTTTGTTTCGTTTACTTCGTCGTTGCCGAGCATTAAAACCAAAACGGGTTTTTCGTCGGCAATGTAAACTCTTGATTTAGCGCATTGGGTTTCGTCAATTTTTAAAAACTCGCAAAGCTCATTAATGGTTTTTACATTGGGGGTTGAAATTTCTTTCACATCTTCGCTGTTGTCATCACGTTTTTTAGGATCAATTTTTGAGGCGGCAACTTCAAGATTAGCCGCATAACCGCATTCGGTACAATGAGCAACAGTATCTTCACCTGCATCTGATTTTACCATAAACTCTTCGGAACCGGAACCGCCCATCGCTCCGCTGGAAGCACCAACCACAAAATAGTCTAATCCGCATCTGTCAAAAATATTTCTGTAAGCTTTATCGTGAAGCATATAACCTTTGTCGAGTCCTTCAAGGGTGGCATCAAGTGTGTAGGCATCTTTCATTAAAAATTGTCTGCCTCTTATTACACCGCTTCTCGGTCTGGCTTCGTTTCTGTATTTTGTTTGAATCTGATACCATATCTGCGGAAGATCTTTATAGGATTGAATATGATTTTTAGCGGTTGCCGCTACAATTTCTTCGTGGGTCGGAGCAAGTACATATTCCCTGTTTTTTATCTGAAATAAAATATCTCCGAATGCTTCGACGCGTCCGGTTTGTTCCCATATTTCTTTCGGATTAAGTCCGGGAAAATGAAATTCCTGTCCGCCGATTGCGTTCATTTCTTCCCTGATAATATCGGATATTTTTCTTATTACCCTGTAACCCAGCGGCAAAAAAGAATATATACCTGCCGAAAGCATTCTTATCATTCCGGCTCTCAGCATTAACCTGTGACTCGTAACTACCGCATCGTTCGGTACTTCTTTTAATGTAGGGATAAATGTTTTACTTAGTCTCATAAATTATATTCTATTGATTTCTAATTAACGATTAAATTAAATGTATTCGGTAAAAATACCTAAATGATACAGCTAAATCAAAATAGCCGTTAGATT
>CAZAOG010000123.1:0-8048 GCA_964486645.1 uncultured Ignavibacteriaceae bacterium | reverse complement strand
TTGAGTAACTCTTATCTTTTGCAATCAGCATAGTTGCGATACTATGGTAAAAAGATAGATGGCAAGTAATAAAAGAGCATCGCAGTTGCGGAAGTATGTGAAATACGGATAACAAGCGGCATAAAAGTTTCCGAGTTCCGAGAGTGCGGCAAAATTTGTAGAGCGAATCGCTGATTCGCTCACCCCCGGACAACAAAGTAAATGCTTAGATTTTTAATTTATTAATTAGTTTTCTTTTTATAAGCGAAACAAAACGAACGGCGTTTCGCTTTACTAATAATATTTTACCTCAAAATCCTTTTTTATCGTTTATGAAAGGGGTGTGATTTATTTTGTTTTGAACAGCAAAAAAATATCTTCTTATCCATTTAATTAATCCTTGATATTTATTCTTATAATAGTTACACTTACCGTAACAATTAAATAAATTTATGTCGGCATCAACAAAACTTTCAAATTCGGTAAAAGCGCTCTGTTATTTGGCAGAATCGGAAAAGGCTTGCAATAGTGTCGAAATTTCCGAGAAAACGGGAATAAATGCGTCTAAAATCAGAAAGCTTTTATCACTGCTTTGCAAGAATAAAATTGTTGAAAGCAATAAAGGAGCTACCGGCGGTTTTTCATTGAAAAAGAATCCCGATGAAATTCACCTGCAGGAGATTTATTGTGCAATCGAAGACAGAAAAGCTTTCGATTTACATTCATCGGCGGAAAATAAGAACAACTCTTTTTATGATTCCGAGATAAATAATTATTTTCTAAACCTCTTTGAAAAAATACAAATAGAGATAGAAGATAAAATGCAAGAAATAACTTTAACCGATATTCTAAAAACAATAAAAAATTATAAACAATAAATAATCAATTTAACGTGAGAGGATAAAATGGAATTTTTAAAAAAATTAAGAATCGATTCCGAAAATTTCGGATCAAGTTCCGGCAGAGAATGGAATAAAACAAAGGATAGCGGAGAATTAAAAATTTCTTCTCCCGTAGACGGAAAACATATTGCTTCCGTTTATCAATGTTCGGCTGACGATTACGAATCCGTAGTTAATAAAGCGCTAATCGCGTTTAACGACTGGAAAAAAATGCCCGCACCCAAAAGAGGGGAAATTGTAAGGCAAATAGGACTAAAATTAAGAGAGTATAAACAGGAACTCGGTACCTTGGTTTCATACGAAATGGGAAAATCACTCCAGGAAGGACTCGGTGAAGTACAGGAAATGATTGATATATGTGATTTCGCGGTCGGTCAATCGCGCCAACTATACGGCTTTACAATTCACTCGGAAAGACCGGATCACAGGATGTTCGATCAATATCATCCACTGGGAGTTGTCGGAGTTGTTTCCGCTTTTAATTTTCCGGTTGCGGTTTGGGCTTGGAACGCAATGATTGCGGCTGTCTGCGGAGATGTAGTACTCTGGAAACCTTCTTCGAAAGTTCCGTTGACGGCTATTGCATGTCAAAAAATAGTGGCTGATGTACTCGAAGAGAATAACTTACCGGAAGGAATTTTCTCCTTAATAATCGGCAGAGGTTCAACCATTGGAGAGAAAATGTTGAATGACAAGAGAGTGCCGTTAATATCCATTACAGGTTCGACAAAAGTCGGCAGACACGCTAACGAAGTTATTGCGAAAAGATTCGGTAAAGCTATTTTGGAATTAGGCGGAAACAACGCTATCGTTATTACGCCGAATGCTAATCTGCAAATGGCAATACCCGCAATTGTTTTCGGAGCCGTAGGTACTTGCGGTCAAAGGTGTACATCTACCCGCAGATTGATTATTCACGATTCGATTTATGACAAAATTAAAACCTCGTTATTAAAAGCATATAAAAGTTTAAAGATAGGAACACCGTTAAATGAAGAAAATCATGTAGGTCCTTTAATTGACAAAAGTGCCGTTGAAATGTTTACTGCGGCATTGCAAAAAGTTAAAGAAGAGGGCGGAAATATTATTTACGGCGGCGAAGTATTGGAAGGTGAAGGTTTTGAAAGCGGTACTTACGTAAGACCGGCAATTGTTGAAGCGGAAAACGAATATGAAATTGTACAGGAAGAAACTTTTGCACCTATTTTATATTTAATTAAATATTCCGGTACTGTTGAAGAAGCAATAAAAATTCACAACAATGTAGTTCAAGGTTTATCGTCGGCTATTTTCAGCGATAATTTACAGGAGACAGAGAAATTTTTATCTTGTTCGGGTTCCGATTGCGGAATTGCCAATGTAAATATCGGTACATCGGGTGCAGAAATAGGGGGTGCTTTCGGCGGTGAAAAAGAAACCGGCGGCGGAAGAGAATCGGGTTCGGATGCCTGGAAAGCTTATATGAGAAGACAAACAAACACAATAAATTACGGGAATGATTTACCCCTTGCACAAGGTATAAAATTTGAAGTATAAAAATTAGAATGCAGAGACGTTTGGTCGGTATAAGTAAATTTTAAAATGAACTTAAACGGATAGATCAAACGTCTCTAATTCGGTTTAACCTATAGTCAAATAGATATAATCTGCCAAAATATGTGCCGATTCGTGTAATTCCGCATCAACTTTTTTGTTTTCGGGTGAAGGCTTTTCATCTTTTTTTACAACTTTCAACCCGGCTAATTTTCTTCTTTGATTTTCTTTTCTAAATTTTTCTTCTTCTCTTTTTTTCTTTAACTTTTCTCTTATTTTTTTATTCAAAGAAATTTTGATATTGGTTCTGTTTTCTTTGAATTCGTTTATGCTTGCAATCAAGTTCTGAAACTCAAAATCTTTTTTAATTCGGGCTAAATGTTCCTCTCTTAGTTTTTGCAAATAGGGTTTAACATTTCCGTATGATTGAAATTCTACAGGTGCAATTTTATCCCAAGGCAGAGCCGTTGGTTCCGCACTTTCACCGATTTTTTTGGGATTAAAAGCGGAAGGGAATTCTATATCCGGCGTTACACCCAAATTTTGCGTACTGCCTCCTGTAATTCTATAAAATTTTGCGATTGTTAATTTCACCTGTCCGAGTTTTTTACTTGAATTCGGCATCAATCTGTTCAGGTCAATCAAGTTTTGAACGGTACCTTTTCCGTAGGTCGTTTCTCCCAAAACAATACCTCTTCCGTAGTCTTGAATTGCGCCGGTAAATATTTCTGAAGCGGATGCACTGAATCTGTTTGTTAAAACAGCAAGAGGACCGTCGTAAACTATCTGCGGATCGGGGTCTTTTCCGACATCGATAATCCCGTTTGAATTTTTAACTTGAACGACAGGTCCTTTTTTAATAAACAATCCGGTTAGGGAAATAGCTTCCTGCAGAGAGCCGCCGCCGTTGTTGCGTAAATCAATAATCAGTCCGTCTACTTTTTCCTTCTTTAATTTCTTTAGTAATTTCCTTACGTCTCTGGTTGTGCTTTTATAATTAGGGTCGCCTCTTCTTGCCGCTTCAAAATCATTATAAAAAGCAGGTATCGAAAGGACACCGATTTTATAGTTTAATTTTTTGTTTTTAATGTCTAAAACTTTTTCTTTAGCCGATATATCGTTCAGCTGCACTTTATCTCTTACAATTTCAATTTCTTTAGTCTGCATTTCAAGGTTATTTTCAGCCGGAATAATCTGAAGCCGTACTATCGAACCTTTTTTGCCTCTTATCAGTTGAACAACGTCTGTTATTCTCCAGCCTATAACATCTACCATTTTTCCGTCTTTGCCCTGGGCAACGCCGACGATTTTGTCATTTCTGTGAAGCAGTTTGCTTTTATAAGCAGGACCGCCCACAATAATTTCAGCCACCGTTGTATATTCGTCAACCGTATTTAGTCTTGCACCGATTCCTTCCAAGGATCTGCTCATATCAATATTAAAGTTCTGAGATGCGATCGGGGAGAGGTAATCGGTATGAGGGTCAATTGAAGATGCAAATGCATTCAAATAATTTTGGAATATATCTTCGCTGCTGAATTGATAGAATATCTTTTTATAGTTGTTGTATCTTTTCTTAAGTATTTTTTTAGTTGCATCCCATTTTTTACCTGTTAAAAGAAGATTCAAGGCATCATATTTTAACCTTTTCCTCCACAGATCATTCATCTCTTTTAAATCTTTAGGCCAGTCGGCACTGTCTCTTTTAAAGATGTAATATTCGTTAATGTTAAAATTAAATCCTTTATCCAGCACTTTATTTGCATATTTAACTCTGTCCCTCAACCTTTTATAAAAAACGTTGAATATTTTATATGCTTCGTCCAGTTTACCCTTTCTAATATAATCATCGAATAAATATTTTTGTTTGGCGAAGTTTTCGATATCGGATTTATAGAAAATCATCTTGTTATAATCTAATGATTTGATATAACGGTTGAATATGTCTACGGAAAGAGAATCGTCTAATTTAATTTTTTTATAATGATACCTTTGCATTAATGTTGCAACAAGTCTGTCTTCGGCAGGGAAGTATGATTCCGGGGTCCATACTTTAATTGAATCTTTCTCAATATTTTTTTGAGAAAAAGTTACTTGATTAGGAATAATTAGTATAACAACTAAAAATAAGATATGTTTTATCAATAATTTCTTCATAAGATGTAATCTGTGGTTTTTGTCCATTTTTTTATTATTTGTACTTTAAATGATTCTTTAAGTTCCTTTAAAAAATATTGTTTTACGGTTATTAGTTTAATGAAAAAGAGAATTTTTTATTGGCTGACAATTGACAAATTTTCTATTTTATTTCTCTACCGTTCTCGAAAAAATAAAGTCGACATTTTTCAACATTTTTCTATTATCAAAAATGTTGTTTATTTCTTCAAAGGAAAGATATTTTTTTATCTCTTCCGATTTTAATAATTCATCCTTTAAATTTTTACTTTTATCGTTCCAAACGTCCATAGCGGCTGTTTGTACTAATTTGTAGGCATCCTCACGGGTTAATCCTTTATCGACAAGTTGAAGTAAAACCGTCTGCGAAAAAACCAAACCCCGGGTTAAATTAAGGTTAGCATTCATATTGTCGGGATAAATTATTAATTTTTTAACCAGCCCGATCATCAAATGAAGCATGTAATTTAATGTTATGGTAGTGTCGGGAATAATAATTCTCTCGACCGATGAATGGGATATATCCCTTTCGTGCCAAAGTGCAACGTTTTCCAATGATGCCATGGCGTTGCTTCTTAATAGTCTGGCAAGTCCGCAAATTCGTTCACTGATTATGGGATTTTTTTTATGCGGCATTGCCGACGAACCTTTTTGTCCTTTTGAAAAATATTCCTCCGCTTCCAAAACTTCGGTTCTTTGCAAATGTCTGATTTCCAAAGCAATTTTTTCTAAACTTGCACCAATTACGGCAAGCGTAGTCAGATATTCGGCGTGCCTGTCCCTTTGTATAATTTGCGTTGATACGGGTGCGGGCTGTAATCCCAAATTATCACAAACATATTTTTCAACTTCGGGCGAAAGATGTTCAAAAGTACCGACGGCACCTGAGATTTGACCGACGCTTATTGTTCGGATTGCGTTTTTAAGTCTGGCAATATTTCTTTTTGCTTCTTCAAACCAAAGAGCGAATTTTAATCCCATAGACGTAGTTTCGGCGTGAATTCCGTGAGACCTGCCGACACAAACAGTGTACTTTAATTCTTCGGCTCTTATTTTTAATGCATCTTTTAAATCTTCCAATTGATTAAGTAATATTTCACCGGCAGTTTTCATTTGGTAAGAAAGCGTTGTATCCAAAATATCGGATGACGTCATTCCGTAATGAATATGGCGGGAAACAGGTCCGACGTATTCGGCAATATTCGTTAAAAAAGCTATTACATCGTGTTTGGTTGTCTCTTCAATTTCCAATATTCTCTTTACATCAAACTTGGCTTTCTCTTTAATTGTTTCAACATCTTCTTTTGGAATTTGACCGGCATTGGCTCGTGCTTCGCAGGCTAAAATTTCTATTTTCAACCAAATTTCATATTTGAACTTATCTTCCCAGATATTTCCCATTTCGGGACGTGTATAACGGGTTATCATTAACTTTTCTCCAGTTTCATTTTTAATGTACGTTTTTTACCGTTTCTCAGCACTATAATTTTTATTATATCGCCTGCTCTAAATTCTTGGAAAACACTAATTATTGTTTCTTCATTTACAATTTCATATTGTTCTACCTGCAAAATAATATCTCTTACTTGAAGTCCGCTTTTATCCGCGGGGGTACCGGGTATAACTTGCGTAACTATTACTCCCTTTGTAGAGGGCAGCCCGTAAGCTCTTGCAATGCCTTCGTCTATTGACTGAACGCCCAATCCGACGTCAAAATTTCTGTTTACCATTCCGTATTTTTTTAATTCTTTAATTATTCTTTTCACTTTATTAATTGGAATAGCAAAACCCAAGCCGATATTGCCGTTACTTCCGGCGGTAAAAATTAAAGTATTCATACCGATTACTTCTCCCACGCTGTTCACCAAGGGTCCTCCGCTGTTACCGCCGTTAATGGCGGCATCGGTTTGAATCATATTTAAATAATATCTTTGGTTAAGGGGTTGAAGGTTTAATCCCGTAGAACTGATAACTCCCACGGTAACGGTAGGTTTGTTGTTGAGCGAAAAAAGTCCGAAGGGATTACCCAAAGCCACAACCCATTCGCCGATAATTATGTGATCCGAATCTCCCAATTTAACGGTCGGAAAATTTTTACCTTTAATTTTTAATAATGAAATATCCGAAGCGTGATCTGTTCCCACTAATTCCGCCGAATAATTTTTTCCGTTTGTTAATGTAACCGTAATTTGAGAAGCGTTACCTGCAACGTGGTCGTTTGTTACAATATATCCGTCTGAAGAAATTATATAACCTGAACCGAGTTCTTTTACTTTTTGCCTGTATTCGCCTGTGTCTCCAAAAAACTGCCTGAAAAAAGGGTCGTTATAAAAAGAACCGTAGGGAGTTTGATATTTCCTGATTTCTATCACGTTTATACCGACAACTGCAGGGCTTACCTTTTTAACGGTATTCGTAATAACATTATTTCTATTATTGGTGATATCTTTGTTGATTTCATTGTTTTTGTGCTGAGGTGTAACCACGGGTGTTGTTACCACATCCGATTTGTAAAAATAAGTGTCCGGCTGTCTGGATTGATAAATAAAAAATACGGATACAAACAATACAATTATTAATACAACGAAAAATGTTAGTCGATTCTTAATTTGCATTTTTACTTCCTCGTACTGGTAAATTTAGTTTTTTAATCTCTTCTTTAAATGCGGACAAATGTTTGGCTAAAATCAATAATAACAGAATAGTTGAAAATAAAATCAATTCAAAATTAGAAGATGCTGAAGGATATGTGTATTTAACGGCAATATTAACTACTGAAAATATAAGCAAAAGTGATAAAACCGATGCAAATACATTGGCAATTATTACATTTTTTTTATACAAATATGAAATAACCCACAGTAAACACCAAACCGCTAATAGGAAAGGGAAAATTATTGCTGCTCCTCCGGCTGCGGTAGCCAATCCTCTTCCTCCTTTAAATTTAAGCCAGAAGTTATAATTATGACTTAAAACGGCCGCCAATATTCCAACCGCTTGAAGAATAAATACATCCGGGTACAAATATCCTATTAAGTAAGCAGTAAGCATTCCTTTTGAAAAATCGATAATAAGAACGATTATTCCGATTATTTTAGAATTGGATGCGGCAATTGAGTTGAAAGCCCCAACGTTGCCGGATCCGGTTTCCCTTATGTCAATACCTCGAGTAATTTTTAACAACAAATAAGCTGTCGGTATCGAACCAAGGACATATCCAATAATAGCACTAATAAAATGTTGCATATAAATGAGGGATTATTTTAAGGTGCAATTTAATAAAAAAAAAACTTTTCTATCTTTACTAAAATTAAAAAATAACAGCCGCATGTATTTTCAATTGATTAAATAACTGTAGAAGTCGGAAAAAATATACTTGTTGCTTTAATGGTTATTCTAAGCTGCAGTTATGTAATGCTAAAGATTGAAAGAAATTTTCATTAAATTGCATATCGGATC
>CAZAOG010000122.1:0-8097 GCA_964486645.1 uncultured Ignavibacteriaceae bacterium | reverse complement strand
TCGGCTAATCTTCAAGTTCGTCAAGCAAATCATCTATTCTTTCCTTGCTCAGCTCATCCTTTGTTAAAAACGACTGAATAGTAACATCCATTTGCTGAATAAGATTTCTCTTGAAATATTTCGGGGCAAAAACAGAACCGTCTACCATATATAATCTTTTGCTTTTCTCGTCATAAAAAGTATAGTTAACAAAAGGTCCGCCCATACCTTTAATGTTGAGCTCCCAAAGCCCCTGAGTTAGTATTGTGTATCTGCCGTGAAAATTTATCTCGCTTGAAGTAAAATAATCTTTAGCTACAACCACATACCCTTTGTTGTCAGTGGTTCTGTAAAACTTTTTGGTTATCTTATCTCTTATCACTTTAATAGAATCCGGATTAAGGTAAGCAAGAGAAGCATTGTCTATCCAATGAATAAATATCCATCTTTCCATATCGCTGTTGGGCGACCTTCTAATCCAAACAAAATTATTAAGTGAATCGTCTTTGGCAACTTGGAAATCGGCTTGAACGTAAATTATCCACCCGTATTTTTTCAAGAATTTCGCTTCTATTTTTTTCTGTTCGTATTGAGAGTTATATAAACTTTGGTACAACCTTTTATCGGATATTTTTTGATAAGAATAAATTAAATTTTCTTGTTGGCTTTTTATCTTTGAAATTAATTTATCGATTGTAGGCGCGGTTAAAACCGTAACAAGTTGATTTTTTGCCCAAAGATCATATTTACTAATTACTACGGAAGTATCAAGATTAATTTGCCTTGCAAGGTTTGTATCAATAACGGCTTTGATATATTTGGAAGTTTCGCTTCCCGAATTTAAGGGAGCAACAAAAATTATATTCTTTTTCGTTTTATATTTTTCTAATCTCTCAATATTCACTCTTTTCAGGATAAATAGTTTTTCGGGCTGAGGCGTATAAATTATTTTTTCCAATGCCGAAGATAGTGCGGGTTTAATCTGCTCAAATTCAAGCGAGTCCGCAAACACTATAATCTGATCTTCGGGTCCCGTAGCCGGTTTTTGGGGGAACTTGCAAGAAACAAGAGAAAATACGATTAACAATAAAAAAGAATAAATAAAAATTTTATTCATTATTACCTCGGTACATTTGGTAAAATTAATGTCAAATTCGGAAGAAACAATATATATAAAACCCACATTACAAAACCTATTGTAATGGGAACCGATAAATTATCGTCAACCCATCCGTATGATAAATTTTCAACAACGGCGGCAATAGCAGCCGCAACAATTCCTATAAAAAACTCATAAATATCACCGGTGATTTTGGGAGTAACCAAAACCACAATAATTGCACTTACAAAAAAAGCTAAAGTTCCCTCCAGACTTTTTTTTAACAGCTTATGTTTCCCGAATTTTCTTCCTATCAGCGCGGCCGTGGAATCACTGATAATAAGAATTCCGAATGCCGTTAAAAATAATATTTTTGGGAAAAGAAAGACACTGATAGCAGCAGAAAGCAACACATAAGAAGCTCCGTTCAGAGCTTTTTTATTATTATCTTTTTCGTGTTTTCTCAGCAAAAATCCGAAGTAGGAATAAAATATTTTTGCAAAAGTCGGCGAGAAGTATCTAAGCAGGTCTATGGTTATTGCGATAACGGTTAAAATGGATAAAACGATTAATGCATCGTATCTGGCTATAAAATAATAAACTATAGGAATAGAAAGAGAACAGAGATGAATTAGTTTTCTAACTACTTCATCTCTATAATTAATTGTGCCGTTATCAATTACTGTCATCTTTAGCGGAGGGTTCTTTTGGTTTCCTTGTCTCCATTAATTTTTTAACGTGTTCGGGTACTTCTTTGTCTTTTTTCACATCTTTTTCATTTTTTTTCTCAACAGGCGGAAGTTCTTCACCGCTTATAATTGCATCAATTTCGCGGGAATCCAGTATCTCTCTTTCGAGTAATTCTAACGAAAGTTTATGAAGAATATCGACATTTTCTTTTAATATTTTTTCCGCATTATTCATTGCCGAACAAATAATCCGTTTGACCTCATCGTCAATTTCTTCCGCTGTTTTTTCGCTGTATTCTTTGTGCTGCTGTATTTCTCTGCCTAAGAATATCTCCTCTTCTTTTTTACCGTAATTCAAAGGACCTAATTTTTCGCTCATTCCCCATTCACAAACCATTTTTCTTGCAATGCCCGTAGCTTTTTCAATATCGTTGCCGGCGCCGGTTGTATAATGATTGAAAATTAATTTTTCCGCAGCTCTGCCGCCCAGTGCATACGTAATAATCGATTCCAAATATGATTTGGAATATGTATGTTTTTCATCGATCGGCAAATAGCTTGTAACACCCAGCGCTCTGCCTCTTGGTATTATTGTAACTTTGTGCACGGGATCAGAATCCGGCAGCTTGCGTGCTACCAATACGTGCCCGCATTCATGGTAAGCGGTGGTCTTCTTTTCTTCATCCGAAATGATCATACTTTTTCTTTCCATTCCCATCATTACTTTATCTTTCGAGTCCTCGAAGTCAATCATTTCAACTTTCTTTTTATTTTTTCTTGCGGCTAATAATGCTGCTTCATTTACTAAATTAGCAAGGTCTGCTCCTGCCAAACCGGGAGTTCCCTTGGCAAGGATTTCCAAATCAACTTTGGGGGAAAGAGGAATGTTGCGTGTATGTACTTTTAAAATTCCTTCTCTGCCTTTTACATCGGGTCTGTCGACAACAATCTGCCTGTCGAATCTGCCGGGTCTTAACAAAGCCGGGTCCAAAACATCGGGTCTGTTTGTAGCGGCAATAATAATTACACCGCTGTTCTGCTCAAAGCCGTCCATTTCAACAAGAAGCTGGTTCAGGGTTTGTTCTCTTTCGTCGTGTCCGCCGCCAAGACCGGCACCTCTATGCCTGCCCACTGCATCTATCTCGTCAATAAATATTATACAAGGAGCGTTTTTCTTGCCTTGCTCGAATAAATCTCTAACCCTGCTTGCACCTACACCCACGAACATTTCCACGAAATCCGCGCCGCTTATAGAATAAAAAGGAACGCCTGCTTCGCCGGCAACTGCACGCGCCAATAACGTTTTTCCCGTTCCGGGAGGTCCTAACAGCAGCACACCTCTCGGAATTTTTCCGCCGAGTCTTTGGAATTTTTTAGGTTCTTTTAAAAATTCGATTATTTCCTGAAGTTCAACTTTCGCTTCGTCCGTACCCGCAACGTCTTTGAAGGTTACCTTAGTTCCGGTTTGAGAGATCAATTTAGCCTTACTTTTACCGAAAGAAAATATACCTTTGGTTCCGCCGCCCTGCCCCTGCATACGACGCATAATAATTATCCACACGGCTATAATTAATATCCAAGGTAAAAATCCCAGAAGTACATTCAGCCATTCATTGGAATCTTTGGTAAAAGAGTATTTTATATTTTTACTTTTCCAAATGGATTCTTGATCTTTAAGTATTGGTTCGGGAATGTAGACGGAAATACTTTTTACTTTTATACTTTTATTGCCGATTTTTATCACTTCTTCCGAACTTAAAGTTGCTTTTAAGTTGTAATCATTAATATCGGACTTTGTAATTAAAGCTTCCGTTATCTTATCCGAATTAAGCAGCATTTCATACTGATTATAGGGAACTTCCACAAAGTTTGCCGTTCCTACTTTAAAAAGCTGCATAACTATAACAGCCGCAATTACAACAGCCCCCCAACCGAATACCATTTTAAGTATCTTCGACCAGTCAAAATTTTCGTTAGGTTTTTCGGGCCTTTTATCTTTTTGAAATTTTAAAGGATTCTTATTATTTGATTTATTTTTATCTTCCATAATTATTTTTTAAGATTTACATTTTCGTTAATTTAATTACTCATTTAAAGAGTAAATCGTTCTCAAATTTCTATATTTTTGAGCATAATCCAAGCCGTATCCGATTACAAACTTGCTTGGAATATTAAAGCCAATATAATGAATTTTTACATTATATCTAAGACTATCCGGCTTGACCAACAGCGATGCGACCTTCATACTTGCCGGTTTATTTTGCTGCATTAAATCTTCGATAAATTTAATCGATAAACCGGAATCCACAATATCTTCTACTATAATAATGTCCCTGCCTTCTACATCGCAGTTAAGTTCTTTCAGCATTGTTACCTTGCCGGATGATATTTTTGCATCGCCGTAACTTGATAATTTAAAGAAATCTATTTCACAATCTACGGTAACATTCTTTATTAAATCGGCAAGAAATATAAAAGCACCGTTTAATACGCCCACAAAAACAGGAGTTTTCCCTATATAATCTTTAGATATTTCTTCTCCCATTTCCTTAACTCTTTCCCGGATTTTATCTTCACTTATAAAGGGGAGAAAGACTTCCTTCCCTATTATTATTTGTTCTTTTTCAACGTTCTTTATTTTAGACATATAGAGTAAACCTTTTTTGTGTTTTGCGATATTTTAAATCTGTCGTCCAGTCTTAAACCCAGCACCCAAACAATTTTATTATCGTTAGTTAGTACCAATTGTTGCTTTTTTTTATAATTCGGGATTTTCTGTTCAGTAAGATAATCCGAAATTTTTTTAGTTCCATTTAAACCCACGGGATAAAATTTATCTCCTTTTTTCCATCTTCTTAATTCGAAGCTCCCTTTTATTTTGTCACCGGAGATAAATTCAAAGTTCCTGTTATTCGTAAAATGAATTTTTTTGGGATTTTCAATCTTTTTAATAGCCAGTTTTTTAGAGTTTAAGTCAATTTCATCATCGGGTTTTAATATTAATGGGTTAAAATTATCTTCGGTATCTTTCATCCTGATTATAATCATATCTCTTTCTTTCCGGGCTGTTAAATTACCCGGCAGATTTATTCTTTGTCCGATTCTTTTATTTATCAAACCTGCCGTATCATCAATGTTTCTAAAATTCAGCTCCACCGAAAACTGCTTTGCAACCGCGTCTTTTATTATAAAGCTGAGTTTACTTATTTCCGTTTCTTTATTTAATAGAATTTTTATCTCTTCTTTATTTGTGCGAATAAAATCCGAATTATTCGTATCCGTCTTTTCTTTAATTAATTCTTTTACTTTTTTAAAAACTTCGGAAGACTTAAAAATACTGTCTTCAACATTGGGATTCAGGTTCTCTTTTACAAGCGGTAAAATATTATTACGAATAAAATTCCTGTAGTAATCATTATTAAGATTAGATTTATCCGTGCTGAATTTTATCCCGGATTTATTTAAATAATTCAGGATATCTCCTTTTTTCAGACAGAGAACCGGTCTTATAATATTGCCTCTTTCAACCGGGATACCCGATATACCGTCAATTCCTGTTCCTTTAAATAAATTCAGCAAAATCGTCTCCGCGTTGTCGCTGCAATTATGAGCCGTTGCAATTTTATTATATCCGAACTTTCTTGCAATTTTGTTCAATTCGTAATATCTGATATCCCTTCCGGCTTCTTCTATGGAGAGTTTATTTTTGACGGCAAACGATTTTACATTTTTACCTATTGAATAAAATTTTACATTTTTTTTCTTACAAAATTCTCCGCAAAATTCTTGGTCTGTTGCTGCGTCTTTTCCCCTTAACCTATGGTTAATATGCAAAGCACCTATTTCAATTTGAAATCTTTTCTTGTATTTGTGCAAAAAATGCAGAAGAAAAACAGAGTCGGGACCGCCGCTTAAAGCAACAAGAATTTTATCGCCTTTTTTTATAAGGTTTTTACCGTCTATAAATTTTATTGCTATTTGTTCTAACTTTTTCAAAGGTCTAAAATTATTTTGAATTTTCTTCAGTCAGTTTAATTATATATTTACCGAGAACGTCAAATTCAAGGTTAACTCTGTCGCCTATTTTCTTTTTGGAGAAAATTGTTTCTTCCCAAGTGTGGGGAATAACTCCCACGGAGAAAGAATCTTCCTTTAAATCCGCAACGGTCATACTTACGCCGTCTATAGCAACGGAACCTACGGGAATAAGATATTTGGAATATTCTTTTGGGTATGAAAATGTAATAAAGTGACTGTTTGTCAGTTCCTTAATTTCTTTAACTTTTCCGGTAGTGTCAACGTGCCCGAGGACAAAATGTCCGCCTAATCTCGCCTCTGCCTTAAGAGGTCTTTCCAAATTTACACAATCACCAATTTTCAGATCTCCCAAATCGGATTTTTTTAATGTTTCTTCGATTGCTTCAACGGCAAATCCTTCGGAATCAAATTCTACCGTTGTCAGACAAACTCCGTTTACACTAATGCTGTCACCTGTTTTTATGCCTTCTAAAATCTTTTCGGCGGCAAAGTATAACTTTACTCCCAATCCCTCGGGTTTTTTCGATTTTAAGGTTCCTACTTCTTCAATTAATCCGGTAAACATTATCTCCCCTCATTTTTTAATTTTATTAAAACATCTTCGCCTATTTTTTTGCCGCCTGTAATTTTTAAATTAACAGCTTTCGAAATATTAAATTCACCCGCCCAGGATAATCCTCTGCCAAAAATTTTCGGACTTACAAACAGAAGTATTTCGTCAAATAACTTCTTATTTAAAAAAGAATTAAAAACCCTGCTTCCGCCTTCTACAAAAACCGATGTGATTTTTTCTTTTGCAAGCTTTTTAAGAATACTTTTCAAATTCAGATAACCTTTGGAATCTCTTTTTACGAATAAAATTTTTGCCCCTGCTTTCATCAACGCATTAATTTTTCTTTTTTTCATTTTACTTTCCGTTGAAGTTACAATTATTATGTTTCCTTCATTTTTAGAACCGAATATCTTTTGTTTCGGGTTTATCTTCAAATTCGAATCCAGAATTATTTTTTTTGGATTTCTCCCTTTTACCATTCTCACATTCAACAAAGGGTCATCTTTTATAACGGTACCGATTCCCGCCAACACGGCGTCGTATTCGGCTCTTAATTTATGAACAAGTTTCCTCGACTCGACAGAAGATATCCATTTTGAATCACCGTTTTCGTCCGAAATTTTTCCGTCCAAAGTAACCGCAGCTTTTAAAGTTACATACGGAATACTTTCCGTCATATATTTATTATAAAATTTATTTAACTCCCTGCTTTCATTTTCCTGAACTCCGCAGCTTACATCGATCTTCGCTTTTTTTAATTTAGCAATTCCTTTACCGTTTACAAGGGGATTCGGATCTTTCGTTCCGATAACGACCCTTTTTACTTTCTCTTTTATCAATCTATCCGTACAGGGAGGAGTGTTGCCGGTAATGGAACAAGGTTCCAGCGTAACATAAACCGTGGAGTTTTCAACGCTTGTTTCCGCGGAATTTACAGCGTTAATTTCAGCGTGATTTCCACCGTATTTTTTATGATATCCTTTGCCGATTATTTTTCCGTTTTTAACAATTACGCAGCCGACCATCGGATTCGGACTTACGTTTCCGCTTCCTTTTTTAGCCAATTTAATCGCCGATTGTATGTACTCTTCATCAGTCACAATTTTAGTTACTCGATTGACAAAATTTCAAATTCCAATATACCCGCAGGTGCTTGAACCTTTATTTTTTCGCCCGGTTTATGTCCCATTAATCCCTTGCCTACAGGAGAAGTTACCGATATTTTTCCCGCCTGAAAATCGGCTTCTTCGGCTGAAACGAGTGTGTAATTATAAAGCTTATTCGTTTTTAAATTTTTAATGGAAACTTTTGACAAAATATGGATTTCATCTTTTGGAAATTCTTTCGGATCAATAACCCTGGCGCGGGAAAGAACATTTTCAAGTTTGCTTATTTTAAGTTCGAATAAACCCTGCTCTTCTTTGGCTGCATCGTATTCGGCATTTTCCGATAAATCGCCGTGTGCACGTGCTTCGGCAATTTTTGCGGCAATTTCTTTCCTGCCCGTTGTTTTATACTCTTTTAACTTTTTTTCAAGTTCAACTAACCTTTCTTTGGTTAAATAAACAAAGCTTGATTCTGCCATTTTACTCTCTTTTTTATAACTTTTTAAAAAAAAATTACCACCGCCAATTAGCAGTGGTTATCGTACCAAAAAATAGAAAAAATCTTTTGGGTTGTCAAGACCGCAAGAGCGATTCATTGGTTTTTATTTATTTGAATCATTGCTGTCCGAAACA
>CAZAOG010000121.1:0-8193 GCA_964486645.1 uncultured Ignavibacteriaceae bacterium | reverse complement strand
AAACAAGTGATTTCCATTTTTAATTTTCATAAAATACCATATATTACCTGAAGCCTAAAATTTTTTTTCGTCCTAAATTTAAAAAATATATGTTTATGTGTATCCGTAAAAAAATTGAAAGGATAGTTCCCTTCATTTTTTTAATTTTTTTTATCGTAACCGGCTACACATCTGCACAAAAGGAAAAAGTCGATTGCAAAAAAGCGGTCACTCAAATGGAAATGAATCTTTGTGCAAAACAAAGCTACGAGAATACCAAAAAAATATTGGATAAAATTTACAACAAGCTTTTAAAAGTAATTAAAGAAAAACAAAAATTTTATGAACCGGAAAATCAGTTAACCGGTAAAAACTTAATTGCCTTTTTTATTGATTCGCAACAGCAATGGGAAAAATACAGGGATTCCGCTGCGGGATTCGAAGGCGCTGTTTATCAAGGCGGTTCGATGCAGCCCCTGATCTATTTTAATACAATGAAAAGAATTACCGAGGAAAGAATTAAAGAATTAAAAGATTTATTAGAAGAAATTTCAATATAAAAATAATTTAAAGGAGTCGGTTATGAAAAAATTTTCAATAATTTCATCACTTATTATTATTATTTTGTTTACTTTTACAAATAGTACTTACTCAAGTGACAAATCGAAAAAAGGATTTGATACTCTTAAAAGTTTAGTAGGTACCTGGCAGGTGAAAATGCCCGACGGAAGTATAACAAATGTAACTTATAAGTTGGTTTCCAAAGGTTCAACTGTTATGGAAACAATCTCAAATAAAGAAGAAGACGGTATGATCACTATGTATCACTTAAACGGTAAAAGTTTAATGATGACTCATTATTGTTCAGCCGGCAACCAGCCGAGAATGAAAGCAAACTTTAATGAAGATAAACCTGAAGAACTAAATTTCAAATACGTTGACGCTACAAACTTAAAAAGTGAAAAAGACATGCATATGCGTAATTTAAGTATAACTTTCAAAGACAAGAACCATATCAGCCAAGCTTGGACTTGGTCTAAAGACGGAAAAAATACAGTATATACATTCAATTTAGTAAGAGTTAAATAACCAAAAGAAGGACAAATGAACTTAAAATATTTTTCGGAACAATTGGAAAGTAACGCTCAAACTATAGCGTGTTTGGTTAACGGTATGCCTAACGAAGAAGCCCGTTGGAGATGCAAAACGGATAAATGGACCATTCTTGAAGTTGTGAATCATTTACACGACGAAGAGCAGAAAGATTTTCCTTTAAGGCTTAAATACATGCTGTACTATCCCGAAAAAACCTGGCCGAGCATCGATCCTGTCTCGTGGGTAATGGAAAACAATTACAACGAATGTGACTTGGACGACTCGGTAAAAAAATTTCTGGACGAAAGGAATAATTCGATTGAATGGTTAAATGAAATTAAAGAACCAAACTGGGAAATTGAATATACGGCACCTTGGGGCAAGATTAAAGCAGGCGATATGTTTGCAGCCTGGGTTACTCACGATTTATTACACATAAAACAAATTGTCAATCTAAAGAGACTTTATTATCAAAATCAGTTTGAAAATTATAAGACCGACTATGCAGGGAAATGGTAAAACTTTTTTTCATATTCGTAATGGATAAATGTTATGTATAAATATAAATGGCTTTCTTTGTTTCCGTTTTTATTAATCTTTTTTATGTTTTTCTCTTCCTATACTTCGGCACAGGCAAGCATTGAACATCCTATGGTTAAAAAAATGCCGGATTTTAAACTGGTTGAAGCGTTGAGTAAAAAGTCGGACTTTTCAATTTTTCCTTTTAGAATCATTAAAAATAAGAAGACAAGCACGATTGAAAAGCAAGGAAGATATTGGAAACTGCATTATGAAAACCGTAATGAAAAGGGAAAGATAAACAGAAAAATTTCTAAAATTGACATAATGAATAATTACAGAGCCGCTGCAAAGGAAATGGGAGGCAAAGTCCTATATGCAAAAAGAGGGAAAATAACATTTACTCTTCCTCTAAACAACGGCACCAAACTTTGGGCTTACGTAACTGCATTGGACGGTAATTATGATTTGGTGATAATAGAAGAAAAAGGATTTGCAAAACAACTGACATTCAGCGCCGACCAGATGAAGAGAGCGTTGGATTCATTAGGTACAATTTCCATTTACGGTATTAATTTTGATACGGCAAAAGATAAATTAAAGCCCGGAGCAGAAAAGGTGTTGATTGAAATTGTTAAACTGATGAAAAACTTTTCCGAATTAAAAATTGAAATACAGGGACACACCGATAATGTCGGTTCGGCAAATTATAACTTAAACTTATCAAATAAAAGAGCGAATACCGTTAAAGGTTATCTTTTATTATTCGGCATTGATAAAGGAAGAATGAATGCCAAAGGGTACGGTTTTACAAAACCCGTTGCCTCAAATGATACGGAAGAGGGGAGAGCAAAGAACAGAAGAGTGGAATTGGTTAAACTTAATTAATTCACTTTGCGAAAAAATATTATCTGTCAGTAAAGGAAGAAATTTTTTCCCGATCCAACGGAAGAAGTATCTCTCCGGTTAAAGCCGAATCGATGTGACAAATACTCTTTTTTATAGTTTAAAAAATGTCATTTAAAGAATATTGTCATTCCCTCCAAGGGTAATACGAAACAACAAACAAGCCCGGACTTTTCACCAAGGGATAACTTTGTGAAGTTCGACAAAAAAAGTTAAAAAAAACAAAAAGAATTATTTTACTTTCTTAAATAACAATAGCTAAATTGCATTATAATTTTTTTATTTTTGTCTCACTTACTAATTGAATTTTGGACAAGAAACAATGAAATTGCTGGATATAGAAAACTGGAGAAGAAAAGAACAGTTCTATTTTTTTAAGAATTACGATCTCCCGTTCTTTAACATCTGCGCAGATGTTGATGCTGCAAAACTGTATCGATTTACAAAAGAAAACAAATTATCTTTTTTTATTGCATCATTATTTTTATCGATTAAAACAGCCAATGAGATTGAAGAGTTCAGATACAGAATTAAGGACGATAAGGTAATTATTTACGATAAAGTTCATTGTCCTTGTACCGTGTTAAATGATAATGAAACTTTCAGTTTTTGTTATTTCGAATACTTTGATGATTTCGCTTCCTTCAATAAAAACGCGGTAAATGTGTTGGAGAGCAACAAGGGAAATAACGGAAAACTTCATCCCCGCGAAGGACAGGACGATAAAATTCATTATTCTGTAATTCCCTGGGTTAAATTTACAAGTTTTAAACACGCCGGAAAGTTGGATAAAAATGATTCAATCCCCAAGATTGTTCTCGGCAAGTTTGAAGGTGACGGGGAAGAACTAAAAATGCCTGTCTCTGTCGAGGTTCACCATTCTTTGATGGACGGTCTGCACGTAGGCAAATACTTTGAGCTTTATCAAAAGTATTTAAATGAACCTGAATCCTATTTGACTTTATAACGCGAGTTTCTACCTCATTATTATAATATTTTGCAACATTTTACTATGAAGTTCCGTATATAAATTATTCTTTATTTTATAAGGGAATAAAAATGAAAAAAATAGAAATGATTTCCATAATATTCATCTTATTTTTAACCGCAAATATTATTGCTCAAAAAGAAGGTGAGATATCTTTTCCTGTAAATGCCACCGGTTCGGTTAAATTACTTGCTGACAATATAAATGTAACGGTAAATTTAGCCGTGGAGAACAAAGACCCGCAAGAAGCTTTTAATGAACATAAGTTGAGGGAAGAAAAAATACTGAATTTGATTAAAAAATACGGCATCTCCGAAAAAGATATTTCATATACATTATTTAAAATATCAAAATTTAAAGATTACAGGACGAATAAGATTACTTTTAAGACGAATCAATCAATTTTATTTAAATTAAAGAAGTTTGATAAATATACACCCTTGCAAATTGATTTATTGAAAAATGGATTTTATGAATTCAGCAGTAATTTTACAACATCAAAAAGAAAAGAAGGACACGAAAAAAGTATAGAAATTGCTTTGAAAAATGCTAAAGACGAAGCGGAAATTTATGCAAAAAATCTAAATATGAAGGTTGGCGTAATTACAAGCATAAGAGCTGATAATCCGAGAATTTATCCTCGCCCCGTTTTAATGTCAAAAACATCAACGGATCCTTCAAAAAATTTGTTAAATATTCCTCAATTTATAACAATCTCTACAAATGTAAATGTAGTTTTTAGATTAATAAGAAATAAAAAATGAACACTAAAGAAGCATACAATAATTGGGCGGAGACTTATGACTCAATCGTAAATCCCACAAGAAATTTAGACGAAAAAGTTGTTCGAACCGAACTGATTGACATTAAGGATAAAGACATTGTAGAAGCCGGATGCGGAACGGGAAAGAATTCCGTTTATTTTGCCGAATACGCTAAAAGTTTAAGGGCTTTCGACATATCGGACGAAATGCTTTCGGTTGCAAAAACAAAGGTTAAAAACAGAAGCGTTGAATTTTTAATTCACGATATTACAAAGCCTTGGCCGTTTGATAACCAAATTTGCGATCTGGTTTCAATTAATTTAATTCTTGAGCATATAGAAAACATAAATTTCGTTTTTCAGGAAGCGTTCAGAATATTAAGAAAGAAAGGCGGATTATTCGTATGCGAACTTCATCCGTTAAAACAAGAGAAGGGAAGCGTAGCCAGATTTAATGATAAAGAACAAAATGAAGTAAGACTCATCTCTTTTTACCATTCAAAAGATGATTTTGAAAATGCCTTAAAATCAGCAGGCTTTAAAAATATAATTATGAAAGATTGGTTCGATGAGACGAACAAGGATATACCCAGGCTATTATCCGTTTTAACCGAAAGATAGGTGAGAAATTCCTTTATCCGTTTTTAAAACGGATATTAACGTATTTTGTAGTCTTTCCATTTTAATTAGTTTTTTATTTGTTTAATTTTGTCAAATGATTTTTCAACCCTTTATTAAAATTTAATGCAAGCAGATAAACCAAAATGTAACTGCGGTGTTTTCGGAGTCTTCGGTAGTCCGAGTGCTTCCGTAAAAACTTATTATGGATTGCACGCCCTTCAGCACAGGGGACAGGAAGCCTGCGGAATTGTTACCAAAAGTTTCAACAAGAATAATAACTCGGTATTTAACGTACACAAAGGCGAAGGCTTGGTCTCCGAGGTTTTTTTAGACCCGCAAATATTGAATAAAACCCTCGTAGGTAATTCCGCAATAGGTCATAACCGTTATTCAACAACCGGTTCGGCTGAATCTAAAAAAAATATTCAACCTTTTGTGGTTAACTATAGATTGGGAAATTTAGCCGTGGCACATAACGGCAATATATCAAACGCAAAAATTCTAAGGGAAGAATTGGTGAACGAAGGCGCAATTTTTCAAACTACCAGCGATACGGAAGTTATTTTGCATCTCATTGCCCGGAGCAAACTGAATGATCAAGTGGAACAAATTAAAGAAGCATTGCAGAAATTGGAAGGTGCTTTCAGCATTGCTATTTTAACAGACGATAAACTTATTGCCGCAAGAGACGGCTACGGGTTCCGTCCCTTGTGCCTTGCTAAAAAAGACAATGCTTTTATAATTGCTTCGGAAACTTGTGCGTTTGACATAAATATGGCTGATTTTTTGCGTGAGGTAGAACCCGGAGAAATTGTTGTAATTGACGATGAAGCCTTGGAGCAACAGAAAGTAAAATCAATTAAACTGCGAGAAGAAAAATTTGAACAGAAGCACTGCATATTTGAATATATTTATTTCTCGCGTCCGGATAGTTTCGTTTTTGGGAATAATGTGGACAAAATGAGGCGCAGACTCGGCAAAATACTTGCAAGTAATCATCCCGTAAGAGATAAAGACGGTAAAAAACTTATTGTTATCAGCGTACCCGACAGTTCAAATACCTGCGCTTTAGGATACCAAAGACAATTGGAGAAAGACGGAATTAATTCCAAATTGGAAATAGGACTAATAAGAAGTCATTACATAGGAAGAACTTTTATCCAACCCGGACAAGAAAAAAGGGAAATGAACGTTCGCATTAAATTTAATATTGTTAAAGGCGTGTTGGAAGGCAGAACGGTGGTAATAGTCGATGATTCTGTTGTAAGAGGCACAACATCAAAACAATTGGTTAAATTAATAAGATCCGCATCGCCAAAGGAAATTCATTTCAGAATTTCTTCTCCACCTATAATGCATCCGTGCTACTACGGAATGGATTTTCCGAGCAGGGAAGAATTAGTAGCTAACAGATGCTTCGGGGATGTAAATAAAATCAAAGAGTACTTGGGTGTGGATTCGTTGGAATATTTAACTATGGATGAATTATTGCAATGCGTCGAAGAAGACGGCAAAGATAATTTCTGCACGGCTTGTTTTTCCGGCAACTATCCGACCGATGTTGATTTTACGTTTAAAAAAGAAATTTATGAACAATAATTTTTACGAATTATGAAAATAAATTATAAGGAACTTTTCTCTACCAAATCAAACTTGCTTAGTCTATTCCGACTACTTTTGGCAATCCCTTTTTGGATTTTATTCGATGAATTTAATACGCCTTGGGGACCTGCCGTTCTTTTTTCAATGTGCATCCTTGTAATAATTACGGATATGACGGACGGTTATCTTGCAAGAAAATTCAACGAAATAACCGAAATGGGAAAGATAATAGACCCGCTTGCCGACAAAGTGGTAGTAGCGGCAATCATAATAAAAATGTATTTGCTCGGCTTAATTCCCGATTATTATTTCTTTATGATTATCGGCAGAGATCTTTTGATATTCTTGGGCGGAATTTACGTAACCAAAAAAATCGGTAAAGTTCTTCCTTCGAATAAATTAGGCAAGGCAGCGGTATTTAACATAGGCATCGTAATACTTTTGGTCATTGTACAATTAAGTTGGGATAACATTATAATGCTGACCGTCTATTACTCAAGCATATTTTTAATTTTTGCCTCTCTAATAGGTTATATTTACAGAGGATACGAGTATATTAAATCTACTAAAGTTACCCGGAAATGAATAAATTAGAAAAATTAAAATTAGGACTTCAAAAGACAAAGAAGAAATTGGTCAACGGACTAACGGAGGCTTTTACAGGGAAAGCGGTAGTCGATCAGGATGTGATAGAAAAAATTGAAGAAGTTTTAATTTCTGCGGATATCGGTTTTGATACTACCGAAAAAATAATTGCCAAAGCCAGAGAAAATCTTGTAAACAATAACGGCAGGGACGAAGCATCGATAAAAGAAAGTATCTTTTTTGAATTAAAAAAAATATTAAAAACCGAAGACAAACATACCGCGTCGGAAAATAATTTACGGAAAAAACCGTATGTCTATTTAATAGTAGGCGTCAACGGAGTAGGGAAGACCACTTCGATAGGCAAGCTTGCATATAATTTCAAACAGAAGGGTAAAAAGGTTTTGTTGGGTGCGGCAGATACTTTCAGAGCTGCGGCAGGCGAGCAATTGGATATTTGGGCGGAAAGATCAGGCGCGGACATCATTCAAAGTCAAACAGGCGCCGATCCGTCTTCGATTGCCTATAAAACGATAGAAAAAGCAATTGAAGGAAATTATGACGTAGTTTTAATCGATACGGCAGGAAGACTTCACACTAAAAATAATTTAATGAGCGAACTTTCAAAAATTAAACGAGTTATTGAGAAAGTACTATTGCGTGCTCCCGATAAAATATTTTTAGTGCTGGACGGCACAAACGGTCAAAATGCCTTAGTGCAGGCAGAACAATTTAAAAAGGCAATTGATTTGGACGGATTGATTTTAACAAAATTAGACGGTACTGCAAGAGGCGGAATAGTTTTTCAAATTGTAGATTCTCTTAATGTTCCTATTGAATATATAGGTGTTGGCGAAGGAATAGATGATTTGCAAGTATTTAACCCCGATCATTTTTTAAATGCGTTATTAAATTGAGAGGTTAATTATGGGAATGTTTATGAAGCAGCCGAGTCACAGAAAATTTGATTATACTCCTCAGTTCTACAAACCGGAACAAGACGAAAACGAAAAACGAAAAAGGAAGCTCGGATTCAGACGGCAGCTTAAAACAATTCGAGCAAGAAAACGAAGCCCGCTTATTTGGATAATTATTTTGATAATAATTGTTCTGATTATAATTGAATTGTAAATTG
>CAZAOG010000120.1:0-8215 GCA_964486645.1 uncultured Ignavibacteriaceae bacterium | reverse complement strand
TAATTCTTTATATACCTGCATCAATCTTTTTTTGGTTTCCAACAAATCTTGAGAAATAACTTTTACATCGCCGAGCACGGGCATAAAATTCGTATCGCCGTTCCAGCGCGGAACAATATGAAAATGAATGTGGTCGGCAATTCCCGCACCGCTTATTTTGCCTATATTTGCACCGATGTTAAAACCGTCGGGCTCGGCAATTTTTAGCAGTGCTTTTTTTGCCAATTGTAATTTGTGCATTATTTCCAAATTCTCATCGTCGCCCAATTCGCCGAAGTCGGAAGTATGCCTGTAAGGAACGATCATCAAATGCCCGTTGTTATAGGGATACATATTTAAAACCGTAAAAGTATTTTCACCTTTATCGAGTAAAAGATTCTGCTTGTCTTCCGGCTCAAGTTTTGAAAGACCGCAAAAAATACATTCTTCCGAATCGTTAGTTTGCTTGATATTATCTATATACTGAGAACGCCAAGGCGACCACATCTTTTCCATTAAAATTAGTTCCCCTCTTCTTTTGCTTTTTTATATTCTTCGATAATTTTATTTTCCACTTCCCTCGGTACCTCTTCGTAATAAGCGAAATGTCTGTTGTGCATTCCTCTGCCCTGAGTTAAGCTTCTTAAATTGGAAGAATATTTATAAAGTTCGGCCAACGGTACATTGGCTTTTATAATTTGAAAATGACCGTCGGAATCCATGCCTAATATTTTGCCTCTTCTGCTTGAGATATCGCCCATTACATCGCCCATATATTCTTCGGGAACGGTAACTTCAATCTCGTATATCGGCTCCAATAGGCAAGGCTTACAAGCTTGTATTCCTTTTCTGAACGCCTGCGAGGCGGCAATTTTAAAAGACATTTCATCGGAATCAACATTATGAAAAGTACCGTCGAACAAAGTAACTTTTACGTCAACAACTTTATTGCCGGATATAACTCCCTTTTCCATTGTTTCCAATATTCCCTTTTCCACCGCAGGAATAAATCTGCCCGGTATTGCTCCGCCTACAATTTTATTTTCAAATTCAAACCCTTTGCCTCTGGGCAGGGGTTCCATTTTAAAATGAACGTGACCGTATTGACCCCTTCCGCCGGATTGTTTTTTATGTTTGTATTCAACGTCATCGGCTCTTCCTTTTATCGTTTCCCTGAAAGGTACTTTCGGTTCGACCAAATCTACTTCCACTCCGAATCTTTCTTTCAATCTTTTAACGGCCAAAGCCAAATGAAGTTCACCTTGTCCGGAAATAATTGTCTGCGAAAGTTCGGGATCGAAGCGAACGTTGAACGAAGGGTCTTCCTCGTGCAAAGCGTGAAGTCCGGATGCAATTTTATCTTCGTCTCCTTTTGATTTCGGAACAATTGCGCCTCTGATTGCGGCATCGGGAAATACTATCGGATTTAAATTAACCGAGAAGCTCTTTGACGAAAGAGTATTGTTTGTGTGCGTATCTTTTAACTTAACCACGGCGCCGATATCACCGGCTGATAGTTTGGAAACTTCAACCCGGTTGTGTCCGTTCAGCAGAGACATCTGGCTTATTCTTTCCGTATTTCCGTTAGATTGGTTTATCAAATCCATACCCGGTTGAACCGTACCCGAAAAAACTTTGAACAAGGACAATTCGCCGACGTGTTTTTCGGCAATAGTTTTAAAAATGAACAAAACGGGTTCGGCGGACGGGTCTGCTGTAATTTCAACTGTACTGTCGGTACCTTTTAATTTTCCTATTTCAGGTTTTCTGTCCGCAGGCGAAGGACAATATTTACTTACAAAATTTAAATAGTTATTTATTCCAACCGACTTTAATGCGGAGACAGCAAAGATGGGAACAAATATCCCCTCGTCAATTGAGTGTTTTAACCCGTTCAGTAAATCCTCATCCGAAAGAGTGCCTTCTTCAAAATATTTATTCATTAACTCTTCCGAAGATTCCGCGACTTTTTCAATTAATTCCGTTCTGTAATTTTCGGCGGTTTCTTTTTGATCATCGGGTATAT
The DNA here is from genome assembly GCA_964486645.1 of uncultured Ignavibacteriaceae bacterium. Classification (GTDB taxonomy): domain Bacteria; phylum Bacteroidota; class Ignavibacteria; order Ignavibacteriales; family Ignavibacteriaceae. The sequence goes on along the minus strand of CAZAOG010000120.1, from coordinate 6,210 downwards.
CTGCCGCGGTTACCTTTTTGCTTCCTGCTTCTCCGTAAGTAAACATTTTCATTTCAATTACGTCAATTACGGAATCAAAATTCGGTCCTTCTTTTACGGGATAGGTTACAACTACGGCGCCGCTGAACAATCTTTCTTTAGCTTGACTTACGGTTGAATTAAATTCGGAATGTTCGTTATCAATTTTATTAATAATAACGGCTGCCGGAATATTATCGTTTTTAACAAATTTAGTATAAATCTCGGAGCCGACTTCCACACCTTCGGCAGATTTTAGAACTACCGATGCTAAATCCACAACCCTTAGGGCTGAACTTACTTCGCCCACAAAATCAGCATAACCGGGCGTATCGATAATGTTTACATGTTTGTTATTCCAATTAAGATGAAGAAGTGAAGATGAGATTGATATTTGTTTTTCTATTTCGTTTGGCAAATAATCAGAAGTAGTATTCCCCTCCGATATTGATCCAATTCTATTAATAACGTTTGCAGCAAAAAGCATAGATTCGGTTAATGATGTCTTGCCGCTGCCTCCGTGTCCGATAAGTGCAATATTTCTAATTGCGTTTACATCATGATCTTTCAACTATTTACCTCCATAATTTCAGTAATAAGAAGTTTTATTTTTTGTAATTTTTTAAGAATGCTTCTATTCCGTTTACTATTGCGGTTAACGATTTAATTAGTCTGAAAACCGGATCTTCAACACCTTTTCTTAACTTCGCTTCAAAGTTTAGTATTGTATCCACTCTGTCTTTTACGTTGTTAACCGTTGTTTTAACAAGCTCAACCGGCTGTTTTACCCCGTCGGATATATCATTCATTTTGCCTGTCAGCTCGGTCATAGATTCAATTAACGGATCTAACTTGGATGAGATCTTTTTAACTTCATCTTTTATTTGGTTAAAAGATTTAGTGATTCTATAAATATAGAATATTAAGAAAAGACTCAGCAGCGAAGCCGATATCAGCAAAACGGTTAAAGGTAAAGAAGCAGCATTCATAATTTTTTGTTGTTATTAAAAAAAATGCCGTTAAGATTTTTTAGTTTCTTTGTAAGCTTCCACACCTGCTTTAACCGCCGATTTAAGCCTTGTACCTTCCGTCTCTAAATTTTCCTTCTTTTCACTTACGGTTTTACCGGCTTTGCTTTTTGCTTCGTCAAAAATTTTCTGAGCTTCTTTCAACAGCTCGTCGGATTTTGTTTTTGCGTCTGCAATCAGCTCTTCCGATTTTTTCTTGCCGTCATTAATTAAGTTTTTAGCCTTTACTCTAGCGTCTTCTATATATTTGTCGGCATCATCTAAATATTCATTAGACTTTGTCCTTATATCGTCACGCAATTCTTTCCCGCTTTTAGGGGCGTACAATAAACCGATTATCGCGCCCAAGGCACTTCCGGCTATTAAACCTATTAAAAAACCGTTCCCGTTATTATTTTCGCTTGACATAACTTCCTCCTTTATATCAAATTCAAGGATAAAGAATATAATATGCCCCATCTTGAAAATCAAGAAAACGGGGCATTTATTAAAAAAACTTACCTGTAAAATAGAACCTGTTACATATTTTTTACAATTGCTTTTGCAAATTGCGAGGTCTTCAATTTTTTAGCGCCTTTCATTTGACGCTCTAAATCGTATGTAACGGTTTTAGCTTTAATTGTTCTCTTTAATGCCGTTTCAATAATTTTTGAAACTTTATTCCAGCCCAAGTAATTAAACATCATAACTCCGGAAAGGATTAACGAACCGGGGTTAACTTTGTCCATTCCTGCATATTTAGGGGCTGTACCGTGAGTTGCCTCAAACAACGCGGTATGATAACCTATGTTGGCGCCGGGAGCTAAACCCAAGCCGCCTACCTGCGCTGCAGCTGCATCGGATAAATAGTCGCCGTTTAAATTAGGGGTTGCCAATATACCGTATTCATCGGGTCTTAATAACAACTGCTGAAATATAGAATCCGCTATTCTGTCTTTAATAAGAACTTTACCGTTCGGCATTTTACCATTGTAATCGCTCCAGAGTTCGTCTTCGGTAACTATAAAATCTCTGAATTGTTTTTTAGCGACTTTATAACCCCATTCTTTGAACGATCCTTCGGTAAATTTCATGATGTTGCCTTTGTGCACCAAAGTAACGCTGCTTATGTTGTTATCTATTGCATATTGAATTGCTTTTGATACAAGTCTTGAAGTACCGAACTCGCTTATAGGTTTAATTCCTATACCCGAATTTTTTCTTATTTTTCCCGGAATTTTTTTGTTGATGTAGGCAATCAAATTTTCGGTTTCTTTCTGCCCCGCTTTGAACTCAACACCCGCATAAACGTCTTCGGTATTTTCTCTGAAAATTATAACGTCTAAAAGCTGAGGTCTTTTCATCGGACTGGGAACACCCTTATAGTATTTTACGGGTCTTACGCACGCAAACAAATCAAGTTTTTGTCTTAATGCTACGTTCAGACTTCTAATGCCGCCGCCAATGGGAGTAGTTAGAGGTCCTTTTATTGCTACAACATATTCTTCAATGGCATCAACTGTTTCTTGCGGAAGCCATTTATTTTTACCGTAAACGGAAACCGCTTTGTCGCCGGCAAATATTTCCATCCAGGCAATTTTTCTTTTTCCGTTATAAGCTTTTTTAACGGCAGCATCGAATACCAATTTTGACGCAGACCAAATATCGGGTCCGATTCCGTCGCCTTCAATAAAACCCAATATCGGATTATCGGGCACGTTCAATGCACCGTTTTCAACAGTTATTTTTTCACCGTCTTTTGGAATAGAAATTTTTTTATATTTTTTCATTTTTTCTCCTTTTTATTTTTCTGTATATTCTTCTACACAACAATTCTTATCTCTTTTATGCAACAAAGTCAGAGCTATAACACCCACTAATACCGAAAACCAAAGCGTAGAAACCCGGACGATAAAAGTTGTTGCAACAGAAGTAGTTTTGCTAACCCCTTGTTCCAAAAGCAATAAAGTCAACGACCCTTCCGTTACGCCGAGTCCGCCCGGTAACATGGAAACAGTTCCGATAATATTTGCAAATGCATAACTGAAAGATGCCCACAAAAAATTAATGTTGATACCAAAATTACGGAGAATTAAATAATAACCCAAACATTCCGCCAGCCAAGCAATTATACTTAAAACAGTCATTTTAATCATAACACCCGGTTTTAAAAGCACTTGAATATTTTTATAGGCATTTTCAATTTTAACGATATGTTTTTTCAGCCTCTTGCTTTTTTCAAGCAAGTGCAAAACTAACAAAAACAGTTTAGGGCTTGTGAGCAGAATTATTAAAAATATTAAAAGTGCCGTAATTAGTATTGTTATGGTCATGCCGTAATCAAATATATACGCGCCTACCAAGGATATAAGTATAAAGGCAATTGAATCGGTTAACCTTTCAACAACTACAACCGGCGAGGTTTTGCTCATCGGTATTTTGGTTTTTTCCTTTACAAGATAGGCTTTAAGGAACTCTCCTATTTTACCGGGAGTTACGCTCATAATTAAGCCGGACATAAAGATATAAAATGAATCCAGCTTATTTATTTTAACTTTTATTAAGTTTAAATAATAATTCCACTTGTAAAATCTTAATACAAAATTGACGAGAGAAAGGATTAAAATAACGGGCAGCAGCCACAGGCTGAATTCGGAAAGAGAAGCGAGGAACTGATTGAAGTTTGCATAAACAATAAAAAACAGATAAACTCCCCCGCCTATAGCTATTGATATTAAAAGCTTCTTCTTTAATTTTTCTAACAATTTAGTACACTCTCGTTAAGACACTGTAAACTTTGAATAAGGGAAGTCCCATTACATTATTGTAACAACCGTTTATTTTTTTAACAAACACAGCGCCGAAATCATCTTGAATTCCGTAGGCTCCGGCTTTATCCAAGGGGCTTCCGGAACGTACATAACTTTTTATTTCTTCATCTGATAATTTTTTAAAGGTAACAAGCGTCTTTTCGTAATCTGTAACGGTTATATTTTTAAACGGATTATAAACGGAGAATCCCGTGTAAACTTTATGGGTTTTATCACTTAACTTTTTTAATATTTTCGCGGCATCTTTTTTATTTTTAGGTTTTCCTATTATTTCATCCTTAAGCACAACCAAGGTATCGGCGGTAATTATTATTCCGTCGTCGTGTATTTTTTTTGCGGCGTTTAATTTTACAAGCGAAAGCCTTTTTACGGTTTTAATATACGATTCGTTTTTCTTCAGCGATTCGTCACATTCAACCGAAAAGACTTTAAATTTTAAGTTTAATTGTTTCAGCAATACTTTCCGCCTCGGAGATTTTGAGGCAAGGTAGATCGGTATATTTTTATTTATCATAAGAGATAGATTTTATTTCCGTACCGGGAAAATAATGAGATAATATTTCTTTATAGTTTGTACCTTCGCGTGATAAGTAAATGGCGCCCCACTGAGAAAGTCCGACCCCGTGTCCGTTGCCTTTCCCTTTTATCACAATATTTTTATCATCGTCCATTTCAATTTCAATCATAGTACTTTTTAAAATTCCGCCGTTTGCTCTTCTTATTACACTTCTAATACGGTTGCCTTTAAGTATAATTTCCACATCGTCATTTTCATCGGATTCAAGATTAATTTTAAGTTCGTTAACTCTGCCGGAAGCAAATCTGCTTTCAATTTCAATATCGTCTATCGTATAATTAACGTTTTTTATTTTTCCCGCTTTATAAAGCATATTAAGGAATTTACTCTCGGTATATTTTTCGGTCCATTCAAAATTAGGCATTATTAAATCGTAAGGTTCGTCACCGTCTTCCACGCCTCTTAAATACGGAACATCATATTTACTTCCGAAAACATTTTTTGCATTTTCGGTATATCCCCCGCCGGAAGCGCTGTAAAACACGAGCGCAGGTTTATCGTCATAAGTTAAAATTTGTCCTTTTGTCTCGTCAATTATTTTATTGGTCAGCGATTTTTCAGCCCGCACTCCCCCGTAGACCTGATCTCTTACGTCCAAGTACACATCAAAAGTTCCCTTTGTTTTATTCATTCTGTTGAACGAATATGTACGGGCGGTTACAGCCATTGCCTTTAGCGCCTGAACGTTTTCGTCGCCTCTGCCGGTAGGCATTTCCAAAGGCAGAACACCTTTAAGGTAATCTTCCAACGGCAGCTCGTTTATTACTATAAGTTTACTGCCGTCGCTTAAAAATTTAATTGCGCCTCTGTAACTCTTTCCGTTATATCTTAAAAATTTATCCCTCGACTTAGTTTCGATTTTAAAGGACTCGGATTCAAACGAATTATTTCTGATATTAACAATTACTTTACCGCCTTCAATATTTATGTTAAGAGTATTGCCTTTATTAACAACGGCAATTCTCTTTTCCGCTGACGACAACACAACGGCGGAGCCTAAGGTCAGGCTTTTGCTTACCGGTTTGTCGTCCAATAGAACTTTGATATTAGGAGATTTAAAATTTACGGTGGTGTTGTAATTGTAATCTTCGTCGCTGAATTTTTTACTGCTTGAGCATCCCGCAATAGTAAATAATAACAATAAAGAAACAGAAAGTCCGAAAATATTTTTGGGAACAGATAAACCAAGATTTGAAAAATGAAATGAATTCAGAAAATTAATAAGCATTTGAAAATACGGGTAAGTAATAAAATAATATTTATATCTACAACAAGTAAATTATCGGAACATTGCTTTAATACTTCCCCAAGTTCTCTTTACGCCGGAGACACTTAAAGATATGGATGCATCGGAGGAATAAGTAACGGTATTATCGATATCTACTATCTTCAATCTATAAACAAAAAGTAAATCATTTTTTTTGTAAGCCCCTTTATCGGTGTATTTATAAAATGAATTTGAGCCGGTCGGTTTTACTGAAGCAAGTTCAATAAAAACACCTTTCGGGCTTCTTCTTTCAATAACAAATTTGTCTACATTTTCCTCTTGCGAAGTCTTCCATTCTACTACAACATTATCATTTTCACTGCGTACATGGAAAAAATCTAAGAAAGCTCCGGCAAAAGCCGTAGAAACTATAATTAAAGCGAAAAATAACTTAAACCAAGTTCTTTTCATATCTAAATTTATTCCCCAAAAGGCGAAATGTCAAGGCTTTTTTAAAATTCCGGAAGACATTTAATAAATAAGGATTTGTATGGGCGGGAAGCTTTACGC
>CAZAOG010000119.1:0-8306 GCA_964486645.1 uncultured Ignavibacteriaceae bacterium | reverse complement strand
GAAGCCGAAACAAGAGCCGAACTTATAGACCCCAAATTATTAGAAAGCGGTTGGGGCGTAACGGAAGACACAAAAGTATTTCGTGAATTTCACATTACAAAAGGTAAAATTCAAACCGGAGGTACACGCAGCAAACCCCTAATTGCAGATTATATTCTCTCTTATAAAAATCAAAAACTTGCGGTTGTGGAGGCAAAAAGCGATGAACTTTCCGTAGGCGAAGGTGTTGCCCAGGCTAAAAATTATTCAATCAAATTAAATATTCCATTTGCCTATTCAAGCAACGGTAAACAAATTTATGAAATAAATATGCTTACCGGAGAAGAAAAAGACGTTACCCGTTTCCCTACACCCGAAGAATTATGGAACAGAATTTTTAAAGAAGAGAATGACTGGCGTGATGCCTTTAACGCAGTTCCTTACGAAGATATTTCCGGCAGTAAACCGTTACGCTTTTATCAGGAAATTGCAGTTAATAAAACTATGTCCGCAATTGCAGACGGAAAACAGCGCATTTTATTAACACTTGCTACGGGTACCGGTAAAACATTTATAGCGTTCCAAATTGCCTGGAAATTATTCCATTCCAGATGGAACTTAAAAAGAGACGGCACACGCAGACCCCGTATTTTATTTCTTGCAGATAGAAACATTTTGGCAGACCAGGCATTCAACGCTTTCAATGCTTTCCCGGAAGATGCGTTGATTCGCATCCGTCCCGGTGAGATTAGAAAAAAAGGCGAAGTACCCACAAACGGAAGTATCTTTTTTACAATCTTCCAAACATTTATGAGCGGTCCCGATAACTCGCCGTATTTCGGACAGTACGAAAAAGATTATTTTGATTTTATAGTCATCGATGAATGCCACCGCGGAGGTGCTAACGATGAAAGCAATTGGCGTGCAATTATGGAATATTTCTCGCCCGCAGTTCAACTCGGCTTAACAGCAACTCCGAAACGCACTCACAATGTTGACACATATAATTATTTCGGAGAACCTGTTTACGTTTATTCCTTAAAAGAAGGAATAAATGACGGCTTCTTAACTCCCTTTAAAGTTAAACGAATACAAACAACAATAGACGAATACGTTTACACGCCGGACGATACAGTAATTGAAGGGGAGGTGGAACAGGGCAAAATCTATGTCGAAACCGATTTTAATAGAATAATAGAGATAAGAGAAAGAGAAAAAAAGCGTGTCCAAATTTTACTCAATGAAATAAATCAAAATGAAAAGACTATTGTTTTCTGTGCAACTCAAGATCATGCCGCAGCCGTAAGAGATTTAATCAATCAATTAAAAAACGGTACGGACCCTAACTATTGCCAAAGAGTAACCGCAAATGACGGAGCTCTCGGAGAACAGCATTTAAGAGATTTCCAAGATAATGAAAAAACAATTCCCACTGTTTTAACAACGTCACAAAAATTATCAACCGGTGTTGATGCAAGAAATATAAGAAATATTGTTTTGCTTCGTCCTATAAATACGATGATTGAGTTCAAACAAATAGTCGGCAGAGGCACAAGATTATTTGAAGGCAAAGAATTTTTTACAATCTATGATTTTGTAAACGCTTATCATCATTTTTCAGATCCAGAATGGGACGGCGAACCTATGGAACCGGAGAAGTGTCCCACTTGCGGACAATATCCTTGCATTTGTATTAAGGAACCGCCTCAACCGTGTTACAAATGCGGTCAGCTTCCTTGCATATGCGAAAAAGTACCACCGCCGGAACCACCACCGATAACTCGATTAAAAATAAAACTCAGCGACGGCAAGGAACGTGAAATACAACATATGGTTTCAACATCATATTGGAGTGCTGACGGCAAACCCATTTCGGCTGAAGAATTTATGCAAAACTTATTCGGTAAACTTCCGGAGTTTTTTAAAAGCGAAGAAGAACTGAGAAAAATTTGGTCTGTTCCCTCAACCCGAAAAACATTTCTGCAGAAACTTGAAGATGCGGGATACGGCAAACAAGAATTAGATGCACTACAGAAATTAATTAACGCAGAAAAAAGTGATTTGTTTGACGTGTTGGAATATGTATCCTATTCTATAAAACCAATCACAAGAGAAGAAAGAGCAGTAATCGCAAAAGCAAATATCGACAACGCCTTCGACGAAAAACAAAAAGAATTTTTAGACTTTGTATTAGCCAAATACATAGAAACCGGCATCGGGGAACTCGACCAAGAAAAACTGCCTCAACTGCTCGAACTTAAATATCAATCATTGGAAGATGCAAAAACCCAACTTGGCAGCGTAGAAAAGATAAAAGAAACATTCATAAACTTTCAAAAATATCTATATGTTGTTGAGGCGGCGTGAAAATAAATTTTATTTTAATTAAAAAATACTTAACTTATAAGTGAAGTTTTCGATTATTCATATAAAGGCTTTTTCAGGTGAAAAAGCAAATATTTATACATTAAAATATGATAATAAAGAATTTTCAGAATTTCAGAGCTTTTCACATAAATTTCTAGATTCACACGATGAAATTATTCAACGAATTGCAAAAAGAATATTTTATATCTCAACAAGAGACGGTATACAAGAATCATTTTTTAAAAGAGAAAGTTCAGAAAGTCATAATGTTTTTCGTTTACGCGAAACGGGTCCAGAAATTAGAATATATTGTATAAAATATTCACACATTATTCTATTATTTGGTTCGGGTGGTATAAAAAAATATAAAACTAAAAAAAATATAGAAAATCCGCATTTACAAAAAGAAATTAATAAATTGATAAAAATTGAAGATGCAATAAATAAAAAACTTGATTCCGGAGAAATAAAAATTACAGATCAAGGTTTCGAAGGAAATCTAAAAGGAATAGAATTATAGATAAAATTATGAAACCCAAAATCAAAAAAAATAAAAACGAACAAGCTTTTTTTAAACAGTTATTAGAGTCTGTACCGAATGAAATTAAAAATTCTGTTCGCATATCTATGGATATAGCAACACAAATTAATTTTATTTTAAAACAAAAAGGTAAAACACAAAGAGAATTTGCCGATTTAATGGGTAAAAGAGAGTCGGAAATTAGTAAATGGTTAAGCGGTAATCATAATTTTACAACTAAAACACTTGGTAAAATTGAAGCTGTTTTAGGTGCAGAAATTATAAATGTCCCATTATTTACAAGAACTGAAGTTAAATTTATTCCTGTTCAAGCTTTTACAAAATCTTTTCAGTCTGAGAACATAGAAAATGTAATTATTTTATCTTCAAAAGAGAAAAAAGAACATAGTGACTCCCTAAAATTAATAATTAGCTGCGATGCAGCCTAAAATTATGGTAAAGAAACCTTCTAATAAAAATATAAAGCAATTTTCATTTGCATTAAAGCAAATCCAAATTTTAAATTTTAGTTTGGATAATTCACCCAAATATCAAATTTTACCCCCAGATCATCTTTATACATTTGAAATAAATAGTAGGGTCTTAGTTGATCAAAAACAAGAAATAATTGGTGTTGATCTCGTTTCTAAAATATTTACATCTGTAAAAAAAGATGACAAGGTTTGTGAATTATCACTTCGTATTAGTTTTAGTATTAAAGATTTTGATAAGATTATAATTAAAAAAGCTAAAGTATTCGAAATTCCCACCCCAGTTAGTCAACATTTAATAGCTTTAACTGTATCTACTGCAAGAGGTATATTATATGAAAAAGTACAAGGAAGTTTCCTATCCAATGTTTTTTTGCCAATAATAAATGTTACAAAACTTAAAAATATGAAAACCGCAAAACCATTAATAAAGTAGCTGTCACTTCCTTCACCTCAAAATCAATAAATCTAAAAAATCAACAAATTCCTTAATCCCGTTTGCATAACTAAATTTATTTCACCAAATTATATATTTTCATCAAAGTCTGTCCGCTGTGGCGTCAAGAAATAAAAGTTGTGGAGTAAAATTAAAATTGGACCGATATTTTAAGAATTTCATATCATTTATCACCTCGTTATGAAAACGATATACTTAAAAAATATTGTCCCTGACACTTATACAAATTCAGCCGACTATACCTTGTATTTGGCTCTAAAGGATTATGTTACTAAAAATAAAAATGTAGCACTTTCATTTAAGGGAGCATCTCCAACGTCATCATCTTTTTTGAATTCCTCATTTGGCCAGCTACTTGATGACTTTGATTTCGATAAAATTAAATACACAATTAAATTAACCGAGCTATCAAAATCAGAGGCCTCTATCCTAAAAGAGTACTTCCTTTCTTGTGGTGTAAAGTACTGATTTGATAAACTGAGCCTGCATCGAAAGATTACGCCAAAATCCAAAGCCTATTTATCTTAATAATCGCTCTTGTTTAATTTTATTTTATAAGTTAATCCTGATCAACCATCTCAAAATGCTGCAGATCATAAAAATTCCAATCCTTCAATTTAAAATTTCCGTTCCAATTCTCATAATCGGATTTTCCCTAAAATAATTTCTATTTTGATTTATAGAAAATAAAATTTATCTTCGTTTAAGTTCTTTAACAAATTATGGTGCCCCGATAAGTTTCGGGGAGAATAGGGAAACCGGTGACCGATTGGAAAAATCGGGATTCCGGTGCTGCCGCGCAACTGTAAGAAAGTTTATTGTTTAACAATTGCCACTGATTTAATGTTAGAAATTGGGAAGGCGTTAAACGATTATTTCAAGCCAGGAGACCTGCCATAAATTTTTTAATAATCAACCTTCGCGGGCGAGGTTCGGTTAATGCGGGAAATTTTTTCTCACATTTCATTTTTTTCTCCCCACGAAGTTACAACCTTTTACAAAATTTTACAGGAGTAACTTCAATGAAAAATTCAATTTTTCTAAAAACAGTTTTCTTTGTTTTATCCGTTTCAATTATCGTCAGCGCACAAAAAAAGTCTGCGCAGAAAAACGACTCGTTAAAAACTTATTTACTTAAAGAAGTAGTGGTTACGGCAACTAAAACAAAAACCCCAAAGTTTACAGTAGCAAGTTCAATCTCGGTAATTGACTCAAAAGAGATCTCAAATTCTAACAAAACCACAATTTTGGATTTACTCTCAAACCAATACGGTGTTTCGATTACCTCCCAGGGCGGAAGAGGAAATTTATCTCAAGTTTATTTAAGAGGAGCTTCCCCGGGTTATACGCTTGTTCAAATTGACGGAATAGAAATGAATATGCCCAATGACCCCAACAATGTTTTTGACTTTACCGACTTAGCCGTTGATAACATAGAAAAGGTTGAAATTTTAAGAGGACCTCAAAGCACTTTGTACGGTGCGGATGCTCTTGCCGGTGTAATAAATATTATTACAAAAAAAGGAAAAGGAAAACCAAGTTTTTCTTTTTTAACCGAAGGCGGATCGTATAATTCATACAAGGGACTGATGAGTTTGTCGGGCAGCAGAAACAATTTCAACTATTCTTTCTCCTTCAGCAGAGAAAAAACAGACGGTTTTTCCTCAGCCGATTCAAAATTCGGCAACACTGAAAAAGACGGATCATCGAGGTATAATATAAATTCGCGTTTGGGATTAAAAGTAACGGACAATTTTGCTTTAAACCTATTTGCTCATTTTACAAAAGCCGAAACGAACTTCGATCAATTCGGCGGACGATTCGGTGACGACCCCACATACATTTACAATCTTGAACAAGGTGCCTACAAATTGGAAGGCAGCCTGTCTTTATTGAATGGACAATGGACCCAGAAATTCGGGGTTTCGATTATTAAAAATTTAAGGAAATACAGATTCGATCCTTCGGCTTTTAATCCGGCTGCGTCAAGAAGTTTCTACGACGGCAGAAAGACAAAATACGAATGGCAGAACAATTTCAAATTTAATAATAATCTTTTGACTTTTGGGGTTGAAACAGAACAGGAAAGAGCTAACTCGGATTATTTATGGTATAACAACAGTTTTACGTTCAGAAGTGTGCTGCCCGAAAAGGAGTTGAGAACAACGGGAGTTTACGCACAAGACCAGTTTAACATTTTAAATAATTTATTTGCTTCCGCAGGAATCAGATACGATAACCACGAAAAATTCGGTTCGGTTTTTACTTTTAGAATTGCCCCCGCATATATTATTTGGGAGACTTCTACAAAAATAAAATTCACTTACGGTACGGGTTTCAAAGCTCCTTCCTTATTTTATCTTTTCGATCCGACATTTGGAAACGATAAATTAAATCCGGAGAAAAGTCGAGGCTGGGATCTCGGTTTCGAACAATATTTATTAGATACAAAATTACTTTTGGGTGCAGCTTATTTTTCAAACACATTTGACAATCTTTTCGGCACCGACAGTAATTTTAAAACCGTAAATATCGGAAAAGCGACGACAAACGGAGTAGAGTTTTATTTAACATACAAACCGAACAGCAAATTAAAAGTTAATGCCAATTACACTTATACAAACAGTAAAAATAAAGACGTTAATTCTGCCGAGTTTAATCTTGCGCTTTTAAGAAGACCGGTGAACAAAGCAACGCTTGTCTTTAATTATAATTTGAACTCAAATATTAATTTGAATACGGATATAAATTATGTGGATGCGAGAATTGATAAAGATTTTTCATCTTTCCCGGCAAAAAGAATTTTATTGCAGTCGTATATTCTTGTAAATTTTGCTGTAAATATAAGAATGATTCATAATTTGAAACTTTACGGAAGAATAGTAAATTTGTTCAATACGGATTATGAAGAAGTATTCGGTTACGGAACCGCCAAACGTTCAGGTTACGTCGGTTTGAAAATTAATTTGTAAAACTATTATTTAACTTTGAAAGCCAATACATTTATTTTTATATTATCTAATCAAAGAAGAAATTGTAAATTAACATTGCAGATTTGAACTTAAAAGGAGCTAATATGTTAGAAAAAATATTCAACAAAAAAAACTTGGTTTTATTAACCATCATTGTGGCTGCTGCTTTCACAAGACTTATGCCTCATTGGCCTAATTTTACGGCTATCGGCGCAGTAGCTCTTTTCGGAGGTGCATATTTCGATAAAAAATATTTATCATTTGTCGTACCTTTTGCCGCGTTGTTTATAACAGATCTAATTATAGGGCTTCATTCAACTATGTGGGCTGTTTATCTTAGTTTTGCTTTAATAGTTGTTTTAGGCTTTAATCTGCGCAGACAACGTAAACCTTTAAATGTCGGTTTATCAGCCGTATCGGCTTCGGTTTTATTTTTTATTATAACTAATTTTGCCGTCTGGCTCTCTTCTCCGATGTACCCCTTTACAATAAGCGGATTGCTTGAATCTTATGTTGCCGCCATTCCTTTTTTCAACTATACTTTGCTGGGCAACTTATTTTACGCCGGTGTGATATTCGGAATTTTCGAATTGGTAAAATTAAAATTTCCGTCATTGGTTAAGGCTTAAACGAGAATAAAAACAGCTTTGCCGTCTTTCTTCCAAAGATGACATCTTTTTGAAAGATGTCATCTTTTTAAATAATAATATAATATTACTACTGTCATTTTTTTATGTTAGAAAACACACCCATATTAATTGATTTTGACGGAGTTATTAATTTAAGCGGTAAACCCTCCGAAGATGCCGGTGATTTCCTAAATTTTTTAATAGTAAACAACATTCCTTCCTTCATTATCAGCAACGCTACTTTAAAAACCGGCGGTGAAATTACGGAATTTTTAAAAAGAAACTCACTCCCCTTTCAAATACCCTGTATGACAACAGTCGATGCTGCCATACAATACTTGAAATCGAAAAAAATAAAAATCTCCGTCTACTGTGATGAAAATGTTAAACCGCATTTTAATGATTTTATAGTTGAAGATAACCCCGATGCGGTAGTCATCGGTGATTTGGGAAATGAATGGAATTATGAAATATTGAACGAGATATTCAATAAAGTTTTTAAAGGTGCGGATATAATTGCAATGCAGATGAATAAATTTTGGATAAGAAAGGATAAACCCGAATTGGATGCCGGTGCTTTTGTTTCGGCTATAGAATATGCAGCGTCTAAGAAAGCAACGGTAATTGGTAAACCATCACGAATTTATTTTAATGAAGCCATAAAATCTTTAGGCTTTCCTGTAGACAGCAAATTTATTATGATAGGAGATGATATTTACAACGATATTGAAGGCGCTCAAAAATTAGGAGGAAAAGGCATTTTAATTTATACCGGAAAAACAACCAAAAGTATGGCGGAAAAATCCTCTGTAATACCTGCTTGGGAAGCTGATAATTTGAGGGATATAAAGAAAATACTTTCAGGCTTGTCTTTTCTTTAAACTTAAAGAA
>CAZAOG010000118.1:6609-8309 GCA_964486645.1 uncultured Ignavibacteriaceae bacterium | reverse complement strand
GATACCGATAAGGATTAATAATTATTAATACTTAAAGTGTTTAATCTGTTCACCTTTATCACCGATTTCCGTCATTGCCTCAATACCTATTTGCAGATGGAGATCGGAGAATTTTTTCGTAATAATTTCATCCGAAGCTTCGGTTTTAATACCTTCCGGTACCAAAGGCACATCGGAGACTAACAACAGCGCACCCCTCGGAATTTCATTGACCAAACCAACCACAAAAACAGTTGCCGTTTCCATATCAATTCCTATTAGTGAAAGTTTCTTTAAATAAGCTTTGAAATCATTGTCCCATTCCCACACTCTTCTGTTGGTAGAATAAATAACACCGGTTCTGTATTCCTGTTCTTTTTCAATTATCTTATCTGAAATAAATTTATGTAGTTTAAAAGAAGGTAAAGCGGGCACTTCTTTCGGCATATAATCATTGCTTGTTCCTTCGCCGCGGATTGCGGCAATAGGCAGGATGAAATGTCCGAGTTCCGTAGATTTTTTTAAGCCTCCGCATTTACCCAAAAACAAAACGCCCTTTGGTTGTCTCGCTACAAGAAGGTCCATAATAGTCGCCGCATTAGGTGAACCCATCCCGAAATTAATTATTGATAAACCTTGCGAATTGGTTGCCGTTTGCATCGGCTTGCCTATTCCTTTTACTTCACAATTAAATTTATCGGCAAACTGTGTAACATAATTATTAAAATTTGTCAGAAGTATATAATCGCCGAATTCATCAATTTGCGTACCGGTATACCTGGGCAGCCAGTTTTTTGCGATGTCTAATTTTGTTTTAAAATTTCCTTTTGATTCGTTTTTTGTCATTCCAATTCCTAAATTTATTTTATCAAAGTTACGATAAATGAATTACTATTTAAAATCATTTTATCCAATGCGTTCAAATAATTATTTAAATCATTTGAACTATTTCAATGATTGTATTACCGTACGCAAGTAAAAAGAATTTAATATTATTATTTTATACATAGAATTAAACCAAATAATCAATTATTCAAAAAATGTTATATGCACTGCAAAAATAATTTCCTTTTTATCTGTTTGTTCATTTTATCTTTATTTTTCTTTTATACGTCTACAAAGGCTCAAAGCAAAAATTATTTAACCATATCCGGCGGCTCGTTCGATTTCAATAAAAAAGTAAACACATCTGCCTTCGGTCAAATAGAATATCGTTTGGGGAAAAGAATATTGTTTTTAAATCCGATTACCGGTGTAATGGTAAATTCAGACGGCGGATTTTTTATTTTTGCAGGTATTACAACGGATATTCACATTACAAGTTTTGTTGTTTTTACCCCAAGTTTTGCTCCGGGATATTACAACAAGGGAAATGGAAAAGATTTATTTTATGTTTTGGAATTCCGTTCTAAAATAGAACTTGCTTTAAAATTAATGAATGATTTCCGCATAGGTTTCAGTTTAAGCCATATTTCAAATGCAAGTCTCGGTCCGCCGAATCCCGGTGTGGAAAATTTTGCCCTTAACATCACTTTCCCTTTGTAAAAATCACATTACACTTATGATACACATCTGTCCAAAACGTTGAAATAAAAAAATGATTTTTAAAGTAAAAGTGATAAAGATAAAATATCGTAAAAGCTTGGCGGATGTTACAATACGGTAAAATTTGTTGAGCGAATCGCTGATTCGCTCATCAAGAAAAAACCAACTAATCGTTT
>CAZAOG010000118.1:0-6509 GCA_964486645.1 uncultured Ignavibacteriaceae bacterium | reverse complement strand
AAACAAGAACGGATACTTTTTTATGGACGGCAGTGTAATGAAAATATTTAAAGTGCAATTAAAAACATTTTATTATCTTTTTTGAAATCTTTAAATATTTTAAATAAAAATTTAAAAATTTAAATTATTTTGACGACGCGAAAAATTTAATATTTTTGTAACATATTATTAAACAAGGGGTTGGACTATTTAATAAATTTTGGTATAATTTATGTTCTGTTTTATGCAGGTAAGTTCTTAAAAGGCATTCGATATGAAACTCGGAATTGATCTGGGTTCATCTACGGCCAAATTGATTGTATTAAATAACCGAAATGAACTGAGATACAAAACATACAGAAGACACAACGGAAAGGTAAAGGAGACTTTAGAAAATATTTTATCGGAACTTCCGGAAAACTTACGACAAGAACAGTTTACTATAACAATGACCGGAAGTGCGGGAATGGGGTTGGCTTCAAGAATAAACATTCCCTTTTCTCAAGAAGTAATAGCACTTACAAAAGCCAGTCGAGTGTTATATCCTGAGACCTCCACTTTTATCGAGCTGGGCGGTGAAGACGCTAAAATTGTTCTATTCGCCGAAGGTCAAGCTCCCGAAATGAAAATGAACGGGAACTGCGCAGGGGGAACCGGATCTTTTATAGAACAAATGGCAAATTTATTAAACGTGGATTTGCAAACTTTGAACGAGCTTGCAAAATCGGCGACTAATAAACTTTACATTGCATCGCGCTGCGGAGTTTTTGCCAAAACCGATGTGCAGTCCCTGCTAAACAAAGGTGAGAATAAAAACGATATCGCAAAATCTGTTTTTATTGCCGTTGCAAATCAAACAATTACAACATTGCTCGCCGGTGCAGAAGTGAAAAGCAAAATTCTGTTTGCGGGCGGACCGCTTTCTTTCCTTTCCGAGTTAAGAAAATCATTTGTCGAATCTTTGGAATTACCCGAAAGCGCTTTCCTTCTCCCCGATAATTCCGAAGTATTGGTTGCAATCGGTGCAGCGTTGCTTTCAGAAGAAAAAGGCAGAAAAATTTCCTACGACGAATTCTTAACGGAATTAAAAAACGAAAAGAAGGGTGTTTTAACAATAAGGACCTTGGAACCGCTTTTCAAAGACAAAGAAGAATACAAAGAATTCAAAGAACGCCATTCAAAATTTAACATTAAGTTTTTAAACGAAGACGAAATTAAAAACGTTAAAGAAATGTACCTTGGAATTGATGCCGGCTCTACTACAACAAAATTAATTTTGCTCGACGAAAACAACAATATTATTGACAAATTTTATTCCAACAATCACGGTTCGCCTCAAAACATTGCGGTAACGGCATTAAATAAATTCAGAAGACATTTTAAAGAGCATAAATTAAAAGCCGCTTACGCTACCGGTTACGGCGAGGAATTTGTAAGAGTAGCTTTAAATTTGGACGGCGGTATTGTTGAAACCATGGCGCATTTTACCGCCGGTTCTTTGTTTAACGATAAATTAAGTTTTATCGTCGATGTAGGCGGACAGGATATTAAATCGATAAAAATTGAAAACGGAATTGTAACCGATATTCAATTAAACGAAGCATGCTCGTCCGGAACCGGTTCGTTCATTCAAACTTTCGCTTCTAACTTAAATTTAACTCTGGACCAATTTGTTGAAGAAGCCATTTTTGCAGAGCATCCGGTTGACTTGGGAACTCGATGCTCGGTTTTTATGAATTCCAAAGTTAAGGAAGCGCTGAAAGACGGAGTTGCAATTAAAGATATTGCCGCCGGTTTGGCATATTCCGTTATTAAAAATGCTTTGTACAAAGTGATTAAAATTAAAAATATTGACGAACTCGGCGATAACATTTTTGTGCAGGGCGGCACTTTCAAAAACGATGCAATATTAAGAGCTTTCGAACAGCTTACGGGCAAAAATGTTGTCCGGTTAAATATTTCGGAATATATGGGAGCATTCGGTGCTGCGCTTTACGCAAAAGAATTCGTTCAAAATCATCCCGGTTTTGAATCAAAATTCGATATAAATATAATTGACCATTTGGATTTTTCGCGCAGATTGCTTCACTGTAAGTGCTGCGGAAATAACTGCGAAATTACACTGTTCAAATTTAAAAACGGAAATAAATTTTACTCGGGCAACAGATGCGAAAAATATTTTTCAAACAAGACCGTTGAAAACAGAATTGACGAAAATTTCTTTAGGGACAAGGAAGAGATTTTATTTAATGTAGATAAATACATCCCCAAAGAAAATCTGCCTGAAATTGACGATGAAAAACCGGTAATCGGTATTCCGCGTGTGCTTTCGGTTTACGAACATTACCCGTTCTTCTACAGCTTCTTCCGCAAACTCGGTTTCAAGGTTGTGCTTTCCGATAATACATCGAAGAAAATGTATTACAAAGGATTGCGCACGGTTGCAGCCGATAATTTATGTCTGCCTGCAAAAGTTGCAAACGGACACATCTTTGATTTAATTGATAAAAAAGTGGACAGAATATTTTATCCCTCAATAGTTTTTGAAGAAAAAATTGGCAACGATGCTAAAAACACATATAACTGTCCGATTGTTACCGGCTACGGAGAAATTTTAAAACGAAACATTAAAACCGATATTCCGATAGATTCTTTTGCGATGAGTTTTAATTACATGTCAGGCGTAAAACGCAACGCATACGAGTATTTGAAAGAATACGGAATAACAAAATCTCAAGCGGGTGAAGCGATTAAGTTCGGAATGGAAGTGGAATACAAATCCATTCAAATGAGGAAAAATCTTGCAAAAGACTTAATTGAAAAAGCTAAAAAAGAAGATAAACCGCTGATAATTCTTTTGGGTAGACCGTATCATTTGGACCCGATGATCAACACGGGAATAATGGATTTGATTTACGACCTCGGCGCTTACGCAATTTCCGAAGACTCAATTCCCGACCTGAACAAAATGAATCTGGAAGGGGTTTTACCGCTTACACAATGGTCATATCACAACAGGTTGTACCTCGCCGCGAAATGGATTATAAACCAAGGCTACAACAAAATTGCGGCGTTGCAGTTAAATTCATTCGGGTGCGGACCGGATGCGGTAGTTGTGGACGAAGTGAAAACAATAGTCGAATCCGGCGGTAAAATTTTTATTTCAATAAAGATTGACGAAATGTCGAACCTCGGTGCGGCAAAAATTAGAATCCGTTCGCTGCTTGAGGCATTAAACCAAAACAAAACCTTTAACATTAAGCCCCGTATTTACACAAAGGAATTCACAAAAAGCGATAAAAGGAAAACCATTCTCGTCCCGTATTTTGCAAAAATGTATTCGGAATTGCTCGAACCGGTATTTTACCATCTGGGTTACAATTTCAAAACACTTTATAACCAATCCATAGAAGCGGTTGACGAAGGTTTGAAATATGTAAATAACGATATGTGTTATCCGGCGATTGTTGTTATCGGGGATTTGATAAAAGCACTTAAAAGCGGTAAGTACAGCCCGGATGAAACCGTAGTGGCATTATCTCAAACCAACGGGCAATGCAGAGCTTCCAATTATGTTCCGCTGCTTAAAAAAGCGTTAATTGACGCGGGATTTTTCAATACACCCGTAATAAGTTTAAGCTTCGATTCCTTTAAGCAGGGCTTTACCTTCAACCCGATAAAATTCCTGAAATACACTGTGATTCTATTTACAATTACCGATGGAATTGTTCGTATGAAATTAAGAACGAAACCGTATGAAAAAAATAAAGGCGAAACAATCGAGCTGGTAAATAAATTGCTGGAACAACTGCGCAGTGAAGTTTATTACAAACCTCCTACAAAAAAATATTTGCGGAAGTTTATGAAATCCGCCGTTGCCCGGTTCAATAAAATTCCGGTTGAATACAAACCTGAAAAAAAGAAAATAGGCATTGTGGGAGAAATTTATTTGAAGAGCAATTGTTTTTCAAATAATTATTTGGTTGAATGGCTTGAACAAAGAGGCTACGAAGTTGTGCTTCCGTCATACACAAAGTATTTTGAATACGGATTTTACAGCAGGATATATTCGGCAAAAGAAAAAATAACGGAGCCGGACAAGACCAAACTTACCACCGGTGCAATAAATCACCTTACAATTGAGCATTACAGAAAGCTTGTCGAAGAAGAATTGAAGAGCTTTAAACGTTACAAAAACGAAGTATTAATAGGCGAAGCAATACGGCATGAGGATGAACCCCTACCCCAGTATTTGCAATTCGGCGAAGGCTGGCTGCTGCCGTTGGAAATTTCCGAAATGGTAAAAGACGGTGTGAGGAACGTAATTTCGCTGCAGCCGTTCGGTTGTATTTCCAACCACATAGTAGCTAAAGGTGTTTACCGGAAATTAAAAGATGAATACAACACAAATCTGCTTCTGCTGGATTATGAGCCCGGCACAAGCGAAGTAAACACAACAAACCGCTTGGAGTTGTTTTTATCGAACAATTGATAAAGCGCTTCACTCGAAAAGTCCGCCTCAAAATCCCAAATTTGACTAACGATTCAAAAAGTACGAATTTGTAGGGCTGTATTTTCAGCATTATTAAATTGAAAAAAAAATTATAATCAAGATAAATCGGAGGATATAATGTCAAATGCTTATTACAAAGTTCCGACGCCTGTAAACGAACCTGTGTATTCTTATGCACCCGGAAGCAGGGAGAAAGAAGAGTTAAAAAAGAAATTAACAGAATTACAGTCAAAAGAAATTGAAGTACCTTTAATAATCGGCGGTAAAGAAATAAAAACGGGTAATACCGGTGAAATGAGAGTTCCTCATAATCATTCAAAAAAATTGGGTGTTTACCACAAAGCAGGGGCGAAAGAAGTTGAAATGGCAATTGAATCTGCTCTTGCCGCAAGAAAAAAATGGGAAGAAATGCCGTGGGAACACAGAGCGGCAATTTTTCAAAAAGCTGCCGAATTACTTGCAGGACCCCGGCGTTCAACGGTAAATGCAGCTACAATGCTGGCTCAGTCAAAAACAGTATACCAGGCGGAAATTGACGCTGCATGTGAGTTAATAGATTTCTGGAGATTCAACACTTACTTTATGACTCAATTAATGGCGGAACAACCGATGTCCTCAAAAGGAATGTGGAACCGCTCGGAATATAGAGCCTTGGAAGGATTTATTTTTGCAGTTAATCCGTTCAACTTTACTTCTATTGGCGGTAACTTACCAACAGCCCCGGCAATGGTGGGTAATGTTGTTCTGTGGAAACCGGCATCCACGGCAGTTTATTCCGCATATTTTGTGATGAAAATTTTAATGGAAGCGGGAATACCGGACGGTGTTATAAACTTTTTACCCGGCTCGGGCGGAGAGGTTGGAAACCCCGTGTTGTCAAGTCCCGATTTAGCCGGCATTCACTTTACCGGTTCTACTGAAGTTTTCCAGGGAATGTGGAAAACAGTTGGTGAAAATATTCACAAAGCGAAATATTATCCGAGAATTGTAGGCGAAACAGGCGGAAAGGATTTTCTCTTTGCCCACAATACGGCAAACGTAGATGCTTTGGTTGTTGCATCAATAAGAGCAGCTTTTGAATACCAAGGTCAGAAATGTTCCGCTCTTTCCAGAATGTATTTACCAAAATCACTTTGGAATGAATTTAAAGAAAAATACACGGCAGAAGTGGCTAAAATTAAAATGGGAAATCCGGAAGATTTTACAAACTTTATGACTTCCGTTATTGACAAACCGGCATTCGACAGCATTACGGGTTACATCCGATATGCAAAAGATTCCGACGAAGCCGAAATTATTACAGGCGGAGGTTTTGACGATTCCGTGGGCTACTTTATTGAACCGACTACTATCGTGACTACGAACCCTAAATTTAAAACAATGCAGGAAGAGATTTTCGGACCTGTTTTAACAATTTATGTTTATGATGACGACAAATTTGACGAAACTTTAGAACTCTGTGATACGACCTCTCCTTATGCATTGACAGGCGCTATTTGGTCGCAGGACAGAGAAGTGCTCGTAAAAATGTCTGATAAATTAAGACATGCTGCAGGAAACTTTTACATTAACGATAAACCCACTGCAGCCGTAGTAGGTCAGCAGCCTTTCGGCGGCGGAAGAGCTTCCGGCACAAATGATAAAGCAGGCAGTGCGATGAACCTGCTTCGCTGGATGAGTGTCCGTTCAATCAAAGAAACTTTTGATCCTCCAAAGGATTGGAGTTATCCTTTTATGGGTGAGGAATAAAATAATTTTAGAAACCCAATCCGGCAACTGCCGTATTGGGTTTCTGATTATATAATATCATTTCTCTTATTTTTTATGGAGCTGTTACAAATTCAACACCACAAACCGCCGCCGCGGTTCAACTACTTCGTAGTTGTGCTGTTTGTTTCTTCTTTTCCCTCGAATTTCATTCGAGGCTATTTTAAGTTCGACTGCATTCGCAGTCGGGCAAACAGAAGCGAGGGTTTGTTCCTACGAAAACACAAACAAAAAAAACAACAATCCGGAA
>CAZAOG010000117.1:0-8322 GCA_964486645.1 uncultured Ignavibacteriaceae bacterium | reverse complement strand
TTTTTCTTAGTAGCGGGGACAGGACTTGAACCTGCAACCTTCGGGTTATGAGCCCGACGAGCTACCAATTGCTCCACCCCGCGATGTAAATTTTAGGACACAAATATATGTATTATACATACCCTTGTCAAATACATTTCATTTTGCCGCACTTACTAATTGAACTTAACATTGAGCGTAAATAAGGGTTTTTAAGTTTTCTTAGCCGCCTACATTGTTGAAACTGGAAGAAATACCGTCAATTATCTGAGACCTGGCGTGAATTTCATTCAGTTTATTAATGATCCTTAAAATACCGGACCTTTTTTCTTCAAGCAATTCCGAAACAAGGCTTCTAACCTCGGGCATATTGCATTCTTCCATCATACTCTCATAATATCTCGCAATTGATGCTTCTTTACGCAATGCCTCATTCAGCAACGAGCAAGTATCTTTGCACTCGTGTTTGCAATTTGCTTCGTCAGTTTTCATTACTGCCCCTATTAAATAAATTTTAATAAATAACTTCCTTATCGGATAATTCCATTCCCAATAACAGAGCTTTTTTGTTTACAGGTATAAGATGATGATGTCTTGTTGGTAATACGTCTTTCAAAGCTCTCAGCACACTTTCAATTTTTACAATGTTGGAGTGTTTTATTAAAGCTCCCAAAACAATCATATTGGCAACTTGTTTTACTTGCAGCTTTTGTGCTTCGGCAAATGCAGTTAAACCAAAAACTTTGATGTCTTTTCTTTTTGGTTTTGTTAAAATGTCGGCTTCTTCATAAATCAGCAGTCCGCCGGGTTTTATTTCATTTTCAAATTTATCCAAAGACGGCTGATTTAGTATTACTCCCGCGTCATAAGTGGTTGAAATGGGAGACGATATTTTTTTTGAAGATATAATCACAGAACAGTTGGCGGTGCCCCCTCTCATCTCGGGCCCGTATGACGGCAGCCAGCAAACTTCATATCCTTCCCGTAACCCTGCATAAGCAAGAATTTTTCCCATCGAAAGTACGCCCTGTCCTCCGAATCCGGCAAATACTATTTCGTGTATTTTATCCATAATATATTTTTATTTTTTCGGAACTTTAATATCCCCCAAAGGATACATGGGAAGCAGTTCTTTCTGCAGCCATTCATTACTTTGGTTGGGAGTCATTGCCCAGCCTGCAGGACAATTGGAAATTATTTCTATAAAACAAGTTCCTTTATTTTCCTTTTGATATTCAAATGATTTTCGTATTGCTTTTTTTAATTTTCTTACCGCGTTGGGTTTGTAAACGGCGTGTCTGGTTACGTAATAAGCTCCCGGCAGGTGCGAGATTAAATCGGTTATATTTAAAGGATAACCGCTATTTTCCGGTGATCTGCCGAAAGGAGAGGTGGAAGTTTTTTGTCCGATTAAAGTTGTCGGTGCCATTTGTCCGCCCGTCATCCCGTAAATTGCATTATTAATAAAAAGCATTAAAATGTTTTCACCACGGTTAATGGTATGTATGGTTTCCGATGTTCCTATGGCGGCTAAATCCCCGTCGCCTTGATACGAAAAAACAAATTTATCGGGATTAACTCTTTTTACACCCGTAGCAACGGCGCTTGCTCTGCCGTGCGGTGATTCTATCATATCGATGTTCATATATCTGTATTCAAAAACAGCACAACCCACAGGCGCCACGCCGATTGTTTTGTCCTGTATATTTAATTCGTCAATCACTTCCATCAACAATTTGTTTATTACGCCGTGACCGCAGCCGGGACAGTAATGCATCGGTGTATCGGTTAAAGTTTTCGGCTTTTCGTAAACCAACTCAAATTTTTCTATTTCACAATCATTTATCATTTCAATTATTTCCGGTTTTTATTGTTTGACTGTCGGCAATGTTCTTTAATTCATAAAATATTTCTTCGGGTGTCGGTACTTCTCCGCCCATTCTTCCATGAAAATAAACGGGACAATTTCCTTCAGCCGCTAATTTTACGTCTTCTATCATTTGTCCCGCACTTAATTCAACAACCAAAATCGATTTCACTTTTTTTGAAAGATTATTAATTGCTTTGGAAGGAAACGGATAAAGTGTGATCGGTCTTAAAAGTCCAACATTCAGTTCGTTATCTTTTGCAATTTCTTGGGCTTTGCTGCAAATCCGCGCAGAAAGTCCGAAAGCAACCAAAAGAATTTCCGCATCTTCAACTTCTGTCGCTTCGTATCTCACTTCATTTTGCAGTAACGCATATTTATTCTGAAGTTCTTTATTTAGGTTTTCCATAATTGCGGGGTCTACGGCGGAAGTTTTTATAATATTTCTTTGGCGTGAGTTAAGTTTGCCTTTTGCAGACCATTCCTTGTAAATTTTAGGCAGAGATCCTTTCTCAGGAAGCCTTACTTTTTCCATCATTTGACCCAAAGTTCCATCCGATAAGATAAGAGCGGGGTTTCTGTATTTTTCCGCAAGGAAGATTGCATCAAAAACAAAATCGGCCATTTCTTGTACCGAAGAAGGGGCAAGTACAATCAATCTGTAATCGCCGTGTCCTCCGCCTTTTGTGGATTGAAAATAATCTGCCTGTGAAGGCTGTATTGTACCTAATCCCGGACCGCCTCTTGAAACATTAACCAATAAACATGGTAATTGTGCGGCGGCAATATAAGAAATACTTTCAAGCATCAGACTCATTCCCGGGCTTGAGGTAGAGGTCATTACTCTGGCTCCGGAGCCGGCAGCGCCGAACACCATATTTATTGCGGCAATTTCACTTTCAGCTTGTAGAACTACACCTTCTTCTTCATTTAAATTTTTTGAAAGATATTCCAGTATTTCCGATTGCGGTGTAATAGGGTAACCGAAATAACCGTCAATACTTGCTCTTATGGCAGCCTCGGCAAGTGCCTCATTGCCTTTCATTAATTTTACGTTGTTATCGTGATTCATATTCATTTTTATACAGCCAAATTTTTATATTTATTTGCAGCGGCTTTGCTTTGTCTGAAAACGGTAATGGCGGAATCCGGACAAACCAAAGCACAGTTGATACATCCCGTGCAGTTATCCTGTATTAATTCTACGTATCTGAATCCCCTCGAATTAATTTCGTTTGCTAACCCTATACAGTTTTGTGGACAAGCGGAAATGCATAATTCACATCCCTTGCAAATTTCTTTAGCTACTTTTATTGTACCGCGGATCATTATTTTATTCCCTTTTCTAATTAAATGTTAAATATTCAACTAATATGCCAAAGAGATAAAAAAATCAGATTGGAAAAAAAATTATTATTCCTTAAAAAAATGAATCTTTTATTTTTTTTATAATTAAAAGAGCGTTATTTATTTCTTGCTTTAGAGAGGGTTTATTTTACTAATGAGAAACCGGGTGTTTAATAAACAAAAACAAATATTTTTTAATTGAAGTTTAAATGATTTTAAATACTCTTTTTATTTTATAAGTTACGTTGTTTTATATAGAATAAAGTTTATAGAAAACCCCCAACAGGTTACAAAACAAATATAAAGAGCGTTTTTATAATAAAAACAAACAAAATAAATTGATTTTCGACTGAAAAACTTAAATAGTCGTATATTTGAATATTGTTCAAAACAGCTTAAAAACATCAAAAAGTATTGCCGAAAAGGATAATTGGAAATAATTTTAATATGTAAGATTATTTTTTAACAACCAAAGAGGCAATTTTTGAAAGAATCTATAAAAATTCTGATAATAATTGTTTTATTCTCAGTAGGGGGATTTAAGTTTTCGGATATTCCAACCGTTGACAATATCGAAGTGAATACACCAACAAAAAGCATTACAAAAAACTTGATATCCGATTCTTCGATTAAACCGACTTATGAACTTAAGGGGATTTGGACTGCTTCGTGGTACGGTCCTAAATTTCACGGTCGTCTTACGGCAAACGGGGAGATTTACGATCAAATGTCCTATACAGCCGCACATAAATCCATAAAATTCGGTACATATTTTAGGATTACTAATTTAAAAAACGGAAAAACTGTAATTGTAAGGATCAATGACCGGGGGCCTTACGTTAAAGGACGAAATATTGATCTTTCAAAAGCTTCTGCTTTGGCTTTGGGTATGATACCGAAAGGAGTAATAAAAGTAAAAGTTGAGGAAGTGCATTTAAATGAAATAAACTCACCGATAGTATTTTGAAAAAAGCCCGATTCGTCGAAAGAGGAATCGGGTTTTTTTTTGTAAAGCGAAACGCCGTTTCGCTTAAGTAAGCGATTCGCCTGCCTCGGCAGGTAAACTGAATCGCTTTCATTAACAATCTCTATTTTATTTCTACGTTTTTAAAAGATGTGGCCGATAAAATTAAACGGATATTTTTTATTTTATGTATTTATTTTAACTTGAAGCTTGAATAACAAATAAATATGTAAATAATGAAATTAAACATCGGCTGCGGTAAAGACATTAAGGAAGGATATGTAAATTTGGACGTTGTTGATTACGGCGGCAATCAGGTTCACGATTTGAATAAGTTTCCTTATCCGTTCAAAGAGGATACTTTTGATGAAATTTACGCATCGCACATATTGGAGCACTTAGATAATTTTCACAATACGGTTACCGAACTCTACCGGATAGCAAAACCCGACGCATTAATAATAATTTACGCACCCTTTTTTTTGAACACAAAATACTTCGGCGAACCCGACCACAAAATTCCTTTTTCAATAAGAACATTTGATAATTACGAATTTATAGGAAACCGCAAATTAAAATTCTACGAAAGATGGAAATCAGACCACAGAACCAACTACGAAGGAAAAGCACAATTCGAAATACTTGAAAAAAAATTCATCACTTCTCATTTCCCTGTATTGAATTGGATGGATCATTTCGTGAATATTGAACCGGTTATTTACGAAAGGTTTTTCGCCGGTTTATTCTCTCCGGAAGAAGTATATTTTAAATTGAAAGTAAAAAAGTAGGAAAAATTATTTTATTGCATTAAAAAGTATATTTTGTTAGCTTCTTAATACTTTCTTGAGAAACATTGCCTATAGTCTAATTCCTTTTGTTTCTTTATTGAAAAAAAATTGATATTAAATTAATAAATGAGGGAAGGGATGAATATAAAAAAAGCATTCATAACAATAATTATATTATCATTACCGCTTATCTTTTTAAATTGCAGTTCTGCCAAAGAGGAAAAAACACCACCCCAAAATCCAATCCCCAAGCCTGCTATTGAACCGGGTAGTGTATCCGTTACGGCGAAAATAAACAGCTTATCTGAAAAAGACGGTAAAATTTTGCTAAATGTCCGTATAATAAAAGTAAACGAATACGGAATGAATACTAAACCTGTTGCCGAAGGAAGCGAACTGGTGTTGGATGTATCCGAAGATTTGAGAGCAAATATAAATGATAACAAATTATTTGAAGTCGGTAGAACAGCCGAATTATTACTCAAGCAGCCGGGTGAAACCCTGGGCAACGGCGGAACAAAGAATTTGAAATTAATTAATATCAAATAATTCAAGGAGTTACAAATGAATAAAAAACATTACCTATTGTTAGCTAAATTAGGTTTAATGGCGGTAGTAGTTGCTGTGTTCCTATTTCCCTATTTGCAGCGCACTTCCCCTGTAAAACTTGTTAATAAAAAAGTAATTTCAAGTTCATCCCCCGGGGCATCCGTAGACTTAAAAAAAGCAAGAGATGAATATTTCTTCCGCATGCTTAAAGATCCTGCTACCGGACAGTTGCCACCCAACTACAGAACAAGGGAATTGGATTTTGCTAAAAATCTGAATGCCAAACTCGGTAAAAGTAAATCTTTTAACGCTGTAACTTGGAAAGAAGCAGGTCCAACCGATGTTGGCGGCAGAACAAGAGCTTTAGCTGTTGATGTCAACAATAATTATATACTTGCAGGCGGAGTTTCCGGAGGTATTTGGAAATCAACCGATAACGGAAATACTTGGACAATGAAAAGCACTACTTCCGACTTCTTAAGCGTAACCTCTATTGCGCAGGATACCAGATCGGGTCAAACGGCCACGTGGTATTATTCAACAGGCGAA
This sequence comes from uncultured Ignavibacteriaceae bacterium, assembly GCA_964486645.1. Taxonomy (GTDB): domain Bacteria; phylum Bacteroidota; class Ignavibacteria; order Ignavibacteriales; family Ignavibacteriaceae. The sequence continues at coordinate 2,279 of CAZAOG010000117.1, read as the reverse complement.
TGGCAGGGAAATTCCTCAAGTGCATCGGGCGCACCGTTTAGAGGAACGGGAATTTACAAATCGACCGATAACGGTGATACGTGGACAAAAATTCAAGATGTACCGCCTCATCCGTTTTCAAGTAATTTTAACTACGTATCAAGAATTGTTGTTAGCCCCACAACGGGCTCTGTTTTTATTGCAAGTAACGCAATAGGTATATATAGATCACAGGACGGTGGTTCAAATTTTTCTTTGGTTAAAGGTGCAGTTAATGATCATATCTGGTCTGATGTTGTGGTTACCTCAGCAGGTACTGTAATTGCATATTTATCCAAATCAACCTTTCTTCAATCACAAAATGATACACCCGGAATTTTCAAATCAACCGATGACGGAACCTCATGGACTGATATAACACCTTCAACATATCCTACTACTACTTATACACGTGCATATTTGGCTTCCGCACCTTCTAATGCGGATATACTTTATGTATTAACCGATAACGGCGTAAAAAGTAATAATAGAGATGTAGTAAGTTTTCATAAAATATTCGTAAGCACCGGAACTGCATTGAATAGATCATCCAATATTCCCGATTTTTCAAGCGAAGGATTGCAACATTCTTCTCAGGGCGTCTTTGACGTTCAAGGCGGATATAATATGATGGTTGCCGTCAGCCCGGAAGACCCCAATTTGGTAATTATCGGCGGAACAAATCTTTTTAGATCTTTTGACGGATTTGCTACTAAACCTACAAACAGAAAAAATACATGGATTGCAGGTTATCATCCGACACAATTTTTGTATCCCAAGCATCATCCCGATCAGCATTCTTTTGCTTTTGACCCGGTAAATCCGAAAATATTTTGGAGCGGACACGACGGCGGGCTTTCTTATACTTCGGACATAACAAATACAAATTATTCCGATGTATTTCCTTGGACGGATAAAAATAATGGTTACAATGTAACACAATTTTATACCGTTGCTATTTACGACTCAGCGGGCGATAAAAGAATTATCGGCGGCTCACAAGATAACGGTTCTCCTTTTTTCACTTTTGACGGTACAACAACAAGCCCTTCTTCCGACGTTAGCTCGGGTGACGGCGCATATAATTGGTTCACACGAAATTTTACTTTAACAGGTTCACAAAACGGCAGAGTAAACAGACTAAGATATACCGGTCCAAATAGAACGCCTGACTGGAATAATAATTGGAGTGTCATTACACCTTCGGGAGCTTCCGGACAGTTGTTTATTAATCCGAACGTACCGGATCCTAATGATGAAAATTATCTATACTATTTATCCGGTTCTCAGTTATGGAGAAATAATTCCGTTAGTACAATTCCTGATTTTCAAAACGGAACAACCTCCGGTTGGACCCAATTAACAAATAATACCGCTCCTGCTAACTATATTTATTCTGCCATAGCAATCTCCAAAACAAATTCAAGTGACGTTTTATACTTTGGTGCTTCTTCTACTAATAACGGGCCGCCTAAATTATACAAACTAAACAACGCAAAAACTTCAATCTCTGCAGCAACCGATATATCTTCAACGCTGTTTGCAGCAGGAGCTCAAAAAGGTTATATAGCTTCTATCGCTGTAAATCCGGATAACTCGGATGAAATTCTTGTGGTTATTTCAAATTATGCGGTTCCGAGTATTTTCTATTCTTCTGACGGCGGAGGTAAATTCTTCAACGTAGAAGGCAATTTAGCCGATAACGGTGTGGGCGGAGCCATTGGCCCGTCAGTCCGCAGCGCCGGTATTTTACCCACATCTTCAGGTGCCGTGTATTTTGTAGGAACTAGTACAGGCTTGTATTCAACCACTACATTAAAAGGTGCTGCAACAACTTGGACTCAAGAAGGCGGCAGTGTAATAGGAAATGTAATTGTTAATTTTATTTCATTAAGAAAAGTAGATAAATACGTAGCGGTAGGAACTCACGGAAGAGGAATATTTACGGCGTTTTATACCCCTGCAACTGCAATAAACGATGAAAATCAATTACCGACAGATTACACGCTTTCTCAAAATTATCCAAACCCTTTCAATCCGTCGACAAATATTAATTTTTCTTTACCGCTGACAGGTAAAGTTGTAATAACTTTGTTCGATGCATTGGGTAGGAAAGTAAAGGATATAGTTAATAAAGAATTCTCAGCCGGAAATCATTCGGTAAATTTTGATGCCGCAAATCTTTCAAGCGGAGTTTATTTTTACAGATTACAGGCGGATAAGTTTGTACAGACAAAGAAGATGATCCTCCTACGTTAAAA
>CAZAOG010000116.1:4201-8572 GCA_964486645.1 uncultured Ignavibacteriaceae bacterium | reverse complement strand
TTCCATAATATCGCTCCGATGGAGCTTCTGTGCTGATTTCTTACTGAGTTTTTACCGTTACTTCGCTCCTGCCTGCCGCAGGCAAGCCTAACGGAGCTGTTTTTTATAATGTTCTGCGTCAGCTTAACAAAAGATAATAAAACATTTTATTGTTCTTCAATAGAGTTAAGTTTAAGAGTCGGCAAGCAGGATTTACAATCGGCTGTTTTAATAATGAAAATTTTTCAACAAAAGGTTATCGGCCCTTTACACGTAAAAGTTATTTTTTGCTCATTTTAAGATGAAACTTAAAAAACAATCAATTTGAGACAATATGTAAACAAATTGGTTTTTGTTATTTTGCTTAAATAGTAAAATTATTATTAATGAAAAATAAAATTTTGTTAAAATAAGTGTGATTTCGAAACTTTTTTAGCGTTTTTCAATATGAAATAATGACAATAATTGTTTTAATAAACCATATCTTGATTTAAATAATATTTAGCACGATTATTGTTTTATTTTATGTGATTTTACAAAAATATTACATAAATGGGAAAATCTACAGAAAAATTACGTGCCCTCACCCGTGAAGGTTACTTATCTAAAATAATTGATAAAGCACCGATAGGGATAATTACATTTTCTGCGGACTGGAAAATAGACTACATTAACGACAGCTATTTAAAATTTGCAAATCTGTATAAATTGAAGTCCGGAGAACTTATCGGTAAAAATATTATTACCGAATTTTCGGAATATAGTAATGTATTGGCCGGGGAAATCAAATCTCTTTTTAACGGAAATTATTTTGAAAGGGAACTTAAAACTCTAAAGGGAATTGACAACTCTTCAATTACTTTAATTGTTAAAGGAGCTCCTATTTGGGATGAAGATAATTTTGCGGGCGGAATTCTTTTATTTGAAGATTCAAAAATATTTTTAGAAACTCAGAAAGAAGAGAATCTTCGTTCCAGTTATCTGCAGAGTTTTATCAATTCACAAGAAGGGTACCATTTAATAGCGGATGCTTCGGAAAACATACTTTACTCTTTCGGTAAAGGAATAAAAGATTTTTTTATTGACTTTTCATCCGGTAAAAAATCCGACTTTTCTTACTTAAATGATCTTTCCGATAAATTTAAACCCGCTTTCAATAAAGTAAGAAAAACAAAAGAGAAAGTTTCTTTTAATTTTAATCTCGGACACACCTCGCTTCAAACCGTTATCAATCCTTTTATTGACGTAAGAGGACAAGTAAAATTAATTTTTATTTCGCTTCAAAACATCACGGATAAAATTAAAGAAGAGCAAAGGCTTAAAAGAGAAGCGGAAAAATTAGAAGCCGAAAAAGAATTATTCAAAGATGAAAAAGACAAGTTTAACGAAAAGATAAACGAGCTTACAAAACTAAACGAAGAACTAAATAATAAAATTGAAATTTTAAATGAAGAAAAAAAGGAATTACTTAACTACCAAAATTTAGTAGAGACTGTAATTGATGCCGTATTTACTGTTGATTTGAAAGGTAAGGTGATTTTTTGGAATAAATCATCGGAAGAATTATTCGGTTATTCAAAAAGTCAGATATACAACAAGTTCTTCGGCAGGGTTTTGGGGCTATTTGATTTTGAATATTTTGAATCCCTGGTGGAAGAACTGAAAGAAAATAAGACAATTAAGAAAAACATAACCGTTTATAAAAACAAAGGGCAGAAAGAAAGCATCGAAGCTAAGTTTACATTTACGAGTAATGAACAAGAAGCCGTGTTTGTTTTTTGCACAAATGTTTCCGCCTGGGTTGATGAAAATAAACGGCTTAAAAACGAAGAAGAAAAATACAGGAACATTGTTGCAAACACAGATAAAAATATCTGCAACATAGATAAAGACGGTAATTTTATTTATGTAAATAAAATATTCTGCAAAACATTTTTATCTGATCAAGAAAAGATACTCGGTAAAAACATAAATGATTTTATTGATTATGATTCATTCGGTGCGGACAATTTTAATATTAGATCTTTAAATGATAATTCCACTACGGTAATTGAACTTCCGTTTATTATCGGAGATAAAAATAAAACCAAGTTTATTATTAAATTTCATCCCGTTTTAGACGATACCCTGAAAGTTAAATATTATAATTGTTATTTCACCGACGTAACCTCCAAAGAAGCCATAGACAAAGAGCTTGAGCTTTTCAGTTCAATTTTCAATTCCGCAAACGACGGAATTGCTTTAATAAAAGAAAATCATTTTGAGCTGGTAAACAAAACCTTTGCAAATATTTTCGGGTATGAGAACAGCAAAAAACTTTTAGGCTTAAACTTTTTATCCTTAACGGATGAAAAAGACTCTGAAAAAGTAGGCGAATATTTGAATCTTATAAAAAGCGGAAACAAATTATATACAAAGTTCGAATTCTTAGCCAGACAAAAAGACAAAGCCAATTTTTATTGCGAGGCATCCGCTTCCGTTTTCAATGTTAATCACATAAAATATTTAGTTGTGATAGTAAGGGATATTACAGAGAAAAAACGTGCACAGGAAATAATAAAACACTCCGAAGAAAAATATAGAAATATTACCGAAAACATAGACGACTTTTTATACACTTTTGAAAAAACGGATAACAGATTAAGACCTGTTTTTTATACGGCATCGGTAGAAAAAATAACCAACTACACACAAGATGATTTTCTTACCGACTCTAAATTGATGCTGAAAATAATTCATCCAGATGATTTCGCTGCAGTAAAAAAGAAAATGAGGAATTTATTTAAAAGCCGCATTCAAATCTCCGGCGAAATTGAGTTCCGTTTAATCAGCAAGCTGGGTAATGTTGTCTGGGTAAGAAACAAATTAAATATTATTCGAAACTCTAAAGGAGAAATACAAAAAATATACGGTTTGGTAAGCGATATTACCTTAAGGAAAAAAGCCGAATTGGAACTAAAGAAATCCAGCGATAAGCTGATTAAACTAAATGAAACCAAGGACAGATTTATCTCGATTATTTCTCACGATTTAAGAACACCGTTCAGTTCTGTTGTGGGTTTTACCGATCTCCTTTTAAATGATAAAGAATTGAGCGAAGATGAAAAAACTCAGTACGTTAAATATATTCAAGAATCTTCAAATTCGATGCTGGCTTTGGTTAATTCGCTTTTGGATTGGACAAGACTGCAAACCGGCAGGGTGCGTTTTGAACCAGACAGATATAATATAAAAGAAATTGTTAATTCATCCGTCAGCTTAATGTCCGGTGTAGCAATACAAAAAGATATAAAATTAATTTCAAATATTGAAGAAGATATAAATGTATTTATAGATAAGGATTTAATACATCAAGTATTCAACAATCTGCTTTCCAACGCAATTAAATTTACAAACGAAAACGGAAAAATAATAATATCAAAACGTCCTTATAAAAAATCAAGGTTCATCGAATTTTCCATAAAAGATAACGGTATTGGAATTAAAAAAGAAAATATTGATAAGCTGTTCAGCGTTGATGCCAAATATACTTCCGAAGGTACCAAAGGTGAGAAAGGAAGCGGTTTGGGACTTTCTCTGGTAAAAGAAATAATTAACAAGCACGGAGGCGATATATGGGTAGAAAGTGTATTCGGAAAAGGAACCGAGTTTATATTTACACTGCCCATCGCATCGGAAAACATTTTGTTGGTAGACAACAACAAAACGGATTCCATTCTTTATTCGAAAATTTTAAATAACATAACTCCCGATTATAAAGTTATGGTTGTCTCCAACGGAAAAGAAGCATTGGATTTTATTTTAACCAACACGCCTGCTTTGGTAATTACCGAAAATGACATGCCCGAAATGAGCGGTTACAGTTTGATAAAAGAAGTAAGGAGATCGGATCTGAAAATAAGACCGCCGTTTATTGTGTTGAGCAGTAATATAGATAAATACGCTTTTAATGATTACTTGGATCTGGGTGTCACTTATGTATTTAAAAAGCCCGTAAACATCAGAGAATTTAAATCAGCCATCGAAAAATCACTTTCCGAAATTTTGGGAGATATTTAATCTTCGTTAAATATTTCTCCGTCCACTACAGGTGTTACGCAAACAAGCGGATTTTGGGGAACATCAAAACCGGAGAATATCTTTTCAAACAACTCAAAGTGTCTGCCTTTCTTCTCTAATTTAGCAAATTTTTTATAACTCATAAAATTGTTTTTACTATCCATAGGTGCATCAAAACGATAGGCATTCTTATAGTCTGTATTTACTTTGCTTTTTAAGAATTCAATTTTTTCGTCGTCCGTTCCGTCTTTCCTGTAACTAACGGCCCTAAACTCTTCAACATAATCATTATTAATTATTAAATAAATATTTAAAATTGTTTCTTTCATATTT
>CAZAOG010000116.1:0-4101 GCA_964486645.1 uncultured Ignavibacteriaceae bacterium | reverse complement strand
TTCATCGTTTATTTTTTCGGACCTATCATCTTTTCCGGTCTTACAACCTCGTCAAATTTCTCGGCGGTTAATAGTCCCAAACTTACGGCAGCCTCTTTTAGAGTAGACTTTTCAGCAAAAGCTTTTTTAGCTACCTTTGCCGCATTATCATATCCAATTACAGGATTTAAAGCGGTAACCAACATTAATGAATTAACTAAATTATCGTGAATGTTCTCATCATTGGCTTCAATTCCTACAACGCAATTATCGGTAAAACTTTCGCACGAATCGGCAATGAGTCTGATTGATTGCAACACGTTAAAAATAATAACCGGTTTGTAAACATTCAGCTCAAAATTACCGCTTGCTCCGGCAAAATTTACGGTTGCATCATTTCCGAACACTTGTGTACAGACCATTGTCATTGCTTCCGCTTGAGTAGGGTTTACCTTTCCGGGCATAATGGAACTGCCGGGTTCGTTGGCGGGTAAATTAATTTCACCTATACCGCATCTGGGACCCGAACCCAGCCATCTTATATCGTTGGCTATTTTCATAAGCGATGCGGCAATGGTTTTCAGCACTCCGCTGAATTCAACAAGTGCATCGTGTGCGGCAAGACCTTCAAATTTATTCCGTCCCGTTACAAAAGGTTTTCCGGTAATTTCTGCAATTTTTTCCGCTGCTTTAACGGCAAAATCCGGGTGCGTGTTTAGCCCCGTTCCCACTGCGGTTCCGCCGAGAGCAATTTCATACAGACGGGGTAATGCACCTTCTATTCTCTCCAATCCGTTTGTTAACTGCTGAACATAACCGGAAAATTCCTGTCCCAAAGTAAGCGGAGTTGCATCCATTAAATGCGTTCTTCCTATTTTGATTTTGTCTTTAAACTCTTCCGATTTTTTTTGAAGAGCATCTCTAAGTTTTGCAACCATTGGAATAAGCCTTCCGTGGATTTCTTCAACCGCGGCAATGTGCATAGCCGTTGGAAAAGTATCGTTTGACGACTGCGCCTTGTTAACATCGTCATTCGGATGAACAGGTGTTTTGCTTCCCATTTCTCCTCCGGCGAGTTCAATCGCTCTGTTTGATATCACTTCATTAGTGTTCATGTTTGTCTGCGTTCCGCTTCCTGTCTGCCAAACAACCAAAGGGAAATGATCGTCTAATTTTCCTTCAATCACTTCATCCGCAGCTTTAACAATCAGTTCCGCTTTATCCGCGCTTAATATTCCAAGGTCTTTGTTGGTTAATGCCGCCGCTTTTTTTAATATACCGAAGGCTCTGATAAGTTCACGCGGAAATCTTTCTCCGCCTATTTTAAAATTCATTAAAGAACGCGCCGTTTGCGCACCGTAATATTTATCGTTGGGCACTTCAATTTTTCCCATACTGTCCGTTTCCGTTCTCGTACTCATTTTAATTCTCCCTTGATTTTTCAAATCAATAATTTTTTAAATCATAAAACAAATTTATCAATATAATTTACAATATTCTCATACATTTTTATGCAATAATTACGCAGCAATTCAAATTAAAATGATTAAAAACATCCAATTGGAACTAATAACCGATTCATTAGTTTAATAATTACAGCAGCCATGTTAACGAATAGCCGCATTGTCTTAAAAAATTAAAATAATTATTTAAAACAAATACAAAGAAGGAGTGATAAAACAATGAATAGTAATACTACTACCGGTGAGCTACTTTCTTTGGGGAATTTACATAAGGCTCATTTATACATTGAGTCAAGACATAAGAATTTACAAAAAGAGAAAAATTTATTTCGTCCTTGTATAACAATTTCAAGAGAAGCGGGTGCCGGTGCAAATTCCGTTTGCAAACATCTGTTAAATTTCATCGAAGAAAACAATATGTTCCCTTCTCAACATTGGGCTTCTTTCGATCAGAATTTAATCGAAGAAGTTCTCAGGCACCATCATTTACCAAAAAGGTTGGCGGAATTGATGAGCGAAGAAAAATATTCGCATATAAAATCTTTTATAACGGATTTGCTTAGCACACAGCCCACGCGTTGGTCTCTGGTTCATAAAACAACCGAAACAATACTGCAGTTGGCCGAAGCAGGAAACTCCATTATTGTGGGAAGAGGCGGCAGTATTATTACCGCTAATTTAGAAAACACTTTGCACGTGAGATTAATAGCAGATTTAAAAGACAGGATAAAAAGAATCCAAAGTATATTTAATATGTCAAAGGAAGAAGCGGAAAATTACATTACGAAAAAAGACTCCGATAGGACCGAATACATAAAAACTTATTTCAACAAAGATATAACCGACCCTCATTTTTATCATTTAATTATAAATACCAGTGTTGTTTCAGATAAAACAGCGGGTGAAATGATCGGACGTCTTTTGGAAATTTATTTTAAAAAATATACCGTTCATAACAAACGCTGTTAATTAAGCACACTTTTTTTTGCGGCAAATTAAATCCGTCTCGGCCTGCAGAGCCGTTCAGCCTAACTTTTATGTTACCCGGGTTATAAATAAAACTGAAGGTGTAAATAAGCGGCTAAATACTTTGTCAAAGTATTTGAAAAGGTAAAACCGTTTTCAACGCCCAAACCTATTTTAATACCGGTTAAAGTTTTTTTTCTTAAATCCAATCCGGCCAAAAAAGAGAAAGTTACCCCGTAATTCCAAATAGATGTATTGCTGAAAATCCTATCGTTAAGCGCCAGCAGTCCTATACTTTCTTCCATATAAAAATTGTTATCCAAATTTTGGTCTATTACGGCACCCAGCGAAAACCCCTTTACGAATGAGTGATAAGCATTTGAATTATCGGGTAATATTTTCGCAAAATCCTGAGCATAAACAAAACCGAACCTGGACATAATTTTATCGCTAAAAGGTGCGGGGAAATCCACAAAAAAAGAAACGAAATAACTGCTTTGGTTAGGAGAATTTCCTTTTATCGTTCCGCCGCCCAACTTACTCCCAAAGCTCACAACGTTTTGAGCGTTGACAAATGAGATGAGAATAAAGAAAAACGGTATGACTTTTTTTATAAACATTTGGTTAAATAAAAATTTAACTTAACTTTTAAATTGTATCTAATTTATTTTTCAAAAATTGTTACATTTATTATATGAATAATAAAGAAATCAATTATAAAATATTTTATTGAGGGAATAAAATGAAAAATGTTCTTTACCAATATAAAGCTTTTGTCACTTCGGTGTATGACGGAGATACCTGCACGGTGGATATCGATCTTGGTCTTCATACGTGGGTAAGGTCCGAAAAAATAAGACTGATAAGAATAAATGCACCTGAAATTAGAGGCAGGGAAAGGAAAAAGGGGTTGCGGTCAAGAGATTTTTTAAGAAATTTAATATTGGATAAGGAAATAATAATCGGGACATTTAAAGACAAAAAAGGAAAGTACGGAAGATACCTCGGCGAAATTTGGCTGCCTTACGAAGGAGAAATTTTAAATGTTAACGATCTGCTTGTTGAACAAGGTTACGCCGAATATAAAGAGTATTAAAAACAAAAAATACAGGATTAAAAATTTTAACAATAAATTATAAATGAGTTATGGATACACCCAATAAAATTTCCGAAATAAAATTTACGGTTCAATTGGACGAAAAAAATCTGCCGAAAAAAATTACTTGGCATGCAACAGATGCGGATTTTGACGGCGAAAAAGAATGCAAGTCAATGCAAATTTCCCTTTGGGACAAAGAAGAAAAAGTAACGATGGGTATTGACCTTTGGACTAATGAAATGATGGTTGATGAAATGAATGTCCATTTTTATCAAATATTCCAAAAATTAGCCGACACATATTTACGTTCTACTTCAAACAACGACATTTCCAAAATGATAAAAAAGTTTGCCGAAGAGTTTAGTAAAAAGTGTCTTGAGGAAAAGGACACATAAAGAAAAAAAATTTGTCAAAAAATACTTTAGACTCTCTTCAATAATTTTTATTAACCGTTGTTTTCTGAGGTTGAATTCGCCTTAATTATGATTCAAGATTATTTTTGCATTTTTTAAGATTAATTTTTAAGTTAAAGATTATTCATTAAAAAATGGAGAAAAAAATGAATACCAGCATTAATTTATTACCCCCCCCCCC
>CAZAOG010000115.1:0-8785 GCA_964486645.1 uncultured Ignavibacteriaceae bacterium | reverse complement strand
TACGCTTCTCTGTTGCCGGAGATAATTCCTCCTACAAACGGCAGAATGTTATTAAAATAAAATTCGTACAATTTTCTTAGTATAACGTTTTTGGGCAGACGAAATTCTAATATCGTAACTTTTCCTTCTTTTTTTAATACCGAGTAAAACGATTTGAATCCTTTTTCAATATCATAAAAATTTCTTACACCGAATGCCACCGTTATGTTTGTTATCGACTCGGATTTTAAGGGCATATTTTCAGCGACCAATTGAATGTTTTTACCCTTAATCCACTCACTCTTTTCATTAAAATGTTTAAGCATATTAAATGAAAAATCGGCGCCGTAAATTTTTGTAACCCCCATTTTTTTAGCTTGTATAGCAACATCGCCCGTTCCGCAGGCTACATCCAATAATATAGAATCCGAATTTAAGCCGGATAAATTTAATGCTTTTTTTCTCCAGTAAAAATCAAGTCCGAAGCTGAGCAAATGGTTAAGGAAATCGTATCTATCCGCAATTTTTTCAAAGATATATTTTACTTGTTTTTTTTTATCTTCTTTTAAGACCGAATGATTAATTTGGTGTTTGTGGGTATAATCAAATTTTTCTTTTCCAATTTTATTACACCACCAATTAAATAAATATTTTCCGCTCCAAAGTGCAAAAATCATAAATACCAAAGCGCCTATAAGGTCTACTACATAATGATACCATAAATACACAGTTGAAAATATTAGCAGCGAACCCCAGGGTATAAAAAAGTATTTTGACTTACTTTTTAATCTAACCGAAAGATATATAATTATAAGAGTAACCATTGTATGTCCGCTCGGAAATATATCTCTTTGAACAACCGCAGCGGGGTTGGGTGTATTCGGCAGAACGGATTCGCCGAAGTTCGTAAGGTCCCGCAAAAAGTTTGTCAAGAACAAACCGGGTAATTGTTGGTTGATAGTTGCAAAATCGTGAAGCGTAAATCTCGGTCCAATTCCGGGCAGTAAAAAGTATCCCAAATAAGAGAGGAAAAATCCGTAGATAATTACAAATACCGAAAATTCAAAAGCAGTTTCCTTTTTGTTCCATAAAATTATTAAACTAAAAATTATAGGCAGTAAATAAAAAGAACCGTAAATGATTTGCAGAATTTCCGTCAGCAAAGGAAATGCGTATTGATGGAGAAATCTTGTCGGGTCAGTACCGAAGAGCCATCTGTCGATATTTATAAACAACCAATCATAATCGTACGGTCTTATGGAAGGTACTAAAATATATATTTCTTTAAAGGTTAATAATACAAGCGGTGCTAAATACCAGTAGTGAAATATTTTCACAAATTTGTATTCGTAAACGTGTTCTATATACGCCATAATTAATACAAAAGAAATTATTCCGATATTTATGGCAACCAGGGTAGGCCAAAGTTCGATTACATTGTTAAAAACGATATTGAAAATAGTTAATAATAGGAAGAAGAAAATAGTAACTAAATCATAAGCCTTTAAGTTTTCAATAAATGATTTAATTTTTTCCATATTTAAAGAGCATCTCCAAGTAGAAAATTAAGTTTGTTGGTTTTTTAAAATAAATTTTGATAATTGTATAAAATCTTTAATATCTAAATCCTCGGCACGTTGGGATAAGTCAATTCCACACTTACTAAAATCAAAGTTACCAAATATACTATTACTTAATGAATTTTTTAACATTTTTCTTCTGTTCCCGAAAGATGCTTTAACAACTTTGATGAATGTTTTTTGAATTTGTTCTTTTTCTTTTAACGACTTGAATTTCAAGTGAAGTATCGCCGAGTCTACCTTCGGTTTCGGTTGAAAAACATTTCTTGATATTTTAAAACAATAACTTACGTCGCAAAAATAGTTTACTATAACTGAAAAAATCCCGTAATTTTTAGTTCCTTTTACACCGGTAATTCTTTTACCCACTTCGTGCTGAACCATCAAAACCGCGTCCGAAATAATTTTATTGTTTTCTATTAATTTAAAAAAAATGCCTGATGTAATATTGTACGGTATGTTTCCGATTATTCTTATTTTTTTCCCCTTTTTATAAAATTGATGAAGATCGGTCTTTAAAAAATCTTCGTTTAAAATATTTAAATTGTGAGAAATATTTTTTAGGTCATCAATTACCCGTGTATCTATTTCCACTGAGTTTAATTTTTTCACCCTTTCGGAAAGCAGTTTTGTTAATGCTCCTCGGCCGGGTCCGATTTCCACAATATTATCATTAAAATGAGGATTAAATTCGCTGATGATTTTTAGCAGAATATTTTTATCTGTGATATAATTCTGACCGAATCTTTTTAGCGGTTTATTTGTTTTTTTTTCAATCACAGCAATCTGTATTCAATTTCTTTTAATTTGTCCTGTTTCTCTTCCCAAAGGAGCAATAACTTCTCAAGTTCATCCTTCGTCTTTTTGTATTCTATATTTACTTCCAGCGCTCTCCGGTGATCGTTGTATATATTTGGGTCAGCAAGTTTTTTCTCCAGTTCCGTTTCCGTTTCTTCAAGTTCATTAATTTTCATTTCCAATTTTTTAATTTCGGCGGAAATGTCTTTGGTAGCTTCGAATCTCATTTGCCTTTTTTCCGCTTCAAGTCTTCTTAATTCTTTTTTGCTTATATCTTTTGAAGAAGATTTTTTATCGAAATAATTATTTTCAGAAATTATCCGGTTGTTCTCACTTTCTTTTTTCCAAAGATAGTAATCAATATCACCTTCGTATAAAGTTGTCTTTTCATTTCTAATATCAAAAACTTTGTTGACAATTGTTCTCAAAAAATCAACATCGTGGGAAACTATTACCAGCGAACCCGAAAAATTAACGAGCGCGGATTGAAGCAGCTGAGAAGAAATCATGTCGAGATGATTTGTAGGTTCGTCAAGAATAATAAAATTGGATTTTGTTAAAAGAATCTTTGCAAGTGCAACCCTGCTTTTTTCTCCGCCCGATAAAACGGAGATTTTTTTGTAAACATCATCGCCTTTAAATAAAAAAGAACCCAGCAATGTTCTTAACTGATTCTGCGTCAGCTCGCTTCCCATTTGTTCCAATGTTTCTAAAATTGTAATGCTCTTGTCCAGCTCGTCGGCTACTTCCTGCGAATAATAAGAGATAAAAACATTGTAACCTATTTCGCGTTTGCCGGTAAAATCCTTCAACTTTCCGGCAATTATTTTTGACAGCGTTGTTTTACCCGCTCCGTTCGGTCCGACAAAGGCAATTTTATCGCCCCTGTTTATTTCAAGGTTAACATCTTTAAATACTAATTTTTCACCAAAAGATTTTGAGACAGATTCAAGTTCAAGTACGGTCTTACCTGATTTTTGTGCTTCGGGGAATTTTATGGAAATTGATTTTTCAACATCCGGCAGTTCAATTCTTTCAATTTTCTCAAGCTGTTTTATGCGGCTTTGAACCTGTTTGGCTTTTGTAGCTTTATATCTGAATCTTTCAATAAATTTTTCCGTTTCTTTTATTTTCTTTCCTTGCTGTTCCGCTTGTTTTAAATTTAATCTGTTTCTTTCGGCTTTATAATTAAGATATGCATTATAAGTTCCATTAAATAAATAAAACTTACCTCCGAACAGTTCCAATGTTTTATTTGTAATTTCGTTAATAAAGTATTTATCGTGAGAAACCGTTAGTATTGCTCCTTTATATGACTTTAAATAATTCGTAAGCCATTTTAAAGAATCCATGTCAAGATGATTTGTCGGTTCGTCTAAAAGCAGGATATCGTTTTGAGAAATCAAAATTTTTGCAAGTGCAATTCTCATTTGCCAGCCGATAGAGAATTGTTCTGTGGGTTTTTCAAATTCTTCTTCCTTGAAACCAAGTCCGGTTAATATTTTTTTAACTTTGGCTTCAACGGAAAAGGAATCGAGGTCTTCAAGTCTGTAGTGAATTTCACCCAATTGGTTGATGAGGTCGTCTCTTTCTTCTTCGGAAATATCATTATTTTTTAAAACTTCCGAAATTTCATTTTCTTTATTTCTTAGAGAAGTAATATCCGTTAGTGCGGAAATTGCTTCGGTCAACAGCGGTTTTCCTTTATGTACTATGTTTTCTTGAGGAAGGTAGCCGATTGTGGCGGATTTAGCCTTTTGAATTTTTCCGGATTCCGGAAGAAGCTGCCCGGTTATAAGTTTTAAAAGAGAAGATTTGCCCGTTCCGTTAGAGCCTACCAAAGCAATTTTATCTCCGGAGTTTATTTTAAATGATACATCCCTGTATAAATATTTACCGCCAAATTGTAGTGATATTTGCAGAATGTCTATCATTTATTTTGATATTAAAAAGGATGGTGAATAAAATGAATTATTTTCTAATAACCGCAACTTTTCCTGTTGTTACGTTATTACCGTCTTTATCGTACGCGATGATAATGTAAACTCCGCTGCCAACATAATTACCGCTCTTGTCTTTTCCGTCCCAGGTTGCAATACGTCCGCCTGGGGAAGAAAATTCTCTCAATAATTTACCTGAAATTGTAAGAATTTTAATATCCGAATCCTTTACCAACCCGTCAATAGTTAATTCATTTGCACCTTCGCCGATTACAAAAGGACTTGGATAAGTAAATATTCCGGAAAATTTATTTGCCGGTTTTACCGCGGTTGTTATAAATGATGTTAGTCCGTTATCGGTGCCGACAAAAACCTCGCCTGTATTTTCGTTTATGGCTATACTTGTAATTATATCGGAAAGCAATGCACTGTTTGTAGTATTCAAAGAGGTTAATAATCTGGATCCGTCAGAATTTACTAAAAGCAAACCTTGATTTGTTCCTATCCATTTTCGGTTTAACGGGTCAACTGCAATAGCATTTATGCTTTGCTGTCTTAACGAAAACACCGAGCTTATTTTCAAACCGGAACCGCTTGAGGATATAGACCCTAAATTACTAATAATATTTACTCCGAAATTACTGCCCACCCAAAGTTCTCCTCTTTTATCAAGGGCAATAGCAGAAATGGAATTGCTGTTCAAACCGTTGGAGGTTGATAAAAAACCGGAAATATCGTCTGCGGTATTTGTCAATGTTGTGTTTTCATTAAAAAAGAAGAGCCCGGATTTTTTAGGATCGGAAGCACTATACCACTTGGTATCAAATTGATCTACAACTAAATTAAAGTGGGATTGAAGTGTTAAATTTGCTTCGGAAGGAACTTTGAAACGATACCATATTCCTTTTGTAGTTAAAACGTTCAAAACTTTTCTGTCGGTAGCCCAAAAATTCAAAACCCATATATTATTTTTTTTATCGGCTCCGAAACCGGAAATAACAAGAAAATTCGGGTCATTAACAATTCCGACCAAGTCTGTGTTGTCAGTATCGTAATTTATTATAGAAGCATCATTTAATTTTACAAATCCTTTACCCCAGTTACCGAAATACTTAACATTATTGGGTGCCGCATAAGCAATGTGATAACTGTTGGAAGGTAAAACGGGTGTATTTGATTTATTAAAAGTAGTCCAAGTGTTCCCGTCAAATTTATAAAAGCCCACTCCGGTAACATCCCTGCCGCTGGCCGACCAAAGAATTCCGTCGTTGTCAACCGCCATACTTGGGAACTGATTCGCAGCCGGTCCGTTCGGGAAAATGTTTTCGGCTTTGGTTCCATATACTTGAATTATGCCGACATCGGAAGCTGCAAGTAATCCCAAAGAAGGTGAATATGAAAGAGCATTTAACTTATTCGACGAAAAAAAACTTGTAAATACATTCGTTCCGTCGTAAGTACTAATTCTATTTTCAGATAAAATGTAGAGCGTGTCCCGTGCAACGAGAAGGTCATTTATTTTTTTGCCGGTAAACTGCGGCAGTATTGTCTGCCAGGCAGCACCGTTTTTTTGTGCTAATCCGTTGTTTGTAGCGGCAATTAAGTCGGATTTATACATCGCAAGTTTATTTACGTTGTTAGAAGGAAGACCGTCTGCGGTTGTAAAAACATTCCACGATTCCGGCGCCGATAAATTAACGGCTTCGCTTTTTTGAACGGCAACACCGGATATAGTTGACGCGTAGATTAAACCGTTATTCAAAATACTGTTAACTTTTATGTTGGAAGTAAAACTTCCGAATTTAAAGAAGGTATCGAGAAAGAGTAAAGTTTTTGAATCGATGAGGGAAATACCGAAATCGGTTGCAACAATGATTGTATCGCCGGTTACGGATAATTGGTTAATGGCTTTATTGCTTCTGCCGGAATTAAAAATATCTAAAATAGTAGAAGTGGTCTTGTCTCCGGGGTTATAAATGTCAATAATTCCGTTTTCGCTTCCGAACCAAATTTTACCTGTGTTATCAATAGTTACCGCGGTTAAATTTATTCCGTTAATTCCGTCTGTTTTATGCAGTTTTGTGTAAACGCCGTTAGAAGAATTAAAGAAGAAACCTCCGCCGCTTGTTGCCGCCCAAATTCCCGAATTATTAGTTTGAAAATCAGTAACGCGTTTCATATCGGTATAATTTTTAAAATTAGTGAACTGCTGGGCAGACAATTGTTGAATAAGAAAAGATAAAATTAAAATTGTAAAGATACGCGGATTAGATAATTTCATTTGCCAAATTTTATAAAAGAATAAATAAAATATTTTATTAAAGATACAAAATTAAATTTAATTGGTTTATAGTTTTCTCATTATATCCGCCATCTCTATGGCAGCCAACGCAACCGACGAACCTTTATTTTCCCCTTTGTCTCCGGCTCTTTCAAGCGCCTGCTCAACGGTGTCGGTTGTTAAAACTCCAAATAAAACGGGTTTGCTGTGTTTGATTGAAACCTGTGTTATTCCGGCACTTACCGAGCGCGACACATATTCGAAGTGGGGTGTATCTCCTTTTATTACTGCTCCCAGACAAATGACGGCATCGTAATCATTATTCGATAGTAATTTATCGGCAGTTACCGGCAGTTCAAACGCACCGGGAACTTTTACAATATCAATATTTCCATCCGGACAACCGTTCTTTTTCAAAGTGTCTAAAGCCCCGTCAAGAAGCCTTTGACCGATAAACTCATTGAATAAACTTAGGATAATTGCAAATTTGAAATCAGCGGCAGAATGTTTTCCTTTAATTACCATATTTATTTTTCCTTAGGCGGAATTCCTGTATTGGTTCTTTTTCATATTCTCAAGTATCTCATAAGGAACATAAATTTTTCCGAAATTTTTATCATCTTCTCTTTTCCCTCCGTGATAGTCGGATCCGCCGGATGAAAGAAGGAAAAATTCGTTAACAACACCTTTGTAAAAATTAACTTTATTAGGAGTATGCGACGGATGAAAAACTTCTATGCCGTCCACGCCTGCATCTATTAAATCTTTTAAAAGGGCTTCGGGCATGTTACCGGGGTGTGCGATAAAAGCAAGTCCTCCGGCATCGTTTATAATTTTAAATGCACTTTGAGGAGAAAGGTGAACTTTCTTTTCAAATGCAGGGCATCCGTTTCCTAAATATTTGTTAAATGCTTCAAGATAAGATTTTACATATCCTTTTTCGTGCAGCAGTTTTGCAATATGAGGTCTGCCGATTGCGGAATTTTTACTTGCAAGTTTAATTTCCTCAATACTTAAAGTAAAACCGAGTGAATTTAATTTGTCAATAATTCTGCAAGCTCGTTTGTATCTTTCATCTCTAAAAAATTTAAGATACCTTTTTAGATCTTTGTTCTTTACATCAAAAAGATAACCGAGTATATGAACTTCGCTTTCACCTATATCGGTGCTTAATTCAACGCCGGGTATTACTTCAATACCTATTTTTCTCCCTATCGAATATGCTTCGGAAAAGGCACTGATGGAATCGTGATCGGTTATTGATATTGCTCTAAGACCTAAGGTTTTGGCTTTGTTTATTAATTCTTCCGGACTGTGAAAACCGTCAGAGTGTGTTGTATGAGTGTGTAGGTCAACTTTTTCAAACATAAAATCAATTATATATTTCTTTAAATTGTTCGTATTTAATTATTCTTAATTTTGAACCTTCGAGTTCTACCAAACCCTTTTTTGCAAATGAATGCAAAGTACGAGAGATTGTTTCTCTTGAAGTACCTGCCATATTCGCTAAGTCGTGCTGAAATGGAAGCTTCTCAATTTCTACTATTCCGTTTTTAATTTTACCTTTTTCATCTGCAATTTGTAAAAGCACGGTAGCTACCTTACCTTCCGCATCATTTAAGGAGAGTGACTTAATTCTCATTCCCGCTAACCGTAAACGGTGAGTAAGTTCTACCAACAGAGCTATGGAAACATCAGGATGATTGTTGAGCAATTCCAAGAAATCTTCCCTTTTAATCATATAAAGTTCCGTATCTACCATAGCTGTAACATTAGCCGAACGAGGCATACCGTCTAACAACGACATTTCTCCGAAGACGTCCGAATCGTGCAGCAAAGAAAAAATTACTTCTCTTCCGTCGTCACTTTCCCTTGCAATTTTCACTTCGCCTTTAACAATAAAAAAGAGAGCGTTTGCTTCATCGTGTTCGAATAATATAATGTTACCTTTTTCATATTTCTTTTTTATGCAGACTTGGTCAATTTGCAGGAGAGTCTCGTCTTTTAAAGAACTAAAAATCGGGATCTTTTTTAAAATTCCTTCATAACTTTGCATTTTATACCTTGAAAGTTTTTGAAACATAAAATATAAAGGGGCGTGTTTTCAAAGTCAAACAAATACTTAATTATAAAAGATTATTTATAAAAATAATTTACTGAAAGTGTGCCTGAATTCTGCATTTTTAAAAAAATCTGATTTCAGATTA